>NZ_JAXBLV010000045.1:0-135347 GCF_034097035.1 Gemmata algarum
GGACTCCGGCACACCTGATGAGGCCGTTATGACACACCACTGGCGCCCGGTGCCGCTCGCGCTCGTTGCGGCGGCGTGCCTGTCCCCGCACCTGAGCGCGCAGCCCGAGTCGCTCGCGCGGCGGCTCGCGACGGAACCGCCCGCGGCGCTCGCGAAGGACGCGCGGACCCGGGGCGACGCCGCCCGCGGCGCGGTGCTGTTCTTCCAGCCGTTCCTCGGCTGCGCCAAGTGCCACGACGCGGAGGCGGGCGTACCCCTCGGCCCGGACCTGGCGCGCGCGGACAAGGGGACGACCGCCGAGCACCTGATCGAATCGGTCCTCGCCCCCTCGAAGCAGATCAAAAAGGGCTACGAAACGGTCACGGTCATCACCACCGACGACCGCACGATCACCGGGCTGCTCGCGGGCGAAACGGCCGACGCGCTCGCGCTCGTTGACCCCGCGGCGAACGGCCGCCGGGTCAGCGTTCCGAAAGCGGACGTGGCGAAGCGCACGACCGCCGCGCAGTCGCTCATGCCCGACGGGCTGGCGGACCTGCTGTCCGACCGGCAGCAGTTCCTCGACCTCGCGCGGTACCTCATTGAGGTTGCCGAGGGCGGGCCGGGGCGGGCGCGTGAGCTGCGCCCACCGGTGACGGCGCTCGTGATACCCGGGTACGAAAAGGACCTCGACCACACCGGCCTTATCCGCGCCCTCGACGACAAGGCGCTGCGGCGCGGCGAGGCGATTTACGCGCGGGTGTGCGCGAACTGCCACGGCACCAAGGACCAGCCCGGCTCGCTGCCCGCGTCGCCGCGGTTCGCCGCGCACGCGTTCAAGAACGGGAGCGACCCCTACAGCCTGTACCAGACGCTCACCCGCGGGTACGGCCTGATGGCCCCGCAGACGTGGATGGTGCCGCGGCAGAAGTACGACGTGATCCACTACATCCGCGAAACGTACCTGAAGCCGCACAACCCCGGCCGGTACACGAAGGCCGACGACGCCTACCTGGCCAAGCTGCCCGCGGGCAAGAAGGGCGAGTTCGGCCCGGCCCCGGCGAACGTCGAGCCGTGGGCCGCGGCGGACTACGGCCCGAGCCTGATGAACACCTACGAGGTGGGCGGGCCGGGGCCGAACACCGCGTACAAGGGCGTCGCGGTGCGCCTCGACGCGGGCGCCGGCGGCGTGTCCCGCGGGAAGCGGTGGGCGCTGTTCGACCACGACACCATGCGGTTCGCGGCGGCGTGGGCCGGCGACGGCTTCATCGACTGGAAGGGCATCCACTTCAACGGCCAGCACCAGATCCATCCGAAACTCGCGGGCGACGTGGCGTTCGCGCTGCCGGTCGGGCCGGGCTGGGCCGACCCCGAAACCGGCGGCTTCCGTGACCCGCGACCGCTCGGCCGCGACAAGCGCCCCTACGGCCCGCTGCCGAAATCGTGGGCCGCGTTCAAAGGCGCCTATCAGTACGGCGACCGCACCGTTCTGTCGTACCGCGTCGGCCGGGCGGACGTGCTGGAACTGTTCGGGACGGAGAGCGACCCGAAACAGCCGGGCGTCGCGGTCTTCACGCGCACGCTGGAGTTCGGCCCGACCGCGCACGACCTGCTCGCGCGGCTGGCGCCGGACGGCGTCGCGGTGGAACTGGTGGGCGAACCGGGCGCGGAACTCGCGCGGGCGGACGGCTTCGTGCTGCTGAAGGTGCCGGCCCGGCGCGAGCCGCGGCGGGTGAAGGTGTTGCTGGCGAAGGGCACGGCCGCGGCGCTCCAGGGGTACGCGAAGACCTCGCCGGCCCCGGTCGCTCTCGCGCCGCTCACGGCGGGCGGGCCGCGGCGGTGGCCGGAGGTGCTCAAAACGGCCGTGACGGTTGGCAAAGACAGCGGTCCGTTCGCGGTGGACACGTTCGGGCTGCCGGAGCCTAACCCGTGGAACGCGCAACTGCGGCTCACCGGGTTCGACTTCCTCCCGGGCGGCCGGCAGATGGCCGTGTGCTCCTGGGACGGCGACGTGTGGCTGGTAAGTGGCCTCGGCGCCCCCGGCGGCGCGCTGACGTGGCAGCGGATCGCGTCCGGGCTGTTTCAGCCGCTCGGGCTGAAGGTGCGCGACGGGGCGATCTTCGTGTGCTGCCGCGACCAGATCGTGACGCTGCGCGACCTCAACGGCGACGGCGAAGCGGACTTCTACGAGTGCTTCAACAGCGACCACCAGGTGACGGAGCACTTCCACGAGTTCGCGATGGGGCTCCAGACCGACGCCGACGGGAACTTCTACTACGCCAAGAGCGGCCGGCACGCGCTCCCGGCGCTGGTGCCGCACCACGGCACGCTGCTGAAGGTGGCGAAGGACGGCTCGAAGACGGAGGTCCTGGCCACCGGGTTCCGGGCCGCGAACGGGGTGTGCCTGAACCCGGACGGCACGTTCTTCGTGACGGACCAGGAGGGGTTCTGGACGCCAAAGAACCGCATCAACCTCGTCACGAAGGGCGGGTTCTACGGGAACATGTGGGGCTACACCGACCTCACCGACACGAGCGACGCGGCGATGAAGCAGCCGCTGTGCTGGATCACCAACAGCTTCGACCGCTCGCCGGCGGAACTGGTGTGGGTGACGAGCGACAATTGGGGGCCGCTGAAAGGGGCGCTGCTGAACACCTCATACGGGCACGGGAAGCTGTACGTGGTGCCGCACGAGGTGGTGAACGGTCAGGCGCAGGGCGGGATGTGCGCGCTGCCGCTGCCGACGTTCCCCACCGGGATCATGCGCCCGCGGTTCGGGCCGGTCGACGGGCAGTTGTACGTGTGCGGCATGTTCGCCTGGGCGGGTAACCAGACCGCCGCGGGCGGGTTCTACCGGGTACGGTACACGGGCCGGCCCGCCGACCTGCCGGTGGTGCTGAAGGCGCGGGCGGGGGGCGTGGAGGTGACGTTCACCGACCCGCTGGACGCGACCGCCGCGGCCGACCCGAAGAACTACGCGGTGAAGGTGTGGGGGCTGAAGCGGAGCCAGAACTACGGGTCGAAGCACGTCGACGAGCGCCCGCTCGCGGTTCAGAAAGCGACCGTTTCGGCCGACGGCAAGACGGTGCGTCTGGACCTCCCGGACCTCGCACCGACCTGGGGTATGGAGATCGCGTACCGCGTGAAGGGCCGGGACGGCCGGGCGGTGACGGGGACGATCCACAACACGATTCACGAACTGCCGAAGTGACGGCAATCGTGGCGCATGCGGTCCGCGTCTCTCCCTGTTACGAGAGCAAGACAAACTGCGTGCTGGTAAGGCCGGAGCGGCCCCCGGCGATGGGGCGGGCGCGGAGCCGCGCATAGCGTCCGCAACTCACTAGATCATCCGGGCTGAATCGGGCTTCCAACCGAGGGCCTACTTTGCCATCTTCTCCGCCGGACGCAAGATCGACCCGCGGGAGTTAATGCAGGGCCGTTCCTTATTTCATCTTGGCGCGAGCGGGTTTGTTGGGTAGATGGGGAACTCCTTCGACCCGAGGTGCTCGATGCCCGCGCGCTCGCTGTATGAGGAGTTGTCAACGATCCCGGACCCGCGCGGGTTGCAGGGCCTGATCCACCCGCTGCCGGCAGTGCTCGGGTTGGTCACGTTGGCCCTTCTGATGGGGCGCACCAGCCTCCAGGGGATCGCTCGGTTCGGGCGCCAGCACGGGGTCCCGCTGGCCCACGCGCTCGGGTTCCGACGCGGCAAGACCCCGGCCGCGTCGACCCGGTCCCGGACCCTGCGCCGGTTCGATCCCCAGCAACTCGAAGCGGCCCGGACCCGGTGGCTCGACGGGCGCGTCGGCCCCGTGGCCCGGGCCCACATCGCCCTGGATGGCAAGACGTTGCGCGGCAGCCGGGATGGGGAGGTGCCGGGCGCGCACCTGGTGGCGGCCTACGCCCCGGCGGCGCGCGCGGTGCTGGCCCAGGTGCGGGTGGACGCCAAGACCAACGAGCACAAGGCGGCCCTAACGTTGTTGGGGATCGTACCGGTGGCCGGTTCGGTGCTCACCGGGGACGCCATGTTCGGTCAGCGTGATCTGGCCCAACAGGTGATCGCGGGCGGGGGCCATTACGTGCTGGTGGCCAAGGACAACCAACCGGGGTTGGTGAGCGACATCGAGGCCGGATTGGGGTTCGAGGACGCCGCCCGAGGACTCGCGGCGGCCACGTCCCCCTGAGCCGGTCCCAACGCTCGAGCAACTGGGGCGCCAGGCCACGACGGTGGACAAGGGGCACGGGCGGATCGAGGCGCGGACCGTGCGCACCACTCCGGTGCTAACCGCCCACGACCGGTGGGCCGGGCTGAAGCAAGGATTCCGGGTGACCCGCAAGCGGACGATCCGAGGTGTGACCACCGTCGAGGTGTCACACGGGATCACCAGCCTATCCGGGGAGCGGGCCGACGCACGAGCACTTCTGGACTGGCTCCGGTCGCATTGGCTCATCGAGAACCAACTGCACTACGTGCGGGATGTGACTCTGCGCGAGGATGCGTGCCGGGTGCGACGGGGTGCCGCGCCGCAGGTGCTGGCCGCGCTCCGGAACGCCGTGATCCACTTGTTACACACCGTACCCGCCAACAGTTGTTCCGAGGCCATTGAGTGGCTCCAGGTACACCCCGATCACGCCCAACGGCTTATCGGGATCCCCCAACATGAATAACGGAACGGCCCTGTGTCATGCCCGGGATGGCGGCCAAGGTGGTCATGACCGAACGTCAGCAGCAGGTGCTGCAAGCGATGGTCGTTTCGCGGTCGTGCCCGCGCGGGTTGGCCCACCGCGCGGAAATCATCCTGCGCGCGTTCGGCGGCCTCAAGAACGACCCGATCGCCCAACAGCTCCGGTGTGAGCGGCACGGTATCGGCACCTGGCGGCGGCGGTGGCAGAACGCGTTCGAGCGGTTGACGGTCGTCGAATGCGTCGAGAAGCCGCCGGCGCTGCGTGCCGCCATTGAAGCGGTGCTCGGCGATTTGCCGCGGGCCGGTTGTGGGGGCACGTTCACGGCCGAGCAGATCGCCCGGATCCTGGCGGTGGCGTGCGAGCCACCCGAGGAATCCGGGCGGCCGGTCACGCACTGGACCCCGCGTGAGTTGACCGAAGAGGTTCGCAAACGTGGCATCGTGACCTCGATTTCCGTCCGACAGGTCGGACGCCTTTTAAAAGGCGGCGGAACTTCAACCGCACAAGAGCCGGTACTGGCTCAACGCCCATCCGAAGGACGTGGCCGCCTTTGAGCCGCAAGTGCGTGACGCCTGCGCGACGTACCGAGACGCGCCGCAGCGGCGGGAGAAGGAGGGCACTCACACGGTGTGCGTGGATGAGAAGACGGGCATTCAGGCGCTCGAGCCGAAGGCCCCGACCAAGCCGATGCGACCCGGCCAGGTGGAACGGCGCGAGTTCGAATACACGCGGCACGGCACGCAAACGCTCATCGGCAACTTCGAAGTGGCAACCGGCCAGGTGATCGCTCCGACCGTCCAGAAGACCCGCGGCGAGGCCGACTTCGCCACGCACATCGCACGCACCATCGCCACGGACCCGTCGGCCGGTTGGATCTTCGTGGCCGACAACCTGACGACCCATTGCTCGGCGACCTTGGTGCTGTTGATCGCGGGGTTATGCGGGAGCCCAACGGACACGCTCGGAGCGAAGGGCCAGAGCGGGGTGCTGAAATCCGTGGCCACGCGGAAGGCGTTCTTGACCGACGCGAGCCACCGGGTGCGGTTCGTGTACGTGCCGAAGCATACCTCGTGGTTGAATCAGATCGAGATCTGGTTCAGCGTATTAAGCCGGCGGGTGATCCGTCGCGGGGTGTTCCGATCGACGGACGATCTGCGGGATCGCATCCTGAAGTTCATTGACTATTACAACAGCACGCTAGCGAAGCCGTACAAGTGGACGTACGCGGGTCGGCCGCTAAATGTGTGAATCTAGCGAACCTACCCGCCCTCATGGAAGCCCGATTCAGCCCGGATGATCTAGAGCACTTTCAGGTAATGCGTAGCGGCTCTCCGAGCATGCAACGCCTATTTTTCAAAGCGCTGATGACCCCAGAGTCGCTACGTATTACCTGAAAACGCTCTAGCAGATCCCGCTCGGCCCGCAGCCGGGCATTCTCGGCCCGCAGTCGTCGCAGTTCGCCCTCGGCCGGCGTCGGGTTGCCGTGGCCCGGGAAGGCGTTGGCCCCGTCCGTGGCGACCGCCTTCTTCCAGGCGTGCAACCGGTTCTCGCTGACACCCAGACGACGCGCGGCCTCGGCGACGGACCGCTTCTGATCGAGGATCATCTTCACGGCCGACAGCTCGAACTCAGCCGTGTACGTCGAACGCTTGCGGGGCACCGGTGGACTCCTTGGCTTGAGTCTACACCGCTAACCTCGTGTCCACCAAACTTGGTGAGCCTCAGAGTTTACACCGCTTTCCCGCTGCCCACCAAACGTGGGGAACTTCAACTCGGGGATCGCGGTGATCTCGTTGGACTTCTCGCCGGTCTTCACCTGGGCCAGGGTGAGGCCCAACGGCGGAGCCCACATCGTCCGCGCGTGGGTGGCCTTGCGAGCTCCCGTGCCGGTGACCCGCTTGGAACCCGCATGGTCTTCCCGTCGATCGGGATGTGGGGCACCTGGAGCCCCGCGGACACATCCGCCACCCCGGCCACGAAGGACCGGTGGAGCGCCTCCGGCCGGACCAGGGCGAGCACCCGGTTCCGGGCGTCGTGACACGGGATCCCGTTCCGCCACTTCAGCCCCGGGCGATCTCGGGGCCAACTCTCCTTGGCCCGGGCAAAGTCCGCGATCGACACGAAGTCATCGGTACCCACGATCGTCCCGCAGGTGACGATCATGATGACATCGATCAAGTCGTGCAGGCACTTCAACTCGACCCGCGGGTCCGGGATCCGGGCCGTGTACTCCATCAACGGGCGCGGGCCGGGCGCGGCACTCATCGGCGGACTCCAAGTCGGTGGGGGCCAAGCCGGAATCGTATGGCGTCGCAACACCAACGAGAAGGCGGGCCTGCGATGGCCACCCAGTCACGCGCGTCGCAGGCCGCTAATCCTCAACGCTTTCCAGCAGATTGAGTGCGTTTACCCTGGGCCACACGCCCGGTGCGGATCGCGCGGGACATCGGGCTTCAATTCGGCCGCGGCTATGAGCCGCGGAGAACCCAGGGTGCCGTGGTGCCCGCCGACGTAATCGGTCAGCTTCAATTCGGCCGCGGCTATGAGCCGCGGAGAACGAAATGACCAACCCACAGATTGTTGAAAAGTTGTCGACCTTCAATTCGGCCGCGGCTATGAGCCGCGGAGAACGGCCGGCGCGTGGCGCGGCGACGTTCTCGGCTCGCCCCTTCAATTCGGCCGCGGCTATGAGCCGCGGAGAACGCCGGGGCTTGGTGAGGTTTGGCGAGGCAAGGCGAGGCCTTCAATTCGGCCGCGGCTATGAGCCGCGGAGAACGACGCTCACGGACAGCGCGCGGCAGGCCGTTGCCCCTTCAATTCGGCCGCGGCTATGAGCCGCGGAGAACCGCCGGGGTTCATGGACCAGAAGCAAATCGCCCAGGCCCTTCAATTCGGCCGCGGCTATGAGCCGCGGAGAACCGGTCACACACCGACGCGGGTAACTCCTCGCTGTACCTTCAATTCGGCCGCGGCTATGAGCCGCGGAGAACCTCGTGAGCCGCGGTGTGCCGATCGGCGACGTGGCCCTTCAATTCGGCCGCGGCTATGAGCCGCGGAGAACCCGCGGGCCGGATGACGACGATTGTCGTGCCGGCCACCAACCTTCAATTCGGCCGCGGCTATGAGCCGCGGAGAACGCCCGGCCGCCATGCAGGTTACCTCGCGCGGGGCGACCTTCAATTCGGCCGCGGCTATGAGCCGCGGAGAACTTAGAAACTGGTTACTCTGCAAGTATCGTTGGAGCCCCTTCAATTCGGCCGCGGCTATGAGCTGCGGAGAACTGGTAGGCTTCAGGCATGGAAAACAAGCAACCATACCCTTCAATTCGGCCGCGGCTATGAGCCGCGGAGAACACGCCGTACAAGATTCAGGCGAGCATCCCGAACAACCCTTCAATTCGGCCGCGGCTATGAGCCGCGGAGAACTTCACAGTCAGATTGTTTTGACTTCCGAAAAGGAGCCTTCAATTCGGCCGCGGCTATGAGCCGCGGAGAACCGCGTCACGTTCGTGCAAGTTGGTGAACAGGGACACCCTTCAATTCGGCCGCGGCTATGAGCCGCGGAGAACCCCAGCACGCCAGTGACAGTTCGGCCCAAACGTGCGCCTTCAATTCGGCCGCGGCTATGAGCCGCGGAGAACCGCCGGGCCGCCGCGGCCGGACGTGTCGATCTTCTGCCTTCAATTCGGCCGCGGCTATGAGCCGCGGAGAACCGCGCGTCACGGCGTTCCTCGACTCGTGGGCAAAGGTCCTTCAATTCGGCCGCGGCTATGAGCCGCGGAGAACCCACGTGGACTTCGCGCCACCACGGGGCGCGATGCGCGACCTTCAATTCGGCCGCGGCTATGAGCCGCGGAGAACGCGTCTTCGTACAGTTCGTCAAGCTCTGCGAAGTCGGCCCTTCAATTCGGCCGCGGCTATGAGCCGCGGAGAACACGGGCGGTGCGGGATGAAGCTGTCAAGTATTCCAACCTTCAATTCGGCCGCGGCTATGAGCCGCGGAGAACTCCGAGCCCCCGAACACGACCATCTCCCCGCCCGTGCCTTCAATTCGGCCGCGGCTATGAGCCGCGGAGAACTTCGGTAAGCGGCTCCCCGCCGCGACCTGGGACCAACTGCGCGCCCGGGCCGAAGCCCTTCAATTCGGCCGCGGCTATGAGCCGCGGAGAACGTCACCGCCGCGTAGGCGCTCAGGTCGGGAATCGTCCTTCAATTCGGCCGCGGCTATGAGCCGCGGAGAACGCTCGTCCGGAAGTAGCCTCGCGGGAACAGGGTCCGCCTTCAATTCGGCCGCGGCTATGAGCCGCGGAGAACCACCAGGAACAACCGGCGGCGGTGCGTGGGCGCGCCCCTTCAATTCGGCCGCGGCTATGAGCCGCGGAGAACGGGGCCGTGTACGGGCGCGTGGTGCCGTCCTTGACCCTTCAATTCGGCCGCGGCTATGAGCCGCGGAGAACCCTCACCACCACCGGCCGCATACTCTGGTAGGTCAGCCTTCAATTCGGCCGCGGCTATGAGCCGCGGAGAACCCTCGCCGTATGCCTCAAGCGCGTCCACCAGCATCGGGACCTTCAATTCGGCCGCGGCTATGAGCCGCGGAGAACCTTGCGCCCGCGCCGCCTGCGTGACATCGGCCGGGCACCTTCAATTCGGCCGCGGCTATGAGCCGCGGAGAACGCGCGGGGTTCACCGTGGACGCCACGCACAAGACGATCCTTCAATTCGGCCGCGGCTATGAGCCGCGGAGAACCAGCCGCGCGAGCAACTCAGCAGCCAGCGGGCGAGACTCCTTCAATTCGGCCGCGGCTATGAGCCGCGGAGAACCCCGCTCCACGATGGGCTGCAACCGCTGAACGGTCGGCCTTCAATTCGGCCGCGGCTATGAGCCGCGGAGAACCCTGGTTGAGGAAAGCGTCTGTGATAGTACCCAATTCCTTCAATTCGGCCGCGGCTATGAGCCGCGGAGAACCTCAGAACTCACACTCAGCCGACTACATATGTATACACCTTCAATTCGGCCGCGGCTATGAGCCGCGGAGAACCGCCGGTCTGGACGATTCGCGCGAAGTCGCCGGGGGTCCTTCAATTCGGCCGCGGCTATGAGCCGCGGAGAACCTTCATCCTGGACCAGTTCGGCGACCCGTGGGGCTCCCCTTCAATTCGGCCGCGGCTATGAGCCGCGGAGAACCTACACGGCCCGCGCGGTGTCGTCCGCGGGGCTGTCCCTTCAATTCGGCCGCGGCTATGAGCCGCGGAGAACCCAGTCACGTGTGTGGTGGGCACGCCGCAGGCAACGGCCTTCAATTCGGCCGCGGCTATGAGCCGCGGAGAACCCTCGCAAAGCGGGTGGGGAAGAACCCGGTGACCGTGTGCCTTCAATTCGGCCGCGGCTATGAGCCGCGGAGAACCTCACCTTGTTCGCGAAGTTCTCACCGAACAGTTCAGGCCTTCAATTCGGCCGCGGCTATGAGCCGCGGAGAACCGGCCGTCATCGACGACGCGCAGACCCGGGATTCGGCCCCTTCAATTCGGCCGCGGCTATGAGCCGCGGAGAACCACGGACACCCCGGGCGCCACCTTCCCGGGCTCCGCCCTTCAATTCGGCCGCGGCTATGAGCCGCGGAGAACCACGGCGCAGGCGAAGCAGATGGCCGAGCAAGACACCTTCAATTCGGCCGCGGCTATGAGCCGCGGAGAACCGCGGCCGTACCCGGCGGTGCCGTGGCGGGACGCGACCGGCCTTCAATTCGGCCGCGGCTATGAGCCGCGGAGAACCGGCGGTTTGAGAGGGTCGTCAAATCGCACACGGCGGACCTTCAATTCGGCCGCGGCTATGAGCCGCGGAGAACTATTGTTCGCTGTTGACAGTCTATTGTTCAGCCCGCCCTTCAATTCGGCCGCGGCTATGAGCCGCGGAGAACCGTAACTGGTGCCCGCCCGGTAGGCTGTCGAGGATCCTTCAATTCGGCCGCGGCTATGAGCCGCGGAGAACCTTGGGCAATCCCGCAGCTAGCCGCCATCCCGACAACCTTCAATTCGGCCGCGGCTATGAGCCGCGGAGAACCAGCTCGAAGCGGACCTCGCGAGCAGCGACAACCCGCCTTCAATTCGGCCGCGGCTATGAGCCGCGGAGAACCGGCAAGCAGGCCGTAGCGGGGGCACCAGATGACACCCCTTCAATTCGGCCGCGGCTATGAGCCGCGGAGAACCGGCAGTGGCGGACATGGTTACCGCAGCGGAGATGAACCTTCAATTCGGCCGCGGCTATGAGCCGCGGAGAACCCGCGCTCACGGCCGCCGGACCGAAGCTGCCACTCACCCTTCAATTCGGCCGCGGCTATGAGCCGCGGAGAACCGGCGTCTCGTCCGGGCTCGCGAGCAACCGCATCAGCCCTTCAATTCGGCCGCGGCTATGAGCCGCGGAGAACCTTCCGCCCGTCGGCTTCTTCGGCTGCTTGGCCATGTCGGCCTTCAATTCGGCCGCGGCTATGAGCCGCGGAGAACCTTGAAGTCGGCCGCGTTGGAGGCGAACAGCGTCCACCTTCAATTCGGCCGCGGCTATGAGCCGCGGAGAACCCTCGTGTTCGCGGAGGAGGGCGTGCTCCCGGTGCGCCCTTCAATTCGGCCGCGGCTATGAGCCGCGGAGAACCCGCGGTCGGCTCAGCGGATCACGGTCCGCTGTAGGCTCCTTCAATTCGGCCGCGGCTATGAGCCGCGGAGAACTGGGATGGTGGCGGTATGCCAGCAGGACGCCCCCGACCTTCAATTCGGCCGCGGCTATGAGCCGCGGAGAACCCCCAGCCTGCAATCACCTCGCGAAACTCAGTCTGACCCTTCAATTCGGCCGCGGCTATGAGCCGCGGAGAACCAGAGAGGATAGAGTACAGTCACCAAAGGAGAACTTCCTTCAATTCGGCCGCGGCTATGAGCCGCGGAGAACAAAGACTCTGGGACTCTCTGCACTGGACCACTCGGCCTTCAATTCGGCCGCGGCTATGAGCCGCGGAGAACCTCATGCAATCGAAAACTTCGAGCGGAGTCAAACCATACCTTCAATTCGGCCGCGGCTATGAGCCGCGGAGAACCCTAAAGCTGCTCGATAGTCTCCGTAAGCGAGTGGATGACCTTCAATTCGGCCGCGGCTATGAGCCGCGGAGAACCGTGTGACCGTTGGGCTGTGAGAAGGGGATCAGGGCCCTTCAATTCGGCCGCGGCTATGAGCCGCGGAGAACCCTCCGAGCTTGGATGAGGGCGGTGAATTGTTCGCTCATCTTCAATTCGGCCGCGGCTATGAGCCGCGGAGAACCAAGGCCCTGAGTCCAGAAGAGAGAAGCCGGATCGCATCTTCAATTCGGCCGCGGCTATGAGCCGCGGAGAACCGAAGAGTTCGAGTTAACTTGACCGGTCAGGCAACACTCTTCAATTCGGCCGCGGCTATGAGCCGCGGAGAACCTCTAGAGTCTGGTGTGCTGGGGAGGGGTGGCCTGTCACTTCAATTCGGCCGCGGCTATGAGCCGCGGAGAACCTGCACACGTTACAGAGGCCGAAAAGGAAGCGAACCACTTCAATTCGGCCGCGGCTATGAGCCGCGGAGAACCCTACCCGTCCGCAGATTCCCCGATGCCAGTGCTCGACTTCAATTCGGCCGCGGCTATGAGCCGCGGAGAACCCATGGCGTTCTTCACACAGTGGGCCGCAAAGCAGCCACTTCAATTCGGCCGCGGCTATGAGCCGCGGAGAACCCTCGTAGTTCAGGGTGCTTTTGTCCGGCGACAGGTCGACTTCAATTCGGCCGCGGCTATGAGCCGCGGAGAACCCCGTGAACCGCCGCAGCGTCTCGGGCTCGACGCCCGCACTTCAATTCGGCCGCGGCTATGAGCCGCGGAGAACCCCGGGCTCGCGCACGCGGCCGGGACGCGCGCGGTTCTACTTCAATTCGGCCGCGGCTATGAGCCGCGGAGAACCCCGCCGACCCTGGACCTCGAGACGGCCCGCTACGTGAAACTTCAATTCGGCCGCGGCTATGAGCCGCGGAGAACCTCGGCGGGCTCGTTGCCGTCCTTCACGAGCGGCGCCCAACTTCAATTCGGCCGCGGCTATGAGCCGCGGAGAACCCAGCAACGCCACTTTCAGCATCGAGGGGAGTGGTGCACTTCAATTCGGCCGCGGCTATGAGCCGCGGAGAACCAGCCAAGACAACAATCAACTACCGCGTCACGTCCTAACTTCAATTCGGCCGCGGCTATGAGCCGCGGAGAACCCCCAGCGGATTTCCGCGGTCTCTTCGGAGTCCTTCCAACTTCAATTCGGCCGCGGCTATGAGCCGCGGAGAACCCCAGAGGAGGCCAGGAAACATGGCTTGCCCCGAAGAACTTCAATTCGGCCGCGGCTATGAGCCGCGGAGAACCCCGAACACAACGCAGGACAGCGCGGGGCGCCCGGCACTTCAATTCGGCCGCGGCTATGAGCCGCGGAGAACCCTGGTGATTCAGGGCAACCGGCACCCCAGCGCCGGAACTTCAATTCGGCCGCGGCTATGAGCCGCGGAGAACCGCGAGAGCGCGAGCGTCGTTTTCGCCGCGTCCTGGTAACTTCAATTCGGCCGCGGCTATGAGCCGCGGAGGACCTCCGGGCCGGTTTCAGTTCAAGCTGAACACCAAACTTCAATTCGGCCGCGGCTATGAGCCGCGGAGAACCACAAGGGGGACGTGCTGAAGTTCCTGAGCGCCGCCGAACTTCAATTCGGCCGCGGCTATGAGCCGCGGAGAACCCGGCACGGGCACGATCGCTCGCGTCACCGTGCTCGTACTTCAATTCGGCCGCGGCTATGAGCCGCGGAGAACCCGGTGATGTCCGACCGGCGGCACGCATTCGGGCCGACACTTCAATTCGGCCGCGGCTATGAGCCGCGGAGAACGTCTTTTCCGCGGGTGTGGTGGGATTCTAGATGAGTGACTTCAATTCGGCCGCGGCTATGAGCCGCGGAGAACCCCGGGTTTCAGGCGGTCATGTTGGTGGACGACGGGGGACTTCAATTCGGCCGCGGCTATGAGCCGCGGAGAACCCAAGATGACCCCGACCGCGGCCGAGCTCAAGTTCACACTTCAATTCGGCCGCGGCTATGAGCCGCGGAGAACCTCGGCGGTGTCTACTTTGCACAAACTAAGTGGGGGAACACTTCAATTCGGCCGCGGCTATGAGCCGCGGAGAACCCTCACCCTCGAACAGGATGGTCAGAGCCGAGTTGGTACTTCAATTCGGCCGCGGCTATGAGCCGCGGAGAACCCCGAACTCGCCCGGGCCACGGAGGCCGAGCCGGTGACACTTCAATTCGGCCGCGGCTATGAGCCGCGGAGAACCTTCTCGCTCGACAACTTGGCCGCGGACGCCAGCGAACTTCAATTCGGCCGCGGCTATGAGCCGCGGAGAACCGGTGAAGCGCACCGCCCCGGGGTACGCCACCAGCGGACTTCAATTCGGCCGCGGCTATGAGCCGCGGAGAACCTTAACTAACAAGGAGATTACATGGCAGAGAAGAAACACTTCAATTCGGCCGCGGCTATGAGCCGCGGAGAACCTGAGTGGTTCCAAGGGAATTAACGGACACTACGAACTTCAATTCGGCCGCGGCTATGAGCCGCGGAGAACTGCCACCCCATCGTCACACCCTCTTGAGTACCTGCCACTTCAATTCGGCCGCGGCTATGAGCCGCGGAGAACCGCGCAAACCACGCACTCGGACGCGGTGCCGGAACGCACTTCAATTCGGCCGCGGCTATGAGCCGCGGAGAACCGGGGCGGCGGTACCTGTGCCAGTGCGTGCGCGCACTTCAATTCGGCCGCGGCTATGAGCCGCGGAGAACCCAAGTCGCTCGCGACCGATGTCCAGGCGTTCGTTGACTTCAATTCGGCCGCGGCTATGAGCCGCGGAGAACCCGGCGGGGACGGATGACTGCGGAACCTGTGGATAACCTTCAATTCGGCCGCGGCTATGAGCCGCGGAGAACCAAACCAGTTTCATCACTTCGAGTGGATGTGTGATGCCTTCAATTCGGCCGCGGCTATGAGCCGCGGAGAACGCCGAGGCCGTCAAGGCGACCCTGGCCAGCACGCACCTTCAATTCGGCCGCGGCTATGAGCCGCGGAGAACTGCTCCACCTTCTTCTGGTACATGCCCAAATGCTCGCCCAGCCTTCAATTCGGCCGCGGCTATGAGCCGCGGAGAACAGGTGCGACGTGACAGGATGTTTCCCCGACTGCTAACCCTTCAATTCGGCCGCGGCTATGAGCCGCGGAGAACCTCATTCCCGTCTACACGCAACACAGAGGGAAGGCGGCCTTCAATTCGGCCGCGGCTATGAGCCGCGGAGAACCAGAGTAGTGGTTGCTCGCCGGGCTCATTCCCCGGCCTTCAATTCGGCCGCGGCTATGAGCCGCGGAGAACATCGCGTTGCCGTTGGTGCCGGCCACGATGCGGGACCCTTCAATTCGGCCGCGGCTATGAGCCGCGGAGAACGCCCGCTACTCACGGAGTGGCTGAAAAAGTGGCTCCCTTCAATTCGGCCGCGGCTATGAGCCGCGGAGAACGAAGAGCAGTACCTAGTTATCAAAGAGGCAGCGGACCTTCAATTCGGCCGCGGCTATGAGCCGCGGAGAACGCTGGTGGTGTTCGTGATCGTGACAGATGGGGAGGACCTTCAATTCGGCCGCGGCTATGAGCCGCGGAGAACCCCGAGCCCCAACCGTTTGAAAATGTGATAGAGCACTGGCCTTCAATTCGGCCGCGGCTATGAGCCGCGGAGAACTCGGTCAGTCTACACGCATCCCCGAACCGGAGAAACCCTTCAATTCGGCCGCGGCTATGAGCCGCGGAGAACCCTCTCGCTTCAGGAACGAGATCGCGCGCACGTTGACCTTCAATTCGGCCGCGGCTATGAGCCGCGGAGAACACGACAACCCGACGCAAGAGTTGCGTTGCAATTTTCCTTCAATTCGGCCGCGGCTATGAGCCGCGGAGAACTTCTCTTCAGGTTTCCAGAGCATGTCAAGGGCCGCACCTTCAATTCGGCCGCGGCTATGAGCCGCGGAGAACGACGACCACTCGGCCGAGATGTGCGCCAACCTGGGCCTTCAATTCGGCCGCGGCTATGAGCCGCGGAGAACGCGGTGGCGTTCGTCGCGCTGCTGCCGCTGCTCGACCTTCAATTCGGCCGCGGCTATGAGCCGCGGAGAACGTCGCTGGCGGCCTGTACCGCTTCGCCGAAGGTTGCCCTTCAATTCGGCCGCGGCTATGAGCCGCGGAGAACTGAGCCGCCAGCCGGCCGGGCCGTGCGCGTCGAAGGTCCTTCAATTCGGCCGCGGCTATGAGCCGCGGAGAACTTCGGCACCGACGACCCGCACATCAACGAGGTCGCCCTTCAATTCGGCCGCGGCTATGAGCCGCGGAGAACTTCACGCACCCGAGCATGTCGGACGACGGCCTGGGCCTTCAATTCGGCCGCGGCTATGAGCCGCGGAGAACGACACCAGCGGGGGCGAGTATGCCGAGCATGGGGCTCCTTCAATTCGGCCGCGGCTATGAGCCGCGGAGAACCCCGGTTCAGCCAAGAGGCCGATCACGTTCGTGGTCCCTTCAATTCGGCCGCGGCTATGAGCCGCGGAGAACCGGCCGGCACGCTGCTGTGTCAGCCCCCGGAGATCACGCCTTCAATTCGGCCGCGGCTATGAGCCGCGGAGAACGCGCAACCTCACCTACGTCGCGATCACTCGCGCAATCCTTCAATTCGGCCGCGGCTATGAGCCGCGGAGAACCGAACCGTTTGGCGGCTTCGGCGAGTGCGGATTTGCCTTCAATTCGGCCGCGGCTATGAGCCGCGGAGAACCAATATGCACAGCAGATGCACGGCGCGGTATCGCACCTTCAATTCGGCCGCGGCTATGAGCCGCGGAGAACCGGGCGCCCGCACCCCCGAAGCTGAAGCCCACCGACCTTCAATTCGGCCGCGGCTATGAGCCGCGGAGAACGGTGCCCGTGGTGAAGCGGAAGACGCCGAGCCTGCCGCCTTCAATTCGGCCGCGGCTATGAGCCGCGGAGAACGAGGACGACGGCCTGGACGCACTGCCGGCTGCCGAACTGCCTTCAATTCGGCCGCGGCTATGAGCCGCGGAGAACGACCGAGCGCGAATACACGATGATGTCCGAGCCGGCCCTTCAATTCGGCCGCGGCTATGAGCCGCGGAGAACGTTGATCGAGCACAGGGAGCCTTTCGTTAAGGGTCCCTTCAATTCGGCCGCGGCTATGAGCCGCGGAGAACTTACACCGATTACGCGCTCGACATCGACGACGTGGTCCTTCAATTCGGCCGCGGCTATGAGCCGCGGAGAACGAAAAGCTGCCCCAAACGCCCGCGGTGCAGCAGGCGGCCCTTCAATTCGGCCGCGGCTATGAGCCGCGGAGAACGGCAGGGTGGGGAGTTCGACGGAATTAATTTACCTCCTTCAATTCGGCCGCGGCTATGAGCCGCGGAGAACCTGACGGCCGGCGTGATCGACGTGAACGAGTACCGCCTTCAATTCGGCCGCGGCTATGAGCCGCGGAGAACCAGGCGAGGGCGCGGCAGCGGGCGAGGCGACCACACCTTCAATTCGGCCGCGGCTATGAGCCGCGGAGAACGCCGCAACGAACGCAATCAGTTGATCGAGCACAGGCCTTCAATTCGGCCGCGGCTATGAGCCGCGGAGAACGAACTGCTCTCGGCACACGCGGAGTTCCGCCGGCCCCCTTCAATTCGGCCGCGGCTATGAGCCGCGGAGAACGGGAACCGCCCGACCTCGCCCGGCGCCGTCAGTCCCTTCAATTCGGCCGCGGCTATGAGCCGCGGAGAACTTGGGGTTCGATGGCCTTGTGGGCTATCCGGTGCTCCTTCAATTCGGCCGCGGCTATGAGCCGCGGAGAACCGCGCTGGCGTTCGACGACATCACGTTCGCCGACGACCCTTCAATTCGGCCGCGGCTATGAGCCGCGGAGAACTACGACAAGGTGAACCAGATCCGCACCCTGGGCGACCTTCAATTCGGCCGCGGCTATGAGCCGCGGAGAACGTCGAGCTGGCGGCGGTCTTGCCCACCACCGACGCGCCTTCAATTCGGCCGCGGCTATGAGCCGCGGAGAACGCAGCGCGAACGCTTCGGCGAACTTCTGGTCACGAACCTTCAATTCGGCCGCGGCTATGAGCCGCGGAGAACCTCAGGAGGGGACGCGATGACACCGACAGAGCGGGCCCCTTCAATTCGGCCGCGGCTATGAGCCGCGGAGAACGAGGACATCCAGGCCGCCGCCGCGCACCTCGTGACCAACCTTCAATTCGGCCGCGGCTATGAGCCGCGGAGAACTTCAACGCGCCGCGCTTTCCCGTCTCGACAAGGAAGCCTTCAATTCGGCCGCGGCTATGAGCCGCGGAGAACGGAACCAGTCCTCGTGGTGCTCTCGTCCGGGTTGGGCCTTCAATTCGGCCGCGGCTATGAGCCGCGGAGAACTGTACCACTCCGAAGAGTGCGTGGCGCTCCCGTCGGACCTTCAATTCGGCCGCGGCTATGAGCCGCGGAGAACGGGGCGGACCGGTCGGCGGTGCCGTGAGCGCTCCCCGCGCGGGGTGTCCTTCAATTCGGCCGCGGCTATGAGCCGCGGAGAACCAGGAGCGCCTTGCGCACCCACTTGGCCTCGTTCTCCTTCAATTCGGCCGCGGCTATGAGCCGCGGAGAACCCAGATGCACCGAGAACGGGTCGTCAGTGCCGTCGTCCCTTCAATTCGGCCGCGGCTATGAGCCGCGGAGAACGCCGCCGGGGGCACCGCCTTGGCGAGCACCGCCTCCCTTCAATTCGGCCGCGGCTATGAGCCGCGGAGAACAGGTGCTTGGCCGCGATTGCTTCGCGGACTTTCGCCCCCTTCAATTCGGCCGCGGCTATGAGCCGCGGAGAACCACGCTTCTTGTGCTCGTTCAAGGGCTGAAGGTGACCTTCAATTCGGCCGCGGCTATGAGCCGCGGAGAACCTCCGCGAGCTGCGCCTGCGTCCACCCGCGGGCCAACCGCCCTTCAATTCGGCCGCGGCTATGAGCCGCGGAGAACCTCCCGCGGGTCCGTCGAGACGCTCCCCGGCAGCGTGCGCCTTCAATTCGGCCGCGGCTATGAGCCGCGGAGAACGCGGGGCTTGTTTGACGATCTGGAGGCCGCATGAGCCCTTCAATTCGGCCGCGGCTATGAGCCGCGGAGAACCACCGAACGGGGCCACGGCACCAAAGGCGTCGTCGGCCTTCAATTCGGCCGCGGCTATGAGCCGCGGAGAACGTTGCATTCACTGTTGCATTCACTGCCTGGCGATCTGCCTTCAATTCGGCCGCGGCTATGAGCCGCGGAGAACCCGATGAACACGCAGGGGGATCTAGCTAAGAAAAGGCCCTTCAATTCGGCCGCGGCTATGAGCCGCGGAGAACAAGGGGAGCAGGAAAAGGGCGAGGACGTTGGCACGGCCTTCAATTCGGCCGCGGCTATGAGCCGCGGAGAACCCCGGTTCGTCCGGGGCCTTTCCGGAGCGAGAACGTCCTTCAATTCGGCCGCGGCTATGAGCCGCGGAGAACGCGGGCGCCCGGTCCGTCTTCAGCGCGAGTTCGAGCCTTCAATTCGGCCGCGGCTATGAGCCGCGGAGAACCACGTCACGTGGTACGCGGCGCCTTCGCTGCCGTCGCCTTCAATTCGGCCGCGGCTATGAGCCGCGGAGAACGTCGTAATCGGCGCGTGAGTGGCTGTTGTGCCACACCCTTCAATTCGGCCGCGGCTATGAGCCGCGGAGAACCGCATGACCCGGCCCGCGCCCCGGCTGTCGTTCGGCCTTCAATTCGGCCGCGGCTATGAGCCGCGGAGAACCAAGCTCACCGGTCGTCAGGGGCTGTTCGACGTGCCGGATCCTTCAATTCGGCCGCGGCTATGAGCCGCGGAGAACAACGATGCCAACTTCGGCGTCGAGCTGCGGAAGGTGTTCCTTCAATTCGGCCGCGGCTATGAGCCGCGGAGAACGCAGCAGCACGCCTCTTGCGGCGAGCGCGGGCAGAACCCTTCAATTCGGCCGCGGCTATGAGCCGCGGAGAACCGGGGGAACAGTTCCTCGGCGGTCGGCATCGTTTCCTCCTTCAATTCGGCCGCGGCTATGAGCCGCGGAGAACGGCGCTGGAGCGGCGGGTGCGGACTCGCCGGTAGGTCCTTCAATTCGGCCGCGGCTATGAGCCGCGGAGAACGCCTTGAACCGCTACCGGGCGTGGGCGGCGCGGCACCTTCAATTCGGCCGCGGCTATGAGCCGCGGAGAACATGCCACATCCCACCAGTCATCGTTGACCGCGTTCAACCTTCAATTCGGCCGCGGCTATGAGCCGCGGAGAACCGCCCCTCCGACCCAGCCCAAGGCCGCTCCGCTACCCCTTCAATTCGGCCGCGGCTATGAGCCGCGGAGAACTGCTTGGTGCTACCGACGCAATGGACCCAACAGGCCCCTTCAATTCGGCCGCGGCTATGAGCCGCGGAGAACGCACACGTCCCGGACGCACAGTTCGACCGGACGGACCTTCAATTCGGCCGCGGCTATGAGCCGCGGAGAACCCGGCTGCTCGCCGGGCAACAGGGCGACGAGCGCCCGCCTTCAATTCGGCCGCGGCTATGAGCCGCGGAGAACTGCCGAATGGGCGCGGCGACTGGGCGTGTCCTTTGACCCTTCAATTCGGCCGCGGCTATGAGCCGCGGAGAACCTGATCGGCGACGACCCGTGCATCATGCGCACGTCCCTTCAATTCGGCCGCGGCTATGAGCCGCGGAGAACGCCGGCGGGGCGGCCGGCTTGCGGCTGAACAGGCGCGACCACCTTCAATTCGGCCGCGGCTATGAGCCGCGGAGAACCACACCAAGAACCCGTTGCCTCCTCCAACCAAAACCCCTTCAATTCGGCCGCGGCTATGAGCCGCGGAGAACTCCATCCACCCTCAACCCGACTACAGTAAGCCGCTTCGCCTTCAATTCGGCCGCGGCTATGAGCCGCGGAGAACGCGGCACGCGCGGGGCAAGGCCGGCGAGCACGCCGCCCTTCAATTCGGCCGCGGCTATGAGCCGCGGAGAACGGCTGCAAACAGGGCGCGTTTGCGTTTCATTTTAGCTGCCTTCAATTCGGCCGCGGCTATGAGCCGCGGAGAACCTCGGTGATCCGGTCCCCGAGCTGCGGGACGCCGCCTTCAATTCGGCCGCGGCTATGAGCCGCGGAGAACCACCTGTGCCGAATGCAAGAACGAACACGATGTCGAGCCTTCAATTCGGCCGCGGCTATGAGCCGCGGAGAACGGCCTGGCTCATCCCGCCCGGGGGCAGGTAGGTCGGCCTTCAATTCGGCCGCGGCTATGAGCCGCGGAGAACCTGCGAAACGTTCACCTTTGTCGATCCCCCCGCCACCCTTCAATTCGGCCGCGGCTATGAGCCGCGGAGAACGCGTCGAGTCTCTGTGCCGTGAGATCGATCAGGTCGCCTTCAATTCGGCCGCGGCTATGAGCCGCGGAGAACCACGCCCCCACTCCCCACGAGGAAGCCGAATGAGCAGTCCTTCAATTCGGCCGCGGCTATGAGCCGCGGAGAACGTGGAGGTGCTCGACCAGGGCACGGGCGTACTCACCGACCTTCAATTCGGCCGCGGCTATGAGCCGCGGAGAACCGCCTCTTCCGGGGCCTCACCGCCCCGGCCGAACAACCTTCAATTCGGCCGCGGCTATGAGCCGCGGAGAACGTGCGGCGGGACGAGCAGCCCGAGCGCCTCGGCGGCCCCTTCAATTCGGCCGCGGCTATGAGCCGCGGAGAACATCTACTTCGCTCAGGCTGACGGCACCGATCTCGTGCCTTCAATTCGGCCGCGGCTATGAGCCGCGGAGAACGGCCCCGGCGTGGGCACCGCCCGCCTGGAAGGTCGTCCTTCAATTCGGCCGCGGCTATGAGCCGCGGAGAACTTTCGCGAATCTAGTTGACACGTGCGGCGGCGCGGCCCTTCAATTCGGCCGCGGCTATGAGCCGCGGAGAACTTCGATCGTGCCGGTTTCAAGTGTCTCGCCCAAGTGCCTTCAATTCGGCCGCGGCTATGAGCCGCGGAGAACCTTCATCGAATCACTGAACGCCTTCGCGAACGATCCCCTTCAATTCGGCCGCGGCTATGAGCCGCGGAGAACGCGATCACGCGGGTCGCGGCGCTGGCCGCGAGCGGCCTTCAATTCGGCCGCGGCTATGAGCCGCGGAGAACGTCACCGACGGAGACAGTGAGCGGCAACTGATCCTGCCTTCAATTCGGCCGCGGCTATGAGCCGCGGAGAACATCAATTCTCGGAAATTATATCGTCGCAACGGATTATCGCAATCTCCGCGAGCGGTTGAGCGCGAAACGCGGTCATGACGTGAACTCTGGGGCACCAGTTGCCACAACCCGCTGACCAAGCCATCAGTTGCGACTTGCGAGCGGTGGCGAACTGGCGCCCGGTGGAAACTCGTTAGTTGTCAAAGACCTTCGGCGCGAAACGCCCGACGACGCGTTTCACCACCGGGCCGCTCGCGTGTTAGATCACCCGGTCGGGCGGCGTCAGGTTCGGCGTCTTGCCGACCAGGATACGCTGGCTCCGGAACACCGACACGACGCCGAACCCGCGGAGCGGGTCCGCCCCCAAGGGGTCGGCCTGGAGGCCCCGCAGGGACAGCATTGAGGCCACCCCGTCGGCTGTCAAGCACGAATCCCAGAGCGGCCACAGCCAGAACGTACTCGCCGCGCGGTTGCCCCGGAACCCGCGGGTGCGCACGCGGTCCCCGTCCGGGAACGACGGGAACAGCGGCCACGCCTCCAGCGCCAGGCGGTTCGCCCCCAGCATGCCGCCGGTTTCTCGGCTCCGCGAGTTAGTCGGCACGAGCCACTGGTACGCGTGGCGGCGGTCCTCACTCGGTTCCCAGTGCAGCGACTGGTTGTTCAGCGAGTCGCTGTAGTCCCACGGGGCGAAGAGGGCACGGTGCAGGTGATCGGCCCCGGTGCGGTGCATCACCGACCGAATGTTGCCGAGCAGGTAATCGCAGCGAACGGTTTGCAACTGACTGTCCGCGTCGATCGCCGACTCGCACGACAGCGCCGTAACCCAGTCGAGGCGGTGGCGGTCCTCGGGCCGCGGCGGGACCGCGTGTCGGGCGATGCTGGCGAAGTCGCGCGCCGCGCCCTTCGGCAGCCCGAGTTCGAGCATCCGCACCACCCACGCGGCCGAGTGATCTTCCACCCGCTTCGCCAGCCCCGCGGCCAGGAAATCGGCGAACGCGACCGTCGCGGGGGGCGGGGCCGGGAGGTGAAGCACGGGCACGTTCGGGGAGGTCGCGTCGCCCCACGACAACGTAACGCGACCGCCGAGCCAATCGGGACGCGCCGCCGCGCGCGACAACTGGTCGCAAGTGAGGAGCGTTCCCAGGGCGGCGAGGAACGCGAGCGGGTTCGCCCCATCGAGCCCCGTCAGCGGGAGCGCATGCCCTTCGGCCCGCGACACCCGCGCCGGCCGCGACACCCACCCGGTTGCCACCGGCGCCGGGGCCGCGTCGCGGACCTGCTCGGCGGCGCTCTGCGCGTGGTCCGCCAACCGGAACACCGCCTCCCGGTAGGCCGCGCCCCACCAGCCCCACGCCCGCACCACGCGCCAGAACCGCTCCGGCAGTTCGGCGTTGAGGTCCGTACTACTCGGCGGCGAACACTCCCAACCCGCGATACCGCCCGGCGCCGACCGCCAGCGGCCCGCGAACCGGGTGCGCGAACCGCACCCGCACGTGATACCGCCGCCCGTTGAGCCGGTCGGGCAAGGCGTAGCGCGAAGCCAACTCGGCCCCGGCCCGGAAACCCACCGGGCGCCAGTCCAGTTCGGTGATGGCATCGACCACCGCCCGCGCGAAGCCCGCATCCACGAACGCTTTCCGCAGGAGGCGAGCGGCCTTCTCGGGGTTGTGGTCGTCGTGCCCCGGCCATATCACGGGCGTCACCGTGGACCACGTCTGCGCATTCTCGGTGTACCGCCGGAGCACCCAGTCCGAATCCGGCAGCGCGTTCAGAAGGCCCTGCGCCCGGTTGTCCCAGACGAGTTCCTGACCGGGCAGTCGGCGGCGAATCCACTCGATGCGCTCCCCAAACCCCGGCGGCGCCGCCACCAGCACCCGGCGGATTGCTCCGACGTGCTCCCCGCGGTCGCCCCGGCGTTCGATGCTCGGTAGCGGGAGGTACATGAACCGCTCGTCGGCGCGTTCCCCCTTCGTTTGCGACCCGCTCTCGGTGTGCCCGTGAACGAACGACGCGAAATCGGGGAACGGCCAGTTCCGGCACACTTCGCCGGTCGCGTGCCGCACCCACGCCGCCACGTCGCGGCACTTGGCCGGTGTGTCGAACGACGGGTTCGGGGCGTCCGGATCGACCGACGTAATGCGGAACGCGACCCACTCGCGCGCGGCCGGTTCGGTGTCGCGCCGGTATCCGACCGTGTCGAACACCGTCAGCGGCGGCACCGGCTTGAACCCGTCGGCCGAGAGCCGGTTCAGAAACGCCTCGTGCTTCTGCGCCAGTGCGTTCAGCGTCCCGGCGCGCGGGGCGCGGAGTTGGGTCGTGGACGCGCCCGCCGCCGGGCGCCAGCGCTCGCCGGTGAGGTTCGCGGCTTCCTCTTCGGACAGCACCCGCGCGTCCCCCGCGACCATGTCCACGCCCCAGCCGAGGTGCGTGACGCTCCGCGCCGCGGTGACGAGCGTTTCCTTGTGCGTGGCAAACTCCGAATCGGTGTCCCCAATGGGGTAGAGGTAATTAACCGCCGGGAGCTCGTCGCTTTTCCCGATCAGATGCGTGGGGCGAACGTCCTTTTCGGTTCGGGAATCCGCGATGCTCGCACTCGTATTTCCGCCACTCCACGCCTTCGCCACCTTATCGGCCACATTATCGGGGACGTAAAGGCGGTATTTCACGCCCGATGGCACGCCTTGCGACGCGATCACCGTAGGCGCTGGTTGCTTCGCGAGCCACTCAAGGGCGGGCACAGCGTATTCAAGTCGCGTGCGCTCGTTCCACCGAGCCGCAGCCGCGGCAACGAGCGCCTGAAACACCCGTAACGGTGACGGCGGCCACTCAGGTTCTTCGCCGTCACCACGTCCGTGCGCACATGGCTGAAGAAACCGCACCGTAATGCAGAATTGAGAAGGCACTACTGGGCCTCCTGTTCGGGCGTTTCCTCAGCACTTTTCTCTTTTGATTTCTTCGCTTTTCCTTTCGTTTTTTTGTCCCCCTCTTTCAGATCAGTCTTCGCCCGCTCCTTCTCGAAAGGCACCGTTCTGCTATCACCGACGCCGAACTCTTTTGCGCTCGCGGTGGCATACTCCAGCGCCACTTTCGGCGTAATCGTTACTGGCTTCCGCTCGCCGGAAGGGTGAACTTCAACGAACTCACGCGGCTTGTCCGAATCGAGGACGAGCAAACACCCTTGCCGCAGGTAGCCAGATGGGTTGTGCGTAAACGCGACCAGCGCGAGGCCAAGGATGTAGCGGCGAAGTGCGAGTGTCCGCGCCGGGTCCTTTCCCGCGTGAAGCAGACGCAGAGCCGCAAGACCGAGCGTAGCGTCGCGCCGAACACCGCCGTCCGCGATGACGCCGCCGTGAGACGCTGACGCCGGAACGTGAACGAATCCGCGTTTCGCTAACGGGCTCTTGTTGTCGCCTTCGGCTTTCGCTTTCTCTTCTTCGCTGAACACTTCAAGAGCCGCGTAATCTACCGGCGGCATGTAGACTGCGCCGCGTGTGAGCGGGCGCACCTGTTCGGCACGAACCGTAGACGCTACGACTCGCGGGAGTTTGGCCTGTGTGTCACGCGAGTCCCACACGCCGAAAACCAGTGATGTCGGCGCAATCTTCGCGAGCTTTGTAGCGTCACCTTTCAACACGTCATTAAATGCGTCGTGCAGTTCCCTCTGAAGTGAAGAGCAACGAACGATTGCATCGCCGGCGCGATGTCCGGCTTCGAGGATACTCACCTCTTTCTCTCCAGCTTTCACCACGATTTGCGGAACGAGGTGCGCGTACTTGCCATCACACTTGTCAGGCATGAACATCGGCTCGATGCGATTCGCTTGCGACCCTACGCTGTCGATGAGGCAGACGTTTTTACCACTCGGATCGGTGTCAATGTTGTAACCACCTGGAAAATTGCCACCGGGCGCGAACGTTGCCGGGAAAAGCACGCCATCCGCACCTTCGGCTGGCATTAGCCATTCGCGGATGACAAGCGCCGCGGGGCCGTCAGCGCTCAGGTAATTGTCGAACTTGGTTAACTCGCTCATTTGACACCTCGCACGGCTTGGGCAGGAAGAAACGCTTTCATATACTCAGTCCGGTAAAGCATGCGGAATTCAAAGGCTCGACTACCTGTCACGTTCAACATCCCCGCTGCTGCTACCGAAGCGACAGAAGGCGGAAGGGGAATGGACCAAGTTGCGTACAGAATTCGCTCAGCTTTATCGGGTCGATGTGGACGAAACCGCTGCAACCCGACAAACGCGAGCAGTTCAAGCAGCGGTCTATCGTTGGGAGCTGACTTTACAGCCCCCGGAGCAAAACCATTGTCGCGCGGCGTATTTTGAGTGTTGTTTGCTGCATCAAAATAAAAGGGCAACCCTGACAATTTCGCTGTCCGCTGCAAACAGTTTTCCCTGCTGCTGCTGTCCCAGGTCAGGCTCTTAAGAGCGGACAGCATCGGGTTAGCCATCGACAGAACGAATTGTTTCGCCGCCCAAGTCTTGAGCAGCGTCACGCCAGATTTATCATCCCACCACCAATCCAACCAGAAATTGAACGGAGCGGGGATTTGAACTCGCTCAACTTGCCAAGCCTTTCGCAATCGCTCTTTATCTTGCTTGTCCAGTTCCGTTAGTGTCGATTTGTCGGCACTCAGTAGGCTGCCAAGCCGCTTCAATCCGTCGTCGCCGAGCGAACTAACGAATCGCAGGCAGACAAGCTGGTCAATTAACGTTGCGATATCACCCGTCGACACATGAAACGTTCCGTCCTCGAACCAACCTTCCGCGCCGGGCCAGAGACGGTCAGCCAACTCCAGCAACCCGCAGCACGCAAAGAACTGGCCCGGATTAGTCGGGTCCACAGCTACGCTGAAACTCATTTCACGCCCTCCGTCACGAACGCCGACGGCTTGGCACTTGCGGCGTAGTCCGCGGCGCGCAACAGTGACTCCAGGTACGCCAACCCCCACCGCCCGTACTGGCGCTGTAATCGCGCGAACCGCTGCGGCACCTCACGAGCAACCGTTCGCGCCGAGTTGTCGGAGCGCTCAGGGTCGAACGATTCGGCCTCTGGGAAGTGCGGGCGCCCGCGCCCGTGGTGCGTCGCGATGACGTGCAGCACAAACGCTCTCAGGTCATCGTTAACAAGGTCGGTGAACTCTTTCTCAAAGGTGACATCAATGAGCGAACCGAACTCGTGCCGGTAGTCGGTGATTTCGCGCGGCGTCCAATCGCGACCGGACTTCGCGAACCAAGGCGGCCCCTTCGGCTTCGGGTTACCGATCGAACGCTGCCACACCTCTCGCTGCTTTCCGAGGTCATGAAATTGTGCGGCAATGACGAGCAGTTTGTGGAGTTCGCCGGGGAGACCGAGCGCCGAAACAATGCGTCGGGTGCTATCGGTTACGTCCTTCGTGTGGTGGTCCAAGGCGATCGGGTCTTTGGTCGCTGCGGACTTGGACCCCTCATCGTCACCGCCGCGCGGGCGCTCGAACCAGTACCACGAGCGGCCTTCCGCATCCTCGTCGGCACCACCAACCGGAATGTTGATAACGCGAACGAGTCGCATCACCTTCCGCACCTCGGACAGCGCGGTGTCGTTTTCCCACAAACGGATACGGCGACGTTCTTTTTTCTCCGTATCCAGAAACAACTCATCGCTCACGTCGTAAGTGATGTCCTTCGTGTAGGGTTCATCGCCCTTGAGTAACCCACCTGAGAACCCGCCGGCGCGCGGCGGCAGCAGCACGGTTCGACCGCCGAGACCGACAACCGGTTTGTTCTGCCTATCCTTCTCGACAAGTTTAGAGAGTGTGTGAACGGTTACCGTTCCGTCGGTATCGATCACCCAGGCGGAAAGCCGCTTGTCCGGTTCTTGCTTCGCATCACGCGCGGCGATCTCCTCTAACTGCTCAAATACCTTGCTCCGGCCGTGGGTCGGACCGCTTAACTCTTCATGCGGTTTGAGTGGGAATAGCTCAAGAACCGTTTCCGGGTCAAGCTTGTTGAGTTGTAGGATATCCTCTGTCAGCACGTCCACCTCTTCGCGCCAAGCAATCGTCGTTTGCGGTTGATCGTCGCTGATTCCGTGCAAATACGCTTCAACCAGCGGGCGCCCGGGCAACTTGGCGCGGATGGTTGTGAGCGCCCACGCATCGAACAGAATGTCGGACACGGGGAGGATGGTCGGTGTCGGCGCGAACGCCTCCTGGCGCGCCTTCGGGTCGAGCATCCCGAGTGCGGCCGGACTGCCTTGGCCGTTAAGTTGCAGAAGCAAAGTGAGAGTCCGCATCCGCCGCACGTCGATCGTATTCTCGCCATCGAAGTCCGCTTCTCTTGGGTGAACGACGTGAATCTCGGTGTCGGTACGTTCCCCGAAGCGGTTCACGCGGCCGAACCGCTGGGCCATGCTCTCGAACGTCGAGAGGTCGCAGACGAGGTGATCCGCCGAAATGTTCACCCCCACCTCGCCCGCGCTCGTGCAGACGAGGTACACCGTGCCCGGTTGCGGTGCGGCGGTCGTGTTGCGGTTCGAGGGCGGTAAGAACCGCTGGAAAATCGGCTTCTTCACGAGGTCGTCGCGTTCCAACCCGCGAAGGGTTCCGGTCAGTTGCTCGAACGAACCTTTCGGGAGCTTCTTCGTGACTTTATCAACGTCATCAACTTTGCGGACGAAAACCAGAATCGCACTGCCGGATTCTTTGTGCTTCAGCGCAAGGTCCGCAATCTCGTCCGCGAGTTTCTTCTCGTCCTTGTTCGGCTGGAGGTGAAGCGCCTTCTTCGCGCCGACGCGTCGTTGAACGGTTTCGTCCTTGTAATCCTCGTCGGAGAGGGTGAACGGCGGCGGGCCATCGGCCCGCGAGGTCGCGGTCAGTTCCACCACCCGAAGCGGCCGGAAGTCCTTGCACCGCTGCTGTTCCTTTTCGATCTCTACGAGCAACTCCTGAAACGCCGGTTCCAGGTGCGCTTCGTCGTGGACGATGAGCGCGTCCTGGCCCAAGAACCCGGCGTGCAAGGGGCGCGTCTTGAACCCGCACCCGTACCCGCTGAACAGCAGCCGCGAGCCGATCATGTCTACGGTGCCGCAGATCACCGCCGGGCGCGACGGGTCGGCGCTCCACTCGCGGTTGTCCGCGAATTGGCCGCGTAGTGTGCTGATCGCGAGCGGCCGGTCCTTCTTCGGGTCAGGCTTCTCTGGGCGTGTCGAACACAACGCCCAAAGCGCGGCTTCGACCTCCGGGACATCCGGCAAGCGCTCTCGGAGATTCTCCACTTCATTTGTCGTCTGATCCACCACGGTGCGCCGGTTCACAACGTACACCAACCGCCGCGGGAGCTTGTTGTTCACAGACAGAGCGAGCAGCCAGACGTGGATGACCGATGTTTTGCCCAAACCGGTTGGCAGGTTACACGACGCCGGGATGTCACCAACGATGAACCGCTTATACAACTCCCACTGCCAAGGAAAAGGGCCGGGAGTGCCCGCGAGCGTCGCAAAGGCGGTGGCAAACTCGTTCTTATTCATCGGGCGAACTCCTCACAAAATCATCACCACGTCGTTCTTGTCGTGCGGGTCGGTCGGTCGGCCGATCGCCTCCATGCGCTGCAACCCCGACTCCGTGAGCGGGATGAACAGCACTTGGTCTTCGCTCAGGTCGATGATGTCATACAAGCGGGAGCGTAATCTTACAAAGTCAGTGGCGCTCACGCGAACCAGAAACACCGATAACTGCTTGCGATACCCGAAGTCCTCGCACGTCCGTGCGACCTTGCGGAGCCGCTTCGGGTTCGAGATGTCGTAACACACCAGGTAGCTGTCCATCACCGCACCGTGAAGCCGGTGTAGCTCGGCACGCCCCCGCGCACGAACGCCGCCAGCATCCGGGCCTGCACCTCCAGCATCCGCGCGTAGCTCATCCGGTACCCGTACACCGGGTGCGTCACCACCGTCGCCTTCCGCTGCTCGTACGCCGCAAAAAACGCCCGCCGACCCTTCTCCGTGAGGCTGCACGCGTCCCGCCAGACGATGAAGTCGTCCGGCGTGAGCGCCTCGTTGTTGATGAGCGTCAGCACCACCGAGTCCGCGATCACCGGGCGGAACTCCTCCATCAGGTCCAGCGCCAGCGACGGCTTCCCGTGCCGGCCCGCGTGGAAGAAGCCCTTGTACGGGTCGAACCCGACGGCACACGCGACCGAGAAGCAGTCCTTCGCCAGCATCGCGTACGCGAACGACAGCAGCGCGTTCACCGGGTCGCGGGGCGGCCGCCGGTTGCGGGTGGTGAAGTCGAACCCCTTCCCGGTCGGCGGCTGCTTCAGGAACCGCCCGAAGTCCCCGAAGTACAGGGCCGCGCCCTGGCCCTCGATCCCGAGAACGGACTCCACCGAGGTCTGGGCGTCGAGCGCCCCGATCAGCCCGTAAATGCCCTTCGCGGAATGCTCGTGACTGCCGCGCGCCTCGCCCTCCCCCCGCAGGCTCCGCATGAGCAGCGCCCGCTGGTTGCTCAGCTTCGCCCGCACCACGGCCTTCGCGAGGTCGAGGCACGCGGCGGGGTCGTCGAACGTGCGGAACTGGGCCTCACGCAGGGAGACGTTTTTGGTGGGCGCGGGCACGAACGAGCCGATGAACCGCCCGTGCCCGGTCACATACGCCACCGCGATGTCGTTGGCCGCCAGCGTCTCCAGCGCCTGCGTGCTCACCTGCACGTTCCCGCACACCACCACCTGCCGGATCGCGTGCATCGGCACCCGGGTGAGCTCCTGGCCCTCCTTCTTCACCACGAGGTGCTCGCTGCGCTTGCCCACCGAGGTGCCGGGCTCCTGGAGGTACAGCACCGCGCCGTCGTCGGTCATCGGGATGACCTTCTTCAGCTCCGCGACCGGCTTCTCGGCCGCGTCCGCGCCCGGGGCCGGGTGCCCGAGCTGGTACAGGGTCTCTTCGGGCAGGCACACCGGCGCCAGCGAGCACCCAAAGCACCGGTGCCGCAGCTCGGGCGGAAGGGGCGGGGGCGGGGCGTCAAGGGCCGCCAGCTCCCGGCACCGGGCGACGGCGTCGCGGGTCTTCTGGCGCAGCTCCGGCGCGAACTCCAGCGGCACCCGCTCGCGGCTCCCGGCGTGGAACTGGAACCCGTGCGGCACCGGCTGCCCGAACGCCTCCTCCAGCAGCATCGCCTGGGCGCACAGTTGGACCGCGTCGTTGTCCCACACGGTCGGCTTGCCGTCGGCGTCGTGCGGGGCGCTTCCGTGCTTGGTCTCCACCGGGTACCGCGCGCCGCCCTTCTCCTCGAGCACGTCGAGCACGCCGGTGACGCCGAGCCGCTCGCTGGACAGCGCGACCCCGCGGCTGGTGGTGGTGCCGCGGTCGGTGCGGGTCTTGTTCTTCAGGTCCGGGGCGTCCACCCGGCGGTGGTCGTGCAGCCCCCCCTCGACGTGCTCGTTGGTGGGCATCACGCAATCGACGTACTGGAGGTAGTACAGGCGCGGGCAGTACGTCACCTGGTTCAGGGCGCGGACCGGGATCAGGTCTGTGGCGGTCGCGGACATGGCGTGACTCCGGGTGGCGCGGGGCGGAGCGGGGATCGCTCCCAACCGAGTTCCGCGCTGCGGCCCGAAGTTCGACGACAGCGATCACAATTGGCCGCCCCGCGCGACCGGAACTCAATCCACGTCGTCCGTGAACAAGAAGTACATCGTTCGGCTCACACACGAACTGGCTGCTGCTGTCCGTTTTATTTTTTGTCTTTGTGGCACAGACATTCCTGTCTGTGCAGCGCGAGAAGGCCACACAGACAGGAATGTCTGTGCCACAAGAAACAGACACGACCAGCCGGGCCGTGAATCAGGGCGCCGAACGGACGGTTTGTGAGGCAGCCATCGCCCGCGAGAAGGGAACGGCGGAGAATTGGTGCCGTTGAGGGGGGCAATGCCATCAGCGCCGCAATGGTCCAACAGACGCTCAGGAAACGGATCGGCACCACTCACGCCGACACGTCGAGTTCGTGGATGACACCCCAGCTCCAGAAACTCGACGCGGCCTCACTCCTGCCTGCGCAAAGTATAATGTGCGCGGTCGGCCGCACTGTGGTGCGCGGCTGGTGCGTTCGCGACTCGGCGATCGAAGCGTGTACTTGGGAGCGTTCATGTCGGATCAACTGTCGGCCCCCGTCGGCCTGCTCCGCGCGGCGTACACGGCCTTCAACGCCCGCGACATTGATGCCGCTCTTGCCACGATGGCCCCGGACGTGGTTTGGCCGAAGGCGTTCAAGGGCGGGTTCGCCCGCGGTCACGAGGAGGTCCGCGCCTACTGGACGGAGCAGTGGTCCGAGATCGACCCGCGGGTCGAGCCCACGTCCTTCCACCCGGAGGCCGCGAATCAGGTTTTGGTCCACGTGCACCAGGTCGTGCGCGACATGACCGGGGCCGTCATCGCCGACGTGTCCGTCGGCCACCGCTTTACGATCGAGTCCGGCTTGATCCGGGCGATGGACGTGTGCCCGCTCTCGCCGCCCGCTTCGGGCGCCTGAGTTGCGAGCCGGCTGGTCGTGTCTGTGCCACAAAGACAAAAATCAGTTCCAGCCGCTTTCAGCCTCACGTGAAGTCAAAGACATATGAACGGCCGGCTTTCGCGGAGCCGGGCTTTCCCGGAGTCCGGCTGCTGGCTCGGCGAGTGAGGTGCCTTCGGGAAATCCGCTGAGCGGCACCTCGCAGCAAACCGGCGGGCCGAAGGCCCGCACTCCAGAAATGCCGGCGCTCCGGCCCACACCGTTCGTCACGCGCGCCGCTTGTCGGCCACTTCCGGGTTGACCCAGTTCGGCAGAGCCGCGCCCCGCACCCCCGCCAGCAGGTTGTTGGCGCACAGCCGCGCCATCGCGTTCCGCGTGTCGATGGTGGCGCTGGCGACGTGCGGCACAATCAGGCAGTTCGGGAGCCGGAACAGCTCGTGATCGGTCGGCAGCGGTTCCGGGTCGGTGACATCGAGCCCCGCAGCGAAAATGGTGCCGTCGCGGAGCGCCGCGGCCAGCGCGGCCTGATCGACCAGCGGCCCGCGCGACGTGTTGACGAACACCGCCGTCCGCTTCATCTTTGCGAACTGCGCCGCTCCGAACAGGCCCTTCGTCGTCGGGTTCAGGTCCGCGTGGACCGACACGAAATCGCTCTGCGCGAGCAGCTCGTCGAGTTCCACGCGGGTGGCGCCCAGCTCCTTGTCGGCGTCCTCCTTCGGGCCGCGGGCGGTGTAGAGCACCTTCATGCCCCAGCCGCCGTGAAGCCGCTTCGCCGCCGCGAACCCGATGCGGCCCATGCCGACGATCCCGAGCGTGCGGCCCGCGAGGTCCGAGCCGAGCCACCCGAGCGGCTCCCACGTCAGCCAGCGCCCCTCCTTCGCGTCGGTGGCGCTCTCGCCCACCCGCCGCGCCGCCGCGAGCAGCAGCGTGACCGCGATGTCGGCCGTCGCGTCGGTCAGCGCGCCGGGCGTGTTCCCGACGCACACCCCGCGGGCGGTGCAGGCGGCCACGTCGACGTTGTTGAACCCCACCGCGAAGTTGCTCACCACCTTCAGCTTCGGTGCCGCGTCGAGGAGTTCGGCGTCCACGCGGTCGGTGAGCAGCGAAACCAGCCCGTCGCAGTCCGCCACGTGGCGGCGCAGCACCGCGGGCGGCGGGGGGAGCTGTTCCGGCCACACGTCTACGTCGCAGACGGCCCGGATCGCGTTCAGCCCTTCGTCGGGAATACGGCGGGCGATGAACACCTTTGGACGGCTCATGTTGCGCACTCGAATCGGGGGCGAGCGGGTTCCTGTGAGGTGTAGTGATTGGGCGCCCGGTTGCCCCGCCTTGCCACCGCGAGCCGAGCCACTGGGAAAGTGGCGCAGACACGGGAAGCCGGCGCGGGTATTTCCCTGTCCGGGATTTAACCTGGCGCACGTGACCCCCGGGCTCGGATGCCCGCGGTCCCCCTGGTTGCCGCGCCGCGCAGAGGTGTATCACCATGTTGCTGACCCGCTGGAAGCTGATGGCCGGCGTGCTGGGCGTGTCGATCGGCGGCCTGGCCGCGGCCGCGAGCCAGTGCCCGAAGTTGGACAAGACCAAGGGCCGCCAGCCCGAAGCGCCGGTCACCGCCGAGGCCCCGAAGCTGCCGCCGGCCGGCGCGCCGTCGGCGCCAATGCTCCCCGATTTGACACCCCCGTCGTCGTCGCCGAAGCTCCCCGAGTTGCCGCCCGCGCTGCCGGCGGCGTTCCCGGCGCCGGTCGGGTCCATGCCGGCGGGCGCCCCGCCGGTCCCGGCGATTGAAAAGGCGGCGAAGCCGGAGGAGCCGAAGGCCGCCCCCGCGCTGCCGACCCTGCCGCTCCCGGACGCGAAGCCGGCGCTGGAGCCGACCAAGACGACCACCCCGGCCCCGGCCGCGCCCCCGATGAACCCGCCGAAGCCGGTCCCGGAGGTGCCGAAAATCGCCCCGGTCATCGACCCGTTGCCGGCGCCTGCGAGCACGGGCGCCACCGTTCCGAGTAAGCCCTTGGCAACCCCGCCGGTGATGCCGGCTTCCGGCACCGCGCAGCCGACCGGTTCGATCCTCCCGCTGGGTACCGGGGCGCCGGCCCAACCGCCCGCGCTGATCGAGAGCCCGAAGATCGCGCCGACGCCGATCGAGCAAGAAAAGCCGACGCTGGACGTGCCGGCGAGCAAGCCGACCCCGGCACCGGCGGCCGGCGCCGGCGCCGTCAAGGTGGAGGCGATGAAGTACCGCATCGTGCTCCGCGTGGGCGAGGGCGAGCCGACGTTCGAGGTGAAGTCGGGCGACGACCTGGTGCTGAAGGTGGCGTGCGAGAAGGTGGACATCAAGTCGCCGGAGAAGGGCGTGGGCCTCTCGGCGGTGACCGCCCGGGGTAAGGTGCGGTTCGCCGGGTTCGGCGTCGAGGGCACCTGCGAGGAGCTGTCGTTCATGGCCGGCACCGGCGAGGTCGCCATGAGCGGTGACGTGAAGGTGCAGATGAAGGACAAGCTCGGCCGCGTCGAGTCCGAGCTGACCACCGCCACACTGAAGTACAAGATCGACGCCAACGCGGTCGGCGCGTCGATCAAGCCGTAATTAGCGACCCGGTTGCAGGTGCCACATTGGCTGTTGGCTTTGTGGCACAGACATTCCTGTCTGTGCGGTCTTAAATCGCCGCACAGACAGGAATGTCTGTGCCACAAGAAACAAAAGCCGCCTACCGGATCGCGTGCCAGTGAAGTACGGAGCGCGGACCGAAAGCCAAAAGCACTTGCTGCCTTTGGCTTTCGGTCCGCGCTCCGCTTCGCTTAAAACGTGTGGCGGAATGAACTGCGATCGGGGGTAGTAGGCCCGAGACGAGGGCGTGTGGTGCCAACGATCGTCGGAGCGATTCCAGAAGATTTTGACAAGATCTACAGGATAAACAGGATTTCAAATCGATCGGGCTTCATCCGGTAAATCCTGTTCATCCTGTCAAAATCTGTCTTCGTGAACACGAGGCTCGCATGTGCCGAAACAAAGCCATGAGCAACTGCCTGTTCCGCCACCAGTTCTTACTCCCGCACCAGTAGCCCCATCGCCTGCCGCAGCTTCACTTCCGTCGTGTGCCACTCGATCACGGCCGAAAGCCGTTCGCCCTTCGCCTTGAGCACCGCGAGTTTCGCGGCGGCGAGGTCGGCCGCCACGCTGAGCCCGGCCGTCTTGCGCTGCTCCAACTCGCTGACGCGCGCCTCCGCGGCCCGGACATCGAGCGCGCGGGCCGCGACCGCGGCGCGGTGCCCGCGCAGACCCACCGCGGCGGCCCGGATCTCGGCCTCGGCCTGACGGGTTCGGGCGGCGAGCGCGCTGGCCGCCCGGCCGGTCGCGGCCTCCTTCTGGCGCTCCGGTTCCCTGACGCACGACAGTAGCAGCAGCGCGAGCGGGCTGTCCGGTTTGAGCTTCGCCAGGAGCGGGTTCAGCCCCGTCAGCACCGCGTCCGTCAGGTCCGCGGCGCCGCCGTCCGCGAGCACCCGCAGCGCGTTCAGGTCCGGCCGGTAGACCAACCCGGTGGCAACCGCCGCCGGCACGTCGATGTCGTCGGGGCGGACCGCGAGCGGGTCGACCGGCCAGAGCGGCAGCGGATCGCCCGCCTCCAACCCGAGACGGGCGCGGAGGCTGGCGTTCAGCGCCCCGATGCCGGCCTCGAGTTGCGCCTGCTGCGCCTCGATGTCGAGCAACTGGCGCCGCAGCGCCGGGGTGTCGGCGCGGTCCTTCAATCCCGCCTGTTCGGCCCGCTCCGCTTCGCCGAGTTGGGCCTTGAGTTCAGCCGCGGCGGCGGCCAGCAGATCGAACTGCCCTTCGGCCCCGGCCAGTTTAAAGAACTCGTCGAGGGCCTCGCCCGCGGCCCGGTTGCGCAGCTCGTCGGCGGCGTGGCCGCGCACGAGGCGGCTTGCCGCGGCGAACCGTGCCGCTTTCCTGTTCAGCTTCTCGTGGTTCGGCCCTTGGTTGTCTTCGTGCCGGTCGAGGTCCGCCGCGAACGGGGCGTTGGCGCGTGCGAGCCGGCGCGTGTCGGGGGCGGTGAGGCGCCGCCCCTTGTCCGGGCGGACGAGTGGCACCGCTTCGGCCGTTACACCCGACAGGTCGGGCTCGAAATTGGGCCGGCTTGCGACCGGGAGTTGTGCCGGCCCCGGCACCGGAGAGAACGAAGACGACGGCCGCGCGTGGCACCCCGCGAGCGCCAGCAGCGCGTAACCGGCGAACCACAGCGCGCGACGGCGTCGCGCGTTCGTCGTGGGATGTGGCACAACATCATAATCGGCACGACCGGCGCCGGCACTTCAAGTGGAAGGGCGATTCGTGCCGCTACAATTAACTTGGGGAAACTGTAGCGTATTTATCGAATCTGCGAATTTGTCGCAGTTGCGCGATCGGTCGCCTGTATACTGGTTCTGGCCGATGTCAGGACCGACACAGGAGCCCGCGATGAGCGCACGCCTGGCCCCGCCCGTTTCACGCCGCGTACTGGTGGTTGAAGACCTGCCCGACAGCCGCACGTCTCTTCAAGATCTGCTTCAGGTCGCGCTCGGCGTTGAAGTCGATACCGCTTCGGACGGCATGCGCGGCCTCGAACTGCTTGCCGAGCGCGAGTACGCGCTGGTTATCACCGATTTACGGATGCCGAAGGCGAGCGGGATGCGGGTGCTGCGCGAAGTGCAGGACCGCGCGCTCGGGTGCCAGGTGGTGGTGGTCACCGGGCACGGGTCGGTGCGCGAAGCGGTCGAGGCCATGAGGCTCGGCGCGTACGACTTCCTCCAAAAGCCCGTTGATCCAGAGAAGTTGATCCTGCTCGTGGACCGCGTGCTGCGGGAGCGCGCCCCGCTCGCCTCGGCCGGATAGCACGCGGGTCCACCCGACTTCTTGGACTCGGGTCGTTCGGCGCACGTTTCGGCCGATAGCACCGCCATTTGCACAGCCCACCGCGAACGGCCTCGGCTTCCGCATTCCGAAGCCAGCCTACCTAACTCACATCATCTTGGTGGCGGTGGCCGGGTCGCCCGTGCTATCGTTGCCCCAGGGAATGGCGCCAGTATGAAATCCTGACACCTGTCGGGTGTGGCTGCCGGCCCGCCCCGCGCCGAGCGCCGCCCCGTTCCCACTGCATCACGCCACGAGTCAACAATCTCCCGCCCCCGAGGTCACCATGTCCCGCGTGCCCGTAGCGCTTCTTCTCGTCGCGTTCGCGTTCGTCGAGAGCCCCATCCGCGCCGACGACTGGCCCCTGTTTCGCGGCCCCGATCGCACTGGCGTATCGAAGGACAAGGGGCTACTGAAAGAGTGGCCCGGCGACGGCCCGCCGCTGGCGTGGAAGACGGAAGGCATCGGGATCGGGTTTTCCAGCGTGTCCGTGAGCGGCGACCGCGTGTTCACGATGGGCGACGGGAAGGACAGCAGCTTCCTGTTCGGGATCGACCGCAAGACCGGCAAGAAGGTCTGGGAGCGAAAGGTCGGCAAGACCGGCGGCAACTACCAGGGTCCGCGCTGCACCCCGGCGACCGACGGAACACTGGTGTTCGCGCTGGGGCAGTTCGGCGACCTCGTGTGCGCCGGCGCGAAGGACGGGAAAGAGGTGTGGCGCAAGAACCTGCCGAAGGACTTCGGCGGGCAGGCCGGCGGGTGGAACTTCACCGAGTCGCCGCTGCTCGACGGCAACAACCTGATCGTAACGCCGGGCGGGGCCAAGGCGACGATGGTGGCGCTCGACAAGAAGACCGGCAAGCCGGTGTGGACCGGCGCCGTCGAGGGCGGCGACGCCGCCGGGTACTCGTCGGTGGTGATCGGCACATTCGGCGGGGTGAAGCAGTACATCCAACTGATGGCCAACGGGCTCGTGTCGTTCGACGCGAAAACCGGCAAACAGTTGTGGCGGTACGGCACCGCGAGCAGCCGGTTCGGGGGGAACACCGCCAACATCCCGACCCCGATCGTCACGAGCGAGTACGTGTTCGCGTCGGCGGGGTACGGCCGGGGCGCGGCGCTGCTGAAGGTGAGCGCCGCGGGCGGCAAGTTCGCGGTCGAGGAGGTTTATTGGGCCAACCAGCTCACGAACAAGCACGGCGGTGTGATCCTGGTGGGCGACAAGCTGTTCGGCGACCGCGACGACAGCGGCACCCCGTTCTGTGCGGACTTCAAAACCGGAAAGGTGCTCTGGACCCGCAAGGGCGGCGAGGGGCGCGGGTCGGCGTCGCTGACCTACGCGGACGGCAAGCTCTACATCCGGTACTCGGACGGCTGGGTGGTGCTGGCGGACGCCACCGCCGACAAGTACACCGAGATCAGCGCGTTCAAGGTGCCGAACGGCAAGAACGACACCTGGGCGCACCCGGTGGTCGTGGACGGCAAGTTCTACGTCCGCGAGCGCGACGTGCTGTGGTGCTACGACGTGGCCGCCAAGTGAGGGCGCGGGCTCGAATCGGTCGCCCGCCGAGCTGCGGCCGCGTAACTCACTCGCGCGCCGCGGCGCGGGTGAGCCGGTCCCGCACGGCCGCCCACTCTGGCGTGTCAGGGGGCATCTCGACGACGATCTGGTCGTACAGGCCGTTATCGAGTTCGTGAAGCAGCGCATAGAGGTCGGCCGCGTACTCCGCCGGGTCGTCTGAAATGAACCGGTAGTCGTAAATCAGGTCGTAGCCGAGCGAGATCACACGAAGGCCCGCGTCCTTCAAACGTCGGTGCTCGGCGTCGGCGTCTTCTGCCAGCACCAGCGGCGTGCGCGGGCTGTAGTGCTTCGCCATCTGCCCCGGGGCGCGGGCCACGCCTTCGCTTTTTGCCCCCACCTCGACGCGCCCGCACACTGCTTCCAGCATCGGAACCGTGATGAGGCCCGGGCGCAACACGCGCGGGATTTCGCCCGTCACATCAACCACGGTCGATTCCAACCCGCCGGAACACCGGCCGCCGTCCAACACCATCGCGATGAGCCCGTTTAAGCCCTTCAGAACGTGTCCGGCGCGCGTCGGCGAAAGCTCGGTGCTCCGGTTCGCGCTCGGGGCCGCCAGGGGAACGCCCGCCGCGCGGATCAAGGCGCGCGCGACCGCGTGATTCGGGCACCGCACCGCCACAGTCGGGCCGCCGGCGGTTACAATGTGCGGTACGCTGTCGCGCTTCGGAACGACGAGGGTGAGCGGCCCCGGCCAGAACCGGGCCGCAAGGGTCTGCGCCGTCGCGGGCCAGTCCGCGGCCACGTTTAGAACCTCGGACGCGTCCGAAACGTGCAGGATCAGCGGGTTCGTGGACGGGCGGCCCTTCGCATTGAAGATGCCCGCGACCGCCTCGGCGCTTAGCCCTTTCGCGCCGAGGCCGTACACCGTTTCGGTGGGAAAAGCAACGAGGCCGCCCGAGCGGATGACCGCCGCGGCGCGGCCGATCACGTCGGATTCGGGATTCGTCGGGTCGACTTTCAGGACGCTCGTTTCCAAGGCGCAGTTTCCCCCTCCCCTTTGTGGTACAACATCATGGTACGCGGTTCCCAGACCCCGCGCGGTGCCGCCGCTACGCACGAGAAGGCCAGCGCCATGCCCGAACAACCGTCCGCGAGCCCGGTCCCGGCGCCCAACGCCGAGCAGAAGCGCATCGCGGTCCAGAGCTTCGCCAAGGCCAAGGAGCTGCTCGCGGAGGGCGGGTACGACTACGCCATCCAGTTGCTGCTCACCTGCTGCAAGCTCGACCCGGCCAACTTCCACTACCGGAAGCAGCTCCGCGAGACGCAGAAGGCCAAATACGGAGACAACCTGCGGGGCAGCCGGTTCGCGTTCCTCACCACCCCGCGGTGGAAAGCCAAGCTCCGCACCGCGAAGCGCAACCGCGAGTACCTGAAGGCCCTGGAGCACGGCGAGCAGGTGCTGTGCCGCAACCCGTGGGACCTGGGCGCCCAGATGGACATGGCCGAGGCGTTCGACGCGCTGGGGCTGTCGGACCTCGCGGTGTTCTCGCTCGACCAGGCGCGCCAAAAGTACCCCAAGGACGCCACCCTGAACCGCGCCCTGGCGCGGCTGTTCGAGAAGCGCGGCGACTTCCAGAAGGCGATGATCCTCTGGCAACTGGTCCGCGAGACCAGCCCGAGCGACGTGGAAGCGCAGCACAAGGCGAAGGACCTCGCCGCCAACGCCACGATCCAGAAGGGCGGGTACGAGCAGGCCGCGGCCGGCACGAAGGAGTCGCCGGTGGTGGGGCGGATCGAGTCGCGCGCGACCGAGAAGGCGGACCGGCTGACCCGCGAGGCCGGCCCGCTGCTGACCCGCATCGCCGCCGACCCGACCGAGCCGAGCCTGTACCTGCAACTGGCCGCGGTGTACCGCCGCGGCGGCCAGGAGGACCGCGCCCGGGCCGTCCTCCAGCAGGGCCTGGGGCCGACCGGTAACGCGTTCCAGATCCAACTGGAGCTCATGGAGCTCGACCTCGCCCCGGTGCGCAAGAACCTCGAGCACGCGGACGCGCGGCTCAAGAAGCTGAAGGCCCGGGCCGCCGACGACACCGACACCGGGACCGACGAGGAGATGACCGAGGCGGAACTCGCCGCCCTCCGCGCGAAGCTCCAGAAGGAGGTGCTGGCGCGCGAGATCGAGCTGTACCGCGTCCGGGCGGACCGGTTCCCCAACGAGCCGGGCCACCGCATCGAACTCGGAACCCGGCTGCTGAAGGCGGACCAGATCGACGAGGCGATCGCCGAGCTCCAGCAGGCCCGGCGCGACGACCGCCTCAAGTGGCGGGCCGCGCTGTACCTCGGGCTGTGCTTCAAGAAGCGGAACAACTGGCGGCTCGCGCAGCGCAACTTCGAGGAAGGGCTGACCGGCGTGCCCGAATCCGAGGAGCCGGTGAAGAAGGAGCTGCTGTACCAGCTCGCCACCGGCGCCGCGGAGAACGGCGACCTGGCCCGCGCGCTGGACCTGGGCCACGAGCTGGCGAACCTCGACTTCGCCTTCAAGAACATCGGCAAGCTGCTCGACGAGTGGCACGACCGGATGCAGTCCGCGTGACCAAAGTGAGAGGACATTTTGACAGGATGAACAGGATAAACAGGATGTGAAAGACAGCAGGGCACTCTGCCTTTCACATCCTGTCAAAACGGCTTTCTAGCATCTTCTTCCAATCCTCCATGCACACAATTCGTCTTGGCCCGCCGTGGGAAGTCGCCGCGGCGGACGGCACCGTGCGTCACGCACGGAAGTTCGGGCGCCCCCGCACGCTCGACCCGAACGAGCGCGTTTGGCTCGTGTGCGACCACATTCCGGGATCGGCCGAAGTGGCCGTAAACGGTGCCCGAGTAGGCACGCTCGCCACCGCCGGTTCGTTCGCCGCGGACGTGACTTCGCTACTCGCCCCCCGAAACGAAGTGGCGCTGGTGGTCACGTCGGACGTGGCAATCGGGGCGGTTAAGCTCGAGATCCGCGGGGATGAGAGCTAAGCTGTGCGGATAACCGCAATTGACTTCGGCCATCGGCGCGGAGATCAAAGACAAAGCGTATTAGCCACAAAAAAGCACAAAGGGCACAAAAGAAAACCGAAGAGAGTTTGGCCGCAAAAAAGCACAAAAAGCACAAAAGAAAACCAAGATAGAAGAGAAGTGTTTTAGCTCATTCTTCTATTTTGGTCTCCTGTCTTCTTTTGTGCTTTTTGTGCTTTTTTGCGGCCAATACTCTTTGCCTTCTGTCTTCTGTCTTGGTTTTCTTTTGTGCCCTTTGTGCTTTTTTGTGGCCCATCTCTCTTCTGCTTCTTGTACCCCTTTCGCGGCCGATTCGCCTTCACAAGATCGGGCTGAACAGCCGGGCGGCGTTCTCCGCCAGCCGCACCACCCGCGGTCGCTTGGCGTACGCCTCAGCGCGGAGCAGCAGCGAGTCCCCCAGGTCGGTCAGGAACGCCGTTTCAAGCTCCCGCACCACGCCGGCGTCGAAGAACTGACAGTTGCACTCGAAGTTCAGCAGCAGGCTGCGGTTGTCGGTGTTCGCGGAGCCGACGGACGCCCACTCGCGGTCCATGAGCACGAACTTGCTGTGCATCATCCCGCGCCGGTACTGGTACACCTTCACCCCTGCCGCCAGCATGTCCTCCCAGTAGAACCGGGCGGCCAGGAACGGGAGCCACTTGTCCGGCTTCGACAGGCCCAGGTACCGCACGTCCACCCCGGATCGCGCGGCGAGGATGAGCGCGTCGCGGAGCCCCGCGTCCGGCACGAAGTACGGGCTGGCGATCCACACCCGCTCGCGCGCCTGCAGCACCGCCGCCACGTAGGTGTCGCGGATCGCCTTGTAGTCGTTGTCCGGGCCGGACGCGACCACCTGGGCCAGCACGTCCCCGGGCGTCGCGGGGTGCGACGGCGTGTACGCGCCGCCCTTCACCGCCTCGTGGGTGGCGAAGTACCAGTCGTCGAGGAACGTGTGCTGGAGCCCCTCGACCGCCGGCCCTTCGAGCCGGAAGTGGGTGTCGCGCCAGTGCCCGAACTTCGGGCTCTTGCTCAGGTACTCGTCGGCGATGTTGAGCCCGCCGCAGAACCCCACCCGCCCGTCCACCACCAGGACCTTGCGGTGGTTGCGCAGGTTCCACCGCAGCGGGTTCGAGAGCGGGAGGAACGTCGCGGCCTTCCCGCCGGCGGCGCGGACCCGGCGCAGCACCCGGTACGGCAGCGCGTACGAGCCGACCGAGTCGACCAGGAACCGCACCTCCACGCCGCGCCGCGCGCACGCGCACAGCGCCTCGACGAACCGCCGGCCGGTCTCGTCGGAGCGGACGATAAAGGACTGCACGTGGACGTGGTGCTGGGCGCGGCCGATCGCGTCGAGCATGGCGTCGAACGCCGGGTTGCCGTCGCGGTACAGCGTCACCGCGTTCCCGCCGCTGACCGGGAACCCGTCGCCGTGGCTCCCGAGCTTCGCGAGCACTTCCACGGCCGCCGGCACGCCCGCGGAGTCCGCCTTCGTGCGCGCGAACTCCCGGTACGCCTTGCTGCGGGCCTGGCGCCGGCGGAGCCGCCGGCGGACGGTCTGGTAGCCGAACACGAGGAACAGGAACGCGCCCAGGAACGGGATCAGCAGGACGAGTAGTGACCACGCGATGGCCGACATCGGCTCGCGCTTGTAGTGCAGCACCGCGAGCAGCGTGCCGGCGGTGAGCGCGGCCTCCGCGAGCAGGAACCAGCCCGCGTGGTCCGGCCACACCACGACGACGAACTCGGAGAACAGCATGCCCCCAGTATAGCAGCGGTTGGACTTCGCGCCGCGCGCCAATAGAGAGTCTGGTGACCACCGCGAGCAGGGGGAGCACCAGTGAAGCGCGTCGTGTTCGATCGGGTCGGCCCGCCGGCCGAAGTGTTGCGCCTCGAGGACGACGTACCGGCCCCGCAGCCGAAGTGGGGCGAGGTGCTGGTGCGGATGCTCGCCAGCCCCGTCAACCCGTCGGACCTGATGTACATCGGGGGCAAGTACGGGCTGAAGCCGAACCTGCCCGCCACGCCCGGCTTCGAGGGCGTCGGCGTGGTCGAGGCGACCGGCGGGGGGCTGCTCGGGTGGCTCCGCAAGGGGAAGCGGGTCGCGGTCATCAACGACGGCCGCGGCACCTGGGCCGAGTACACCGTCACGAAGGCGCGGCAGGTGATCCCGGTCCCGGACGGGATGAGCGACGAGCAGGCCGCGTCGTTCTTCGTGAACCCCGCGACCGCGCTCGCGATGACGCAGGACGTGCTCAAGGTCCCGAAGGGCGCGTGGCTGCTCCAGTCCGCGGCCGGCGGCGAGCTCGGGAAGATGGTGATCCGGCTCGGGCACAAGTTCGCGTTCCGCACGATCAACGTGGTGCGCCGCCGCGAGCAGGTGGAGGAGCTGAAGAAGATCGGGGCCGACCACGTCGTCGTGGAGTCCGACGGCCCGATCCCGGAGCAGGTGCGGAAGCTGGTGCCGGACGGCGTGCGGTACGCGCTCGACCCCGTGGGCGGGGAAACCGGCTCGCAAATCATCGCGGCGCTGGCGCACGGCGGGCGGTGCCTGCTGTACGGTTCGCTCACCGACCAGCCCGTTTCGGCGCACCCGCGGCACCTGATCGGGAACGACGTTCACATCGAGGGCTTCTGGCTGGGGACGTGGGCGAAGCAGCAGCGCATCCTCACGATGCTGGGGCTGTTCCGCCGGGTGCGGGCGCTCATGGCCGAGGGGGTGTTGCAAACGCAGTTCGCCGGGACGTACCCGTTAGAAGAGGTGAACAAGGCCGTCGATCACGCGGCGCAGCCCGGAAAGGGTGGAAAGGTGCTGATCCGCGTCGGGGTGCGATAAGGGCTTCCGGTCCAAAGTCCGCTCGTCAAAAGTTGCAAATTCAGCCAGAGCGAATTCTTGCGACCTTATGACCGGATGCCGATCCGCTGGATCGATGCCCACACCGTCTTCTGGGGCCGGCCGGTGTGAGGCCGGTGCGCCACCACACGTTACCATCGGTCTCACGCCGGCCGGCTTCCGAAGACGGGTCAGTTTCAACCCGTTTGGTGCAGTCTTGTCGAGGTGGTATGTGTTCCCAACGACCGGGTTGGGGCCGAAACCAACCCCCGCGCTCAGTAGATCACGCTGGCCTGGATGAACAGCCCTTCCAGCGACAGGCTCGACGGGCGGTTGATGACCTTCCCCTGTCCCACGTCGTCGGTGAACCGCGGGCGGGAGAAAATGTCCTGCCAGTGCGTCACCTCGTACCCGGCCCGGAGCGCGATGGTGCGGTACTGCCAGCCCAGGCCGAGCGCGACCGTGCCGAACGGCACCTCGCGCTGGGTGTCGTTGCGGACGTTCACGTAAGTGGTCGCGCCGCTGTCGTTGGTTTCGAGCACCTGGTTGGTGCTCCGGCCGCTGAGGAACCCGAACTGGCCCCGGGCGTACAGGTGGAACCCGTACTCCGCGGCCAGCGTGCCCTCGGCCCCGAGCGTCGGGCCGAACCCCTCGAACCGCGACCGGGTCTTCACCGCCGCCTTCCGCGCGTCGGCCCCGTCGTAGAACGCGTTGAACGTTTGCCGGATGTCCGCGAACCGGAACCCGGCCAGCGCCCGCACCGCCAAGTTGTCCGAGACCACGAACCGGCGGCCGGCGACCATGTCGAACAGTTGGTAGTCGAGGTCCGCGGTGGCCGCGGCGCTCAGCGCGCGGTCGGTCAGACCGGGGCGGGTCAGCGTCGGGAACAGCACCGCCGAACTCGACACCGTGTTGGCCGCCGGGTTCGCCGCCGCGGCCGGTGCGAAGACGGTGCTGTCGCCGCCGGCGGTCTGGTACGTGTACTGGAACGTCGCCTCCCACTTGCCGCCGTCGAACACGTACCCGAGCCCGGCCCGAATGCCGCTGCCGAGCTGGTACTTGAGGGAGTCGATCGGGCCGGTGGTGGCCAGCCCGGTGGCGGCGGTGTTCCGGATGGCGAAGTCGAGGTCCGAGTTGCGGGGTCGCATCAGCAGGTACTCGGCGGACACGTACCAGCCGCCGTGGCTCGGCACCACCGCGTTCAGCGCGCCGGAAACCTCGTGGCTCCCGTGGTCCGCGGGCGGGTGGATGTCCCCGAACCCGCCGTGCGGGGTCAGGTCCTTGACCGGCAGGTGATCGTCGGACAGCGCCGCGAGCGACCGCACCGGCGCCGCCGGTGCCGTTCCGGACGGGACGGTGCTGGCGGGCGGGAGCGACGCCGGCGCGGAAATCGGGGCCGACGGCGCGCCGCCCGGCGCCCGCTCGCCGGCGCCGGGGAACGCACCCGGTTGGGCCGCGGCGCCACCGGCGCCGACCAAAAGTGCCCCGACCCCCAACAGCGAGCGGACGTATCGCATGGCCGAACTCCCCCAGAAAACAGCCCGCGCAACCACAGTTTGGCGGGCCGCATACCGGCGGGGGCAGAGCGAATCAAGAGACGATTGAGGGCGCGCGAAGTAAGTCCGCGCGCGGCCGAAGACGGGTGTAACGTTTGGGAACGAGTCGCGACCGCCTGCCCGTGAGGTGAGTTCCGTCCCGAGAGCGTCAATCGTTCCCGGAGGCCACGACCGCATTGGCGGTTCGGCCAAGTGTTTCTGTCTTATCTTCTGCCTTGTGGCACAGACGTTCCGGTCTGTGCCACCACCTCGCGCCGCACAGGCAGGAATCAGTAGTTGCCACGGTGGTTGAGCGGCGCATGAGTTTCCGTGACAATGGTTTGTGCTGCCAACCCATCGAGCGGAGTTCGCCATGCGCCGTTCCCGATATACCGCCGTCGCGGTGCAGAGCCAACACTCCTGGGCGGGGGCGTTGGCCGACGTGCTGCACCTGACCGACGGTGCGTCGGTGACCCGGGTGGCGGTGGCCCGGTGCCTGCTGGTCGCGTCGGCCCTGCGGGTAGCCCTCTCGGCGGTCGCCCGGCGGGTCGCGGCCGTGGGCCGGGAGACGGTCCGCAAGGCCCTGGCCGGGGATCTGCCGCGGGACCGGGACACGCTGGAACGGCACCTGGCCGCCGGGTTCCGTCGGCACCTCCCGCGGTCGTTCCAGGAGCACCCGATCCCGATCGCCATCGACACCCACGCGCGGCCGTTCTACGGGGACTACGAGAACACACCCGGAGTGGTCGGGGGCAAACCCAAGGACGGGGCCAAGTGGTTCTGGGGGTACGCCACGGCGGTGGCCCTGGTGCCGGGTCACCGGCACACCCTGGGGCTCACCGCGATGTGCCCCGGGGACACCCCCGACGCCCTGGTCGAGCGGCTCCTGGCCCAGCTCGGGTGGGCCGGGGTGAAGGTCCGGTACGTGCTCCTGGACCGCGGGTTCTACTCGGCCCGGGTGGCCAACGCGCTGGCCCGACGCCAGCTCCGGTTCATCATCCCGATGGTGCGGCGCGGGAAGGCGGTGCAGCCGTTGTTCCGGCGCGGCACCCGGGGGTGGTTCGAGCACACCATCCGGTGCCGCAAGTGCCGGGCCGATTCGGCCACCGTGCGGGTGGCCGTGGTGCCCGGACACGACGGCCGGCGGCCGCTCGTGTTCGCGTGCTCCGACGGGTTCGACCGGTTGCCCCGGGTGGTGTTGGAGTACCGCACCCGGTTCGGGATCGAGACCTCGTATCGGCAACTGGGCGAGTGCCTGGCCCGTACCACCAGCGACGACCCGGTGTACCGACTGCTGTTGGTCGGGGTGAGCTTGCTAATCCGCGCGTGGTGGATGGCCGGAGGCACCGGCACACTCGCCACCACACGCTGGGACCTGATCATCATCTTCACACCCAACACCGCCACCGCCACCACCACCGGACCAATGGCGCAAACCCCAGCAGCGACCGAACTACCGAATACGCCGTAGCCGTGGCAACTACTGAGGAATGCCTGTGCCACAAGACAGAGGACGAAAACGAACCCCACTCGGGTATTGTGCGCGTGGGTCGTGTTACTCCGAGCCGGCCGGGGCGGGTGGCGCAAACGAGCCGTCCCACGCGCTCGGCGCCCGGCGCTTGTGCGCGTCCATCACGCGGATCAGGCACTTGCCCGCCGGGTCGTCCGGGAACTGGTCCACCAGCAGGCTCGCGGCGGCGTCCCACTTCCCGTCGGTGAACAGCTCGACCGCGTCGGCCCACTGCTCCTGCAACCAGTCCGGGACGCTCGGCAGCACCGCCGAGTACAGCTCGAACGCCTGGAGCGGCTCGGGGAACCCCTTCGCGCGCACCTTGCCCAGCGGGCGGGTCCGCATCTCGCGCCCGGTCGGGTCCGCCTCGCGCACCTGCTGCGCGATCTCCTCCGACACGATGATCGGCACCCCGAACGCCTTCGTCATGCCCTCGAGCCGGAACGTGAGGTTCACCACCGGGCCGTACAGGTCCACCACCGCCAGGTCGTGCGCCCCCAGGCGCCCGGCCACCGCGGTGCCGTGCGTGATGGCCACCCCGCACCGCCCGGTCCGGGTGTAGTCGTTCAGCCGCCCGGCGATCGCCAGCGCCGCCCGGGCCGCCAGCTCCACCTGCCGGTGCTGGAGCTTCGGCCACCCCCAGAACCCGAGCACCGCGTCCCCGCGGAACCCGCCCACCACCCCGTCGCGGTCGGTGATGGCCGAGGCCATCGTGTTCAGCGCGTTGCCGATCTCGCGCTGCGACTGGATGAGCTGCGACGCGTTCTGCGAGGCGAACAGGGAGTAGTTCCGCAGGTCGCAGAACAGCGTGGTGATGGTCTTCTCCTCGGGGACCAGCATCCGCTCCAGCTCGGCCGGGTCGTCGAGGTACTTCCACAGGCTCTGCGGCCACGCCCGGCGGATCACCTTGTTCTGCTCGGTGAGCCGGCTGACGCGGAGGGTCGTCTCGATCACCCCGACGAGCAGCTCGGCGATCTTCTGGTACTGCGTGAGGTCGCTGACGATCTTGTCCTGGGCGGCCTTGTCGAGCATGTTCCACTGGCCGCTGGTCTGGCCGGCGACGTACAGCGCGTACCGGGAGCCGTCCTGGAACGGGGTGCAGACGGCCCACGGGGTGACCCCGTGGACGTGCGTGTCGGCCATCGTGAGCTCGGCGGCGCCGCCGCTGCCGGTGGAGTCCGGGGACCAGCAGTGCAGGCAGCTCCGGCGGCGCTCGAGGATGGCCCGGTGGGCGAGCCGCTTGGACGGGTTGAACCCGCTCTGGGCGTGCGACGTGTTGGGCCGCACGCTGAACTCCGGCACGCTGAGCCGCTTCTCGCCCGGCGGGCAGTCCGGGGGGATGCGGACGATGGCGGCGGCGTCGGCCCGCGGCATCGCGTCCATCACCACCCGCAGCATCTGCCGGAACAGGGCCTGCTCGTTGCCGACGGAGCGGATGGTGTTGGGCAGGTTCTCCATCGCGCGGAGCGCCGCCGACGGGTTGGCGAACGGGATCTCTTCGAGCTGGGCGCGGGTCTTCTCCTCCTGCCGCGGCGCGATGGTCGCGTCCACCGGGCTCTCCGGCGCCGCCTCGTCGTCGCTGTGCAGGGTGAACCGGGTCTGCCCGATCCAGAACGACTCGCCGCGGCCGACCACGCACCGCCCTAGCGGGGCCTCGACGAGCTTCTTGGACTTCTCGTCGAAGATGAGGGTCTGGTTGGCCGGGGGGTTGGGGTAACCCGGGTTGGTGGGGCGGGTCTGGACGGTGAGCTTCTCCTTGGCCGGCTCCCAGGTGAGGATCGCCTGGAACCGGGAGATCTGGTCGTCCTCCGGGATGGCGATGTCCATCTTGCCTTCGTCGCGGCCGAGGTTGAGCGGCTTGTTCGGGGGCAGCGGGAACCGCCGCCCGTACTGCCGCGCCATGACCGCCGACTTCCTGGGGTCGGCCTGGACGTCGGTGATCGCTTCGATCTCAGCCATCGTCTGCGAACTCCTCCCTGCGCCGGCGGGGCGCGCCCGCGCCAACCCGGTACCCTTATCGTACTTCCTGAAACGGACCGGTGGGGGGCAGGGGCGCAGAAGTTTTCGAGCCGGGCGCGGGGCACCCGGCCGCCGGCGGCCTCCCGGATTTTACCAAGACGGGGCGCAAATTTCATTCACGTTGCCGAACCCGGCGCGATCGAATCGCGAGGCCGTCCGCTCACTCCCCTCGCGCGTTCACCGTGGCGCCGAATGGCGAGGAACCCGAATTATGGCGTCGGGCCATCAGCCGTATATGTGCCCTTACGAGGGTTGGTGGCTCGCTCCGGTGCGCCCCCGACCCGCAAAACGAGCTCTGGCGTGAGCGTGGCCCGCTCGCTCCGTGTGTCAAATGAACGGTGCCCAATGCACTTTGCACGATGTCGCAACCGCTCGCGGCACGCGAGCCACAATTCAAGCCAGAAGCACGGAGCGACCACTCGTAATTTGCTGCTCCCAACTCGGTACTGTCGCTGTAACAGGGGTTACAGACGAGCGGGTCGCCGGCTGGTCTCCTTGCTGGCCCTCTGCTACCGACTCGCTACCAACCGACTCCCCGTTCGCTGGGGCACCGCTACCACGAATTCCAGCCTGCCAACGCACGATGTGGTTCGCAAAGCGAAGGCTTGCGGCGCTCAACCCAACGGCGCAAGCGATTGCGAAATAGCAATTTGCGTTCAAATAACCTCGGTGTGTTCTCTCGCGACTCCGGGCAACACGCGACGCCGAGCCGCTCAAAAAGCGGTAACGCGAACTTCCGAGAAGCCCGACACGAGAAATGAGGCGCGGTGCCATCTGGTTATTGAGGCGCCCGCGGACCGAGTGGCGTCTAGCGACTTGCACCGGTGCGGTCGCTGTGGGAAGATATCGACTCCCACCCGCCGCGCTTCCCAACCCGGCACGCCATGCGATCAACCCCGCTCGCTCTACCTGTCCTTCTGCTGGCCCTCGGGGCGCCGGCCCGCGCTGCCGACCCGACGCCCGAAGATGTCAAGTTCTTTGAAGCACGAATCCGGCCGCTCCTGGTCGAAAAGTGTTTCAAGTGCCACGGACCGGAGAAGCAAAAGGGCGACCTGCGGCTCGACTCGGCCGCGGCGCTCGCGAAGGGCGGCGGGTCCGGCACGCCCCTGTTCGCAAAGGACAAGCCCGACGAGGGGCTGCTGCTCCGCGCGGTGCGCCACGCGGACGGCGTCGAACAGATGCCGCCCGACAAGAAGCTCACCGATGCCGAAATTGCCGATCTGGCGAAGTGGGCCGCCCGCGGCGCCTTCTTCCCAGCGGCTGCCGGTACCGCAACGGCGGACCCGACGAAGCACTGGGCCTTTCAGCCCGTCGCCGCGCCCGCTCCGCCGGCGGTCACAAACGCGGCGTGGCCCCGCTCCGACCTCGACCGGTTCGTGCTGGCGAAGCTCGAAGCCGCCGGTCTGAAGCCCGCTCCGCCGGCCGACAAGCGCACGCTCATCCGCCGCGCGACGTTCGACCTGACCGGGTTGCCGCCCACGCCCGAAGAGATCGACGCGTTCCTGAAAGACAGCACCCCGGGCGCCTTCGAGGCGGTCGTCGACCGGCTGCTGGCGTCACCGCACTACGGCGAGCGGTGGGGCCGGCACTGGCTCGACGTGGCCCGGTACGCGGACAGCAACGGCCTCGACGAGAACATCGCGCACGGCAACGCCTGGCGGTACCGCGACTACGTCATCGCGAGCTTCAACGCCGACAAGCCCTACGACCGGTTCCTGCGCGAGCAGGTCGCGGGGGACCTGCTCCCGGCCGACACGCCCGCCGCGCGGAACGAGCAGTTGATCGCGACCGGGTTCCTGGCGCTCGGGCCGAAGGTGCTGGCCGAGCCCGACGAAAAGAAGATGGAACTCGACATCGTGGACGAGCAACTCGACACGCTCGGGCGCACGGTAATGGGCCTGACGATCGGGTGCGCCCGGTGCCACGACCACAAGTTCGATCCGATCACGCTCGCCGATTACTACGCGCTGGCGGGCGTGTTCGCCGGTACGAAGACGATGGAGCACTTCCGAAAGGTCGCGCGGTGGCACGAGAACCCACTCACCGCTCCCGAGGAGGCCAAGCGAAAGGCCGAACACGACGCGAAAGTAGCAAAGCGGAAGGGCGAACTGAAGGCGCTCGGCGGGAAGCCCGACGAGGCGTCCAAGCAGGCCGCGAAGAAGCTCCAGGACGAGATCGCCGCGCTGGAGAAGGCCGCGCCCGAACTCCCCTCCGCGATGGGGACGACCGAGGGCACGCCCGTTGACGTGCCGCTCCTGCGCCGGGGCAACCACCTCACCCCCGGGCCGGTCGTCGCGCGGCGGTTCCCGGTCGTGCTAGCCGGGGAGAAGCAGCCACCGCTACCGAAGACCCAGAGCGGCCGGCTCGAACTCGCCAACTGGCTCACCGACCCGAAGCACCCGCTCACCGCGCGCGTGATGGTGAACCGCGTGTGGCGCTGGCACTTCGGTAAGGGGCTGGTGCGGTCCGCCGACAACTTCGGGCTCATCGGCGAGAAGCCGACGCACCCCGAACTGCTCGACCGGCTCGCGGCCGATTTCGTCCGCAACGGCTGGAGCGTCAAGGCGCTCCACAAGCAGCTCATGCAGTCCGCGACGTACCAGATGAGTGCGGCCCACGACCCGAAAGCCGTGACCGCGGACCCGGACAACCGCCTCCTGTGGCGCGCGAACGTGAAGCGCCTCGAAGCCGAGGCGGTCCGCGACTCGCTGCTCGCGGTGGGCGGGCAGCTCGACCGCTCCGCAGGCGGGCCGGTGCTCGCGCACGTCAAGAACCGCGACTTCCTGTTCGACCACACGTCGAAGGACCAGACAACCTACACGAGCGCCCGACGGTCCGTGTACCTGCCGGTGGTCCGGAACAACCTGTACGACGTGTTCCAACTGTTCGACGCCCCGGACGCGGCGGTGCCGAACGGCGACCGCGCCACCACCACCGTCCCCACGCAGGCGCTGTTCTTCATGAACAGTGACCTCGCGACCCGCGCCGCCGACGCGCTCGCCGGCCGGGTTCTCGCCGGCCCCGACCGCGGTGCCGCCGAGCGCGTCGGGCTGCTGTTCGCGCTGGCCTACGGTCGGCCGCCGTCCGAAAAGGAGGTCCAGCGCGTGACCGCCGGCGTGGCGGCCCTGGAGCGCGAGTTCGCGAGCGAGGCCGACCCCGCGAAGCGCGCCCGGAAGGCGTGGGCCGCGGTGTGTCAGGCGGCGCTCGCGGCCAACGAGTTCATTCACATTCCGTAACCGAGGGGCGACATGAGCACTCATTTCCGGCCCTCGCGGCGCCAGGTCCTGCGCAACACGGCGCTCGGGTTCGGCTCGCTCGCGCTCGCGGACCTGCTGCACGCGGCCGACGCCGGCGGCGCGCCGAAGCCGCACTTCGAGCCGAAGGCGAAGCGGGTCATCTTCCTGTTCATGAAGGGCGGGCCGAGCCACCTGGACACGTTCGAGCCCAAGCCGCTGCTGGACCGCGACGACGGCAAGCCGTACCCGGGGCCGCGCCCGCGGGTGGTGTTCGCCAAGACCGGGAACCTGCTCAAGTCGCCGTGGAAGTTCAAGAAGTACGGCCAGAGCGGCAGCCCGGTGAGCGACCTGTTCCCGCACGTCGCGGGGTGCGTGGACGACATCTGCTTCGTCCACTCGCTGCACGGCACCAACCCGGCGCACGGCGGCGCGGCGCTGAAGCTGCACACCGGCAGCGACAACTTCGTGCGGCCCAGCATGGGCGCGTGGATCGCATACGGGCTGGGCACCGCGAACGCGAACCTGCCGGCGTTCGTCACCGTGTGCCCGACGCTCGCGCACGGCGGGGTGAACAACTGGGGCTCGGCGTTCCTGCCGGCGTCGTGCCAGGGGGTGCCGCTGGGCAACGCCAGCACGCCGTTCGAGAAGGCGAAGGTGAAGTACATCGAGAACCCCGCACTCACGCGCGACGCGCAGCGGACGCAGCTCGACCTGCTCGCGGACCTGAACCGCGAGCACCTGGCTCAGACGGGTCCGGACGGCGCACTGGAAGGGCGGCTCGAATCGTTCGAGCTGGCCTTCCGGATGCAACGCGCGATGCCCGAGGCCGAAGACACCTCGAAGGAGACCGACAAGACGCGGGCGCTGTACGGCCTGGACGACCCGGTCACCGCGCCGTTCGGGCGCCAGTGCCTCCTGGCGCGCCGGCTGGCGGAGCGCGGGGTGCGGTTCGTGCAGGTGACGCACAGCGACGACAAGGTGCAGTGGGACCAGCACGGGAACCTGCGCCGGGACCACGCGAAGAACGCCCGCGAGGTGGACAAGCCCATCGCGGGGCTGCTCAAGGACCTGAAGGCCCGCGGGCTGCTGAAGGACACGCTGGTGCTGTGGGGCGGCGAGTTCGGCCGCACGCCCACGGTGGAGGGGGGCGGGAACGACGGCCGCGACCACAACCCGGAGGGGTTCACGGTGTGGATGGCCGGCGGCGGGGTGAAGCCCGGGTTCCGGTACGGCGCCACCGACGATTACGGCTGGCACGCGGCGGAGAACAAGGTCCACGTCCACGACCTGCACGCCACGATCCTGGCGCTGCTCGGGCTGGACCACGAGCGGCTCACATACCGACACGCGGGCCGGGACTTCCGGCTCACCGACGTTCACGGCACCGTGGTAAAAGACCTGTTCGCGTGAGCCGCGATTGCCGGAACTAAAGACGCCCGGCACATGCGGCTGCCACCCGTTGCGCGTGTGTGCGGGTTCGTTCTCAGGTGGCGAACGCGGTGATACGGCCGCTTTCTTGCTGAGCCGCGACCGCCCGGGAGCGGGGTACGTGGCACCGCTCCCGGGCGGTCGCGGCTCGGCAAGAAAGCGACACCGCAGGTGGGGTCGTGCTGAGGTGGCGATCGCGGCAACCGGTTGTGGCATCAGTTGTTACACGTGTCACTCGGCGCGAATCGCTGATTGTTGTTGTAGCCCGCGGGGGAAAATTTGCCGCGCGGATGTCTGGAACGCGGGGCGGCGGAATTCACAGTTATGTGGTCGCGGACCGAAGATAACATGGTGTCGGTTTCTGCGCCGCCCGCCGGTGCCCGCCTTCGCTCGACCCGCCCCGAAACACGCCCTCGCGTTCCCCACTCATTCGCAGAGAAGAGGCCCACGCGCATGTCGACGAATCTCACCGCCGCACCGACCCGGGCGCCGGGCCGCCGCGAGTTCCTCCGCGTCGGCGTGGTCGGCTCGCTGGGGCTCACGCTCGGCGACTTCTTCGCCTTGAAGGCCCGGGCCGATCAAAAGAACTACGCCAGCAAGGAGGGCGTGGCCAAGAGCGTCATCCAGATCGTGCTGCCCGGCGGCATGGCCCACCAGGAGAGCTGGGACCCGAAGCCGGACGCGCCGCTGGAGTACCGCGGGCCGTTCAACGTCGCCAAGACGAAGCTCCCGGGCGTGGTGCTGAGCGAGAACTTCCGCTCGGTCGCGCAGGTGGCGGACAAGATGACGATTGTTCGCTCCATCGCCGGCAAGGAGGCGGATCACGGCCGCGCCTCGTACACGATGTTCACCGGCTACCGCAAGAGCCCGGCGCTCGAGCACCCGGCGATGGGGGCGGTGGTGTCGCACGAGTTCGGGCCGCGCCGGGACCTGCCGCCCTACGTCGCGGTCCCGTCCGCGTCGGAGTACGGCGGCACCGGCTACCTGGGCTCGCAGTTCGGGCCGTTCGGCATCGGCAGCGACCCGGCCCGCGGCGGGTACAAGGTGCGCGACCTGACGCTGCCCCCGGGCGTGGACGACCGCCGGTTCGGCACCCGCCAGCAGATCCGCGGCGTGGTGGACGACCACTTCCGCGCCCAGGCCAAAAACGCCGAAGCGCTGGGCGCGATGGACGAGTTCTATGCCCGCGCCTACGCCCTCATCAGCTCCTCGGCGGCGCGTGAAGCGTTCGACATCGAGAAGGAGTCCGCCGCCACCCGCGCGAAGTACGGCCCCTCGGACGCCGGCCCGCGGTTCCTGCTGGCCCGGCGGCTCGTGGAGGCGGGCGTGCGGTTCGTGACGGTGAGCTACGGCGGCTGGGACATGCACGCCGGCATCGAGAGCGCGATGAAGCGCCAGGCCCCCGGGCTCGACACCGCCCTCGCCGGCCTGATCCGCGACCTGGACGACCGCGGGCTGCTGGCCTCGACTATTGTGCTGGTGACGAGCGAGTTCGGGCGCACCCCGAAGATCAACGCGTCGGCGGGCCGCGACCACTTCCCGCGGGTGTTCTCGCTGGCGGTCGCGGGCGGTGGGTTCAAGAAGGGGCTGGTGTACGGCTCGTCCAACTCCACCGCCAGCGAGCCCGAAGAGGACCCGGTCCGCGTCGAGGACGTGTTGACCACCGTGTACCACCAGCTCGGCATCAACGCCGATAAGGAGCTGATGGCCCCCGGTGCCCGCCCCATCGAGATCATCGACGACGGTAAAGTGGTGAAGGACCTGGTCGGCTGACGCCGGACCGCGGCGCGAACTCCAGAAGTCACTCGGGGGCTTACGCCCCCACTCGCCCCCGCGCTTCACCTCGGCACCGCCCGGAGCCGCTCGCAATGCGATTCTTTCGTCCCGCCAGCACGTGCGCCGCGCTCCTGTTGGCCGCGGCGGGCGCCGCCGCCGACACGCCGAAGCTCGCGCGGCTGTCGCCGCCCGGGGGGCAGCGCGGCACGACCGTCGAGGTCGAGTTCACCGGCCGCGCGCTCGCCCAGACCCGCGAGGTGCTCTTCTACGAACCCGGCATCACCGTCGAGGGGGTCGAGCCGGTCGAAAGCACGACCGGGCCGACCGGGAAGGCCGTTCCCGTTGACCCCGGAACGCGGGTCCGCGTGAAGCTGAAGCTCGCCGCCGACTGCCCGCTCGGGCCGCACGGGCTCCGGCTCCGCACCGCCACCGGGCTGACCGAGTACCAGCGGTTCTTCGTCGGGCCGTTCCCCACGGTCGAAGAGAACGAGGTCATCGGCAAGACGCGCAACGACAAGCCCGAGACCGCCACGCCGGTGCCCGCGAACGTGACCGTTCTCGGCAAGCTCAACGACCCGACCGACGTGGACCTGTACCGCGTCGAGGTGAAGCGCGGCCAGCGCGTCTCGGCCGAGGTGGAGGCGGCCCGGCTCGGCGTCGAGCGCGGCATCCCGGACCTGCACCTCGCGATCTACGCGCCCGACGGGGCCAAACTCGCGGCGGCCGACGACTCGGCGCTGTTCGTTCAAGACCCGGTCCTATCGGTCGTCGCGCCGCGGGACGGGGCGTACCTCGTGGAGGTGCGCCACAGCATGTATAACGCGGCCAACGACGTGTACAGACTGCACGTCGGCACGTTCGCCCGCCCGACCGGTGTGTACCCCGCGGGCGGCCCGGCGGGCGAAGAACTCAAGGTGCGCGTGCTCGGCGACCCGAAGGGCGCGTGGGACCAGACGGCCCGGCTGCCGAAGGCGCCCGGCGACGTGCCGTTCGTCGCGGTGAGCGACGGCGTTTCGGCCCCCTCGCCGAACCGGTTACGGGCGTCGCCGTTCTCGAACGTGCTGGAAGTCGAACCGAACGACACGCCCGAGGCCGCGCCCGCGACTGCGGCGCCGCTCCCGGTGGCGTTCAACGGCATCATCGAGAAGCCCGGCGACGTGGACTGCTTCCGGTTCAAGGCCAAGAAAGGCGAGCAGTTCCGGTTCCACGCGCTGGCCCAGGCGCTCGGCTCGCCGCTCGATCCGGTGATCTGGGTCAAGCCCGTCGGCGCGAAGCCGGGCGCGGCGGGTCAGCGGGCCGCGGACTCGCGCCCGAACCAGCTCGGGTTCGCCCCCGCCGGCGGGCTCATCCGCGAGACCCACGACCCGGTGCTGGAGTTCACCGTACCGGCCGACGGCGAGTACGTGCTGGGCGTGGAGGACGAGCGCGGCGAAGGCGGCGCCGACTACGTGTACCGCGTCGAGGTGCAGCCGGAGGCGAGCGCGGTTCACACCTACATCGCGCCGGAGCCGGAGAACCAGTTCGCGCCCCAACTGCGCCAGGCGATCGCGGTCCCGGCCGGGAACCTCACCACCGTGCAGGTGGGCGTGTTCGCGACCGGCCGGCCGTTCGCGGGCGAACTGGAACTGGTCGGCGTGAACCTGCCGAAGGGCGTCACGCTGCACGCTCCCAAGCTCACGCCGGGGATGACGAAGGTGCCGGTGGTGTTCGAGGCCGCGCCCGACGCGAAGCCCGAAGCGCTCCTGGTGGACCTGATCGCGCGCCCGGTCGGCGGCGGATCGGCCCTCGCGAGCGGCTACCGGCAGATGGTCCCGATGAACGCCTACGGCAACAACGACTACTACCTGCACGTGCCGATCGACCGGCTCGCGCTGGCGGTCACCGAGCCCGCGCCGTTCACGGTGAAGGTGGAGGAGCCGAAATCGGCCCTCGTGCAGAACGGCGAGGTGTCGCTCAAGTTCAGTGTGGAGCGGGCGAAGGGGTTCGACGGCCCCGTCACGGTGCAACTGGAGTGGAAGCCGCTCGGGATCAACACGGCCACCCCGGTCACGGTGCCCGCGGGCAAGACGGAAGGCGTGTACCTGCTTGGGGCGGCCCGCAACGCCGCCGCCGGGACGCACCAGCTCACACTCACCGCGATGTCGGGCAGCGGGCGGCGCGGGTACAACGACGGCGAGGGCCGCACCTACGTGGCGTCGCAGCCGTTCAAGCTGCCGGTGGCCGAGCCACACGTCGAGGCGCGGTTCCCGCGCACGTCGATCGAGCGCGGCAAGACCGCGGCGCTGGTGGTCAAGCTGAACCACCTTCAGCCGTTCGAGGGCAAGGCGGCGGTCACGCTCGGCCGGCTCCCGCGCGGCATCGAACTGGCCGACGGCCCGCGCGAGATCACCTCCGCCGACAAGGAGGTCAAGTTCACGCTGCGGGCCACGCCGGAGGCGCTGGTCGGCAACTACCAGGGCGTCGTGCTCGACGTGACCGTCACCGACAAGGGCCAGTCGGTGCGACAACTGAGCGGCGGCGGCGTCCTGCGGGTCGACGCCGAACGCGGCGCCCCGGCGAAGGACAAGTGATTCGCCGCGCAACGTCGCACAGGGCTTCCGCCCTGTGCTACGCCCGCCGGCCCCTCCGGGGCGGAAAACAAGTTAAAAGGCAAAAGTGTCAAGGTAAAAAGGTTGTGCTGCTTTTACCTTTTGACTTTGGTCTTTTGCCTTGGTCTTGCACCCCGGAGGGGTCGCCGGACGTAGCACAGGGCGGAAGCCCTGTGCGACATCCACTGTGCGACCAACCGGAATGTCACCCCACCGACTCAACGGCCCGATTCATGCGAGTGGAACCACCCGAGGCAATCCCCGCTATGCGCACGCTTTTGTTCGCCGCCGTCGCACTCCTTTTGCCCGCGGGGGCGGCGCACGCGGCCCCGGCGCTCAAGGTCTTCCCCGCGGCCGTCGAGCTCAAGGGCCAGGACGACCGCCACGCCGTCGTGGTGCAGTTCGTCGATGACGCGGGCGTCACGAAGGACGTTACGGCTACGGCGAAACTGTCGCTGAAAGATGCGGCGGTCGCGGCGCTCGCGCAGGGCACGCTCGCGCCGAAGAAGGACGGGCGCACGACGCTCGTGGCCGAGGCCGGCGGGCTGCGGGCCGAAATCCCGGTGACGGTGTCCGGCGCGGACCAGTCGCGCCCGGTGAGCTTCCGGCTCGACGTGATGCCGGTGTTCATGAAACACGGGTGCAACAACGGGAGCTGCCACGGCGCGGCCCGCGGCAAGGATGGGTTCATGCTGTCGCTGTTCGGGTACGACCCGGCCGGCGATTACCACCGGATCACCCGCGCCATCGTCGGGCGCCGCATCGACCTCGCGGCGCCCGAAAAGAGCCTCTTGCTCGAAAAGTCGGTCGGTGCCGTCGCGCACACCGGCGGCAAGCTCTTCGACACCAACCACGACGACTACAAGACGCTCCTGCGGTGGCTGAAGGCCGGCGCCCCGGACGACGGCGCGAACGTGCCCGAGCCGGTCGGCGTGGAACTGCTGCCCGCGAAGGTGGTGTTCGCCGCCAAGGGGCAGGCGCAAAAGTCGGTGGTGCTCGCCAGGTACTCGGACGGCTCGACGCGCGACGTGACCCGGCTCGCGCTGTACATGGCCAACAACGAGGCGGTCGCGGCGATCGGCAAGGACGGCGCCGTAACCGGCGGCGGGCGCGGCGGGGCGTTCGTGTTCGCCCGGTTCGGGAAGTTCACCGTCGGCGCCGAGGTGATCGTCCTGCCGACCGACGACAAGTTCCGCTGGCCCGACCCGCCCGAGCACAACTACATCGACGCGCTCGTGTTCGACAAGCTCAAGAAGCTGCACCTGGCGCCGTCCGAGCTATGCTCGGACGAGGCGTTCCTGCGCCGCGCGTACCTGGACCTGATCGGGCTACCGCCGGCCCGCGCCGAGTACGACGCGTTCCTCGCGGACAAGGACCCGAAGAAGCGCGCGAAGCTGATCGACGCGCTCCTGGAGCGGCCCGAGTTCGTGGACATGTGGGCGATGAAGTGGGGCGAGCTGCTCCGCGTCCGCGCGAACAACCAGACCCCGCAGTACGGCCGCGACTCGAAGGCGATGTTCTCCTACGCCGCGTGGGTCAAGGAGCAGATGGCGCAGAACCGGCCGCTGAACGAGTTCGCCGCGGACCTGCTCGTCGGGTCCGGCAGCAACTTCAAGTCGCCGCCCGCGAACCTGTACACCGCCGGCGAGCGGCTCACGCCCGAGAAGACGGCCGAGGACATCGCCCAGGTGTTCCTGGGCACCCGCATCCAGTGCGCGCAGTGCCACAACCACCCGTTCGACCGCTGGACGATGGACGACTACTACGGGTTCGCCGCGTTCTTCGCCGGCATGAACTTGAAGCGCGGTACCGAGGGCCGCGAGGTGGTGGTCACGAACAACCCCAGCGCCAATACCACCGCGCACCCGGTGGACGGGCGCCGGATGAAGCCGAAGTTCCTCGGCGGGGCCGCGCCGGACGTGGACGGCCAGGACCCGCGCAAGGCGCTGGCCGCGTGGCTCACCGCCGCGGACAACGCCGCCTTCCGCGAGACGATGGCGAACACCATCTGGGCGCACTTCTTCGGCCGCGGGATCGTCGACCCGGTGGACGACGTGCGCATCAGCAACCCGCCCAGCAACAAGGAGCTGCTCGAGGCGCTGGGCCGGAAGCTGGCGGACGACAAGTTCGACAAGAAGAAGCTGGTGCGCGACATCTGCAACTCGCGCACGTACCAGCTCGCGGCCGCGACCAACCCGACCAACGAGCTGGACGAGATCTACTTCTCGCACGCCTACGTGCGCCGGCTGCGGGCCGAGGTGTTGCTCGACACGGTCACCCGCATCACCGGCACCGAGGACCGGTTCGCGCAGTCCCCGCCGGGCACGCGAGCGGTGCAGATCCACACCGGCGAGGTGACCAACTACTTCCTCACCACGTTCGGCCGCGCGCCGCGCGAGACGCCGTGTTCCTGCGAGGTGAACCGCGAGGCGAACCTGTCGCAGGCGCTGCACCTGATGAACGGCGACACCGTGACCGCGAAGGTGGCGCAGAGCAAATTCTTGCCGGCGCTCCTCGCCGAGAAAAAGGCGCCGGAAGTGGTGATCGAGGAACTGTACATCCGGACGTTGTGTCGGAGGCCGACCGCGACCGAGACGAAGAAGCTGGTCGAGATCGTTCAGCGGGAGACCGCGCCGGCCCGGCTCACCGAACTGGCAGACGCGCAACTGAGAACCGACGCCACCTACCGGCGCGCGGAGGAGCGGCTGAAGGCGCTCCGGGCCGACCTGGCCAAACAACCGAAGGGCTCGAAGGAAGCGGCCGCGCTCGGCAAGCAGGTTGCCGCGCTCGAACAGACCCAGAACGCCGCCCGTGGGCGGCTCGAGGGCGCCGCCGCGCAGACCGTCTACGGCGACATCCTGTGGGGGCTGTTCAACTCCACCGAGTTCACGTTCAACCACTAACGGCGCGAGCCATACCGAACCAGTAGTTTCAAGTTGGTGTAGCAGACCATACACCGGCCTTTGAGTGTGGTCCGCTCACTCCGTGAGCGGTCGCCCCGAGTATCGGATTCGCGTGGCGCGTAACAACCGGGTCTGCAAGCCCGGGCAGCGAATCGGACGCGCGGGCCGACCGCTCACGGAGTGAGCGGACCACACTCCAAAACCAGAACCGCCCTGCGCGAACTGGACACTACCGGATTCAGTAACAGGGCTTCCGCCCTGTGCTACGCCCGCCGGCCCCTCTGGGGCGGGAAACAAGTTAAAAGGCAAAAGTGTAAAGGGAAACGACGGTGCCATCTTTTACCTTTTGACTTTCCTCTTTTGCCTTACATCGCACCCAGCGGTTTACGACCTATGCTCCCGCGCCTCCTCTGCCCGCTCACACTGTCGCTGGTGGCCTTCGGGCTGGCCCACGCGCAGCCGGCGAAGACCGACCCGGCCAAGAAGGCCGACGCCGTGACGTACAAGGATCACGTCCTGCCGGTCCTGCGCAAGCACTGCCTCAACTGCCACAACGCCGACAAGGCGTCGTCCGATCTGGACGTCTCGACGTATCAGGCGCTGATGGCGGGCGGCGCCAGCGGCGAGGCGGTGAAGCCCGGCAACCCGGGGCAGAGCGCGCTCTACCGGGTCACCGCGCACGAGGTCGAGCCGAAGATGCCGCCGAAGGGGCCGAAGATCCCCGACGCCGACCTCGCGGTGCTCAAGAAGTGGATCGAGGGCGGCGCGCCCGAAACCGCCGTCGGGGCCGCCAAGGGCGCGGGCCGGAAGGTCGAGATCGACCCGGTCGCGCTCACGAAAGGCAAGCCCGCCGGGCCGCCGCCGATGCCGGCCCTGCTGCCCGCGGTGAAGCTCGCCAAGACCGACCGGGCGCACCCGGTCACCGCGCTGGCGACCAGCCCGTGGGCGCCGCTGGCGGCGGTCGCGGGGCACGAGCGGGTTCTGCTGTACAACACCGACACGCTGAAGCTGATCGGTACGCTACCGTTCCCCGAGCGGGTGCCGCACGTGCTGCGGTTCAGCCGGAACGGGAAGTGGCTGCTGGCCGGCGGCGGGCGCGGCGCCGCGCAGGGGCGGGTGGTGATCTGGGACGCGTCCACCGGCAAGCGGGTCACCGAGATCGGCGACGAGGCCGACGTTGTGCTCGCGGCGGATGTCAGCCCGGATCACAAGTTCGTCGCCCTCGGCGGCCCCGGGAAACTGGTCAAGGTGTACGACGTCGCGACCGGGGCGCTGAAGCACAAGATCAAGAAGCACACCGACTGGGTGACCGCGATCGAGTTCAGCCCGGACGGCGAACTGCTCGCGAGCGGCGACCGGAACGGCGGCGCGTTCGTGTGGGAGGCCGCGACCGGGGGCATCGTGTTCACGCTCGGCGACCACAAGGACGCCGTCACCGGGCTAAGCTGGCGCGCGGACTCGCAGATGCTCGCGTCGGGCAGCGAGGACGGCAAGGTGATCCTGTGGTTCGCCGAGGACGGGTTCCCGACGCGGACGATCACCGCGCAGGCGGACGCGAAGGCGCCCGCGCGGAACAAGACGCCCGGGGTGCTGGCGGTGGGTTACGCCCGCACCGGGCAGTTGGTCACCTGCGGGCGCGACAACACCGCCCGCGTGTGGAAGGCCGACGGCACCCAGGTCGCGCGGCTGGAGGGGTTCACCGACGTGCCGTCGAAGGCGGTGTTCTCGCACGACGGCGAGCGGGTGCTGGTCGGCGACTTCACCGGCAAAGTGCGGGTGTGGGACCTGAAGGACAAGAAGCCCGCCGGCGAGCTGACGACCAACCCGGACTGACGCCGAACCGGGCTCGCGAAAGCGACCCACCCCCAGCTCCCTCCCGTCCACCGGCCCGGTCAGCGGAGCTTCCGTGGGTCGGCGGGACGGGAGGGGTGGCGCCGGGTGCGTGTGATCCCGGAGCGGCTCGGGCGCGCGGAGCAGACCCACCCCCAGCCCCCTCCCTGCAGGGAGGGGGAGAAAGCACTTTGGAACCGCGTGGCAAACCGGGCGTGCGGTGCGTTTCGTCTTCCTCCCCCTCCCTGAAGGGAGGGGGCCGGGGGGTGGGTCCGCTCCGCGCACCAATTCGCGTACCCGTACCTTCTTTCTCCCCCTCCCTGAAGGGAGGGGGCCGGGGGGTAGGTTGCCTTTCTCCCTTCAGGGCTTCGGGCCGGCGGGCAGGTTGTCGTTCAGGTACTTCGTGAGCAGCCCGTACAGGTGCCGGCTCGTGTTCTTGCCCTCGTTGATCGAGTGGCTCCGGTTCGGGTACGCCATCATCGCGAACGGCTTGTTCAGCTCGATCAGCTTGTCCGCGAGCTTCTCCGTGCCCTGGTAGTGAACGTTGTCGTCGCCGGTGCCGTGAACGATCAGCAGGTTCCCCTTCAGCCCGGCCGCGTGCGTGATCGGCGAGCCCTGCTTGTAGTCCTCGGCGTTGTCCTGCGGCAGCCCCATGTACCGCTCCTGGTAGATCGTGTCGTACAGCCGCATGTCGGGCACCGGCGCGACGGACATGCCGGTCCGGTACAGATCGGGGTGGCGGAACATCTGGTTCAGCGTCATCGACCCGCCGCCGCTCCAGCCCCACACGCCCACCCGCGACCCGTCGAGGTACGGGCGCTGCTTGAGCAGGTCGCGCACGGCCGCGGCCTGATCCGCCGAGGCGGTCACGCCGATCTTCCGGTACACCGATTTGCGCCAGTCGCGGCCGCGCGGGCACGGCGTCCCGCGGTTGTCCACGCACGCCACCGCGTACCCCTGCTGGGTCAGCATGAGGTGCCACAGGTGCTGCCGGCCGCCCCACCGGTCCGTCACCAACTGGCCCGCCGGCTCGCCGTACACGTGGAACAGGACGGGGTACTTCTTGGCCGGGTCGAAGTTGGCGGGCTTCATGAGCCAGCCGTCCAGCTTCACCTCGCCGCCGACATCGGCCCGGAAGAACTCCGGCGGCGTTTGCTTCAGCTTCGCCACGGTTTCGCGCAGCTTGTCGTTGGCCGCCAACACGCGAACAACCTTGTGGTCCGGAAGGGAAATCAGTTCCACCCGCGGCGGCTTCCCGAAGGTGGAGTAGGTGTGGACCGCCAGCGCGCCGCCGGGCGCGAGGTCGTAATCGTGCCAGCCCGGCTGGTCCGCGGGCGTGACCCGTACCGGCGCGCCGGTGCCGTCGAGCGCGCATTTGTAGAGGTAGTGCTGGGTCGGGTTGTCCGGCGACGCGAGGAAGTAGACGCTCCCGGCCTTCTCATCGATGCTCAGCACACGGATCACATCGAACTCGCCGCTCGTGACCTTGCGCACGGACTTGCCGTCGCGCGACGCGAGGTACAGGTGCCGCCACCCGTCCCGCTCGCTCACCCAGGTGAACGCCGCCCCCTTTTCCACCCACTCGCCCGCGTCGTCGTGGACATCGACCCACGCGCCGTCGCGCTCGGTCAGGAGCGCCCGCACCTGCCCCGTCCGGGCGTCGGCGAGCAGCACGTCCACCGCGTTCTGGAGCCGGTTCACCCGCTGGACGACCAGTTCGGTCGCGTTGCCGGCCCACTCCATGCGCGGGATGTAGAAGTCGGTCCGGGTGTCGCCGGGCACGTCGAGCCACTTCGTCGGGCCGCCGGCCGCGGGCACCACGCCGACCCGGCACGCGGAGTTGCGCTCGCCGGTCTTGGGGTACGCGAACGTCTTGAGCGCCGGGTACACGGCGGTCGTGTTGTCGATCATCGTGAACGCCTTCACGCCCCGGGTGTCGAGCTGCCAGTACGCGACCGATTTCCCGTCCGGGCTCCAGCGCCACCCGTCGCGGCAGTAGAACTCCTCCTCATACACCCAGTCGAAGGTGCCGTTGATGACCTGCTCCGTGCCATCCGCCGTGAGCGGCGTGGCCGCGCCGCCCGCCGCCGGCTCCGCGTAAATGTTGTTGTCGCGCACGTACCCAACGCGCGTCCCGTCGGGCGACATCTTCGCGAACATGAGCGTGGACGGCTTCGCGTCGCCGCCGAGCTTCGCGAGCTTCCCGGTCGAGCGCCGGAACGTCCAGTAGTCGCCGCGGGTGTTCTGCCGCCACACCTTCACCGAGTTGGTGAAGATCAGCACGAGGTCGAGGTCCTTCGAGAGGTCGTAGCCGTGGACCGCGAGCGGCTCCTTCGCACCCGGCGGGATCAGCTTCTCGGCCGCGACCAGCACTTCCGCTTTTCCCGCCGCGTCGACGCGGGCGAGGTCGCTCGCGCCCTTGTGGGTTTTGGAGGGCTGAAGGGTGGTGTACGCGCCGCCGTCGAGCCACTTCACGCCGGGCACCGGGTCGCCGCGGAAGTCGTCCGAAGCGAACAGCCGATCGAGCGTCAGCGCCGTCGGATCGATCGGCTGTGACTGGGCGGCAGCCGGAGCGGCCAGAAGGAAAAGAAGTAACAGGCTGCGAGGAAACATCGCTCACTCCGCGGTGAAAACGATTTCAGCCTGCATGCGGGCCTTGCTTCGGGCAAGCACGATCAGGAAGAATAGGGCGACTTTACCGGATCTGCGGCCCGCACAACCGGACCCCGTCGTCGGAACCGGGAAACACACACGAGAGAAAGTCATGATCCGGCCCCTGCTCGCAGTTCTCGTCGGCGCGGCGCTCGTGGCCCCGCACTCGCGCAGGACATCGACGCGTTCGCGGGCAAGCGGGTCGTGTTCCTGGGCGACAGCATCACACAGGCCGGTGGGTATGTCTGAGTGTGCTCAAGGATCGTGGGCGGCAAATTAAGTTGACCGTAGCTTGGTGCTTGACCGTGTGCCGCTTCTTCTTCCCCGAGTCGTACCGCTGCCCAAGGGGAGAGGGGTCTTCGTAGCCCGCCCCGTTACACACACAGAACGGCCCTGATTGGCATCACCGGGCGGGAGCCCGGTGGCGTCCCCGGGTGGCGGGTGCCTCGGCGCGTGCATACAGAAACCTGTGAACAACGGCGGGGCCGCCCGTTTTGTTCCCACACTCCCCACGTTCTCCACAACTTGCGGGCGAGACCGGTTATGGTGTTTGCGGATCCCCCGTCGGCCGCGCTGCAACAGGCCCTGCTGTTACTCGCCGAGGGCAAGAGCGGTGACGCCGAGACGGCGGTGAAGAAGGCCGCGCAGTCGGCGAAGGCGAAGCACGGGTCCGGGTCGCCGCCGCTCGCCGCCGCCTACGCCGACATCGCCCGGCTGCACCTGAAGATGGGCCAGTACGGGAAAGCGGCGGTCGAGTTCCAGCACGCGTGCAAGGCGCCGCTCCCGGCCGATGACGCGGGCCGGCAGGCGCGGCTCGGGTTCATGTTCGGGTTCGCCGAGGCCCTGGTCGCGCTGGGCCGGTTCGAGGAAGCCGAGAAGGTCCACCGGCAGTGCGGCGCGTTCGCGCGAAACCTGTTCGGCGCGAACGCGCCACGGACCATCGCGACCAACGTCCCGCTGGCCGACGGGCTCTTGAAGGCGGGCAAGGCGGACGAGGCGCTCGCTGCCGCTCAGGAGGCTTACGACGCGCTCTGGCACCTCGGCGACGCGCTCATCGCGTTCGCGGTCCCGGTGCGGGCCGAAGCGCTGAAGGCCGCGGGCCGGGCCGACAACCCGTTCGCCGACCTCGCCGACCTGCCCGACGAGTTGACCCACCAAGCCGTTGCCGGGGTGCTGGCACGGGCCGCGAGCGGCGACCCGGTTCACGTTCGCGCGGTGCTGGCCGACCTGCTCGCGTTCGCGGACCAGAGGTACGGCGACGGCCACGCCGTCATGTGTGACGTGCTGGCCGCGGTCGCGCACCACGAGGCCCGTCAGGGCGACCGCGCCGACGGGACCGTGCGCCGGGCCGCCGTGCGCCGGGCCGTGTGGGCGTTCGTGGTGCGCCGGCTCCCGGGCGGGCTGCTGGCGAACCTCGAGATCGGGTTCGAGCCGAACGGCACGATCCACCTCGTGCCGCACGTGTCCCGCGAGCCCAGCGTCCGCGAGGCCGAGCAGCTCGACGCCGTTCTGACCGAGGCCATCGACGACCTGTACTCGCGCCCCGCGCTGCCGGCGTGACGGTCGGCCCGGTCGTCGCACCGCCCGGCGGTCGCAATCGAAGAACGCCGTCTCCACTGAGGTGCCCATGCGACCGGTTCTTTCCTTCGCGGCGGTCCTCGGCCTCGCGGCGCTCGCGGGCGCGCAAGACCCCAAGGGACCCGCCCCGCGGCGGCTCCTGTTCATCCAGGCGAGCGGGTACCTGTACGTGAACCCGCTCACCGCCGCGCCGGACGGGGCCGGCCCGCCGCGCGCCGCCGAGCGGTTCGCCGCCGCCCTCCGCGTTCCCGTCGCAAAGGGGAACAACCAGCTTTTCGTCCTGACCGACACGTCCGCCGCCAGCCCGCACCCGACCCGGGCCGCCGTCGCGACCGCACTCGATCGCTTCTGCGCCACGACGCGCGAACAGGACCGCGCCGTGATCGTCTTCAGCGGCCACGCCATCGAACGGGCCGGCGGCCCGTTCTTCGTCCCGCTCGACGGCGACCCGGACGCGCCGGCGACGCTCGTTCCGGTCGCGGACGTGTACGCCCGGCTCGACAAGCTGAAGGCGGCGCAGAAAGTCGTGATCTGGGACGTGTGCCGGCACAACCCGGACCGGGTGCGCGGGCGCCGCGACGGCGGCCCGATGTCCGAGGGCCTGTTCAAGGCGCTGACGGCAGTACCGGCAGGGGTTCAGGTGCTGGTAAGCTGCTCGCCGGGCGAGCGCGGGCTGGAGTACGTTCCGAGTGGGCTGCAAACGGGTAGCGCGTACCTCGACGCGCTACGCCGGGCCGCCGCGGACGAGTTCGCGCAACTCGGCCCGGCCGACCCTATCCCGGTGGATGCCTGGAACCAGGGCGCCGCAAAGACGGTCGTGGCTGGGGCGGTGGCGACGGGTGCGCGCGGCGCGAAGCAAACACCGGCCGCGGTCGGGACTGCGCCCAAGGCGCCGGCGCCGTTCGACCCGAAGGCGGCACCGGCCCGGCGCGCCGACCTGCCCGAGCCGCCGAAGCCACCGACGGCCGATGTGAAAGCCGTGCTCGACGAACTCGCGCTGCCGCCGCTGTTCGAGGCCGACCGGTCGCAGGTGGGAGCGGTGCCGTTCGCCCCGGACGCGCTGAAGGGCACCGCGCCGGACGTGTCAGTCGAAGAGGTGCTCAAGGCCGCCGAAAAGTACCCGTTGCGGGCGGCGGTGCTTCGCTCGCTCCAGGCGGTGCGCGAGGTGTGGCCGCGGGGCGGGAAGGAAGCGAAGGGCGTGACCCCGCTCGCCGCCCCGGTCGCGGAGCGTACCAAGAAGACGATCAGCGACGCCCAACAGCCGCTGGCCGAGGCGGTGCTGAGGTTGGAGGCCGAACTGGAAGCGCTGCGGGCGGTGGAGGGGCACCGGGCGAAGGAGACGCGGCGGTGGCAGGCGCACTACGACCTCACCCTGGCGGAGGTGCGGCTGCGGGTGGTGGTGCTGAACGAGTACAACCTGCTGCTGGCGCGGGTGCGAACGGAGACGTTGCCGGACTTGGCCCCCGGGGCACCGGGGTGGCGGCTGACGGCCGGCGACAAGCTCACGTCGCGCAAGGAGATGAAAGACCTACTGGTGGCCGCACAGGAAGGGTTCGAGAAGGTGGCGGCCGACCACAAGGGGACGCCGTGGGAGGTGCTGGCGCGGCGGTCGCGGGCCACCGTGCCCGGGCTGCGCTGGGAACCGCTCCCGGCCCCGAAAGCAACGGATCAGTAAACGCTGTCGCCGGAAGGTAAGGAGCGGGGTATGAACCCGGCGTGGCGAACGGGTACGGTGGTGGCGCTGTGCCGGCGGATGCTGGACGCGCGGGAGTTCGACGCGCTGCCGATCCTGGCCGATGCGCTTCAGGACGCCGGGTGTACGGACCCGGAACTACTCACCTCGTGCCAGGACGGGACGCTGAGCCGGGCGCGGGCCGAGCGGTTGGTGAACCTGGTCTACTCGGACAAGACCGCGGCCGCGGTGCGCTGGCTCGAGCAGTTCGTCCGCGACATCGATCACTGTGACGCCGAGGGCAATCCGGCCGACACCTACGAGAGCGTCGTCGAGATCGGCCGCACCGGGCTCGATCAGGGGCACATCACGTTCGTGTCCATCGAAGGCGCCCACTTCTTTTGGCAGAGCGACAACAACCGGCGGGCCTTCTTCCGCAACTGGTCGCTCGTCACCGGCGTGGCGGTTCCGGACGACCAGCAGGCGCGCATCACGTTCAGTTGCACCTGCTGATCGCGCGGCCGTTCCAGGCTCGCAGGGCCTGCCGCGCACATTGCGACCGGCCCGCGGCTCCGGTAACTTACTCACCACTCACGCCACGAGCGACCGGACCCGCGGAGGGGACATGACTTTGCCGATCGGCCGACTGATCGACGGCGACGAGGGCCGCGACGCGGTCCACGTCGCCATCGCGCCCACGACGGCCCCGTGCGAGTTGCGGCCGGGCCAGCACGTTGACCCGCGCGGGAACCCGGAAGGACCGGGCGTCGTGCCGGTGGGGATCGTTGACCCGTTCCTGCGCGAACCGGTCCCCGCCGGCCGGCGGTTCTGGCTGTTCCTGTACCCCAACACCGTAACCACCCTGCGGCACGAGTGGTCGCACCCGGCGTACCCCACCAATTCCCCCGCCGAAGTGAACCAGGCAATTCGGGACTATCTCACCCAGAGAAAGAGGGCGCAGGTATGAACCCGGCGTGGCGAACGGGTACGGTGCTGGCGCTGTGCCGGCGGATGCTGGACGCGCGCGAGTTCGACGCGCTGCCGATCCTGGCGGACGCGCTCCAGGACGCCGGGTGTACGGACCCCGAGGTGCTGGCGCAATGCCAGGACGGGGCGCTGAGCCGGGCGCGGGCCGAGCGGCTGGTGAACTTGGTCTACTCGGATGAGACCGCCGCTGCGGTGCGCTGGCTCGAGCAGTTCGTCCGCGACATCAACTACCACGACTACAAGGACGAGAACGACGAGGTCGGCGCGCCGAGCGACACCGACCCGCACACCTACGAGTACGCCATTGAGGTCGGGCGGAGCGGCCTCGAAGAGGGGCACATGTCCTTCGGCTCCGACGCCGGGGCCGACTTCTTCCGAGAGGGTGGCGATAACATGCGGACGTTCTTCCGCAACTGGTCGCTCGTCACCGGTGTACCGGTTTCGGACGAGGACCAGGGCGACATTAGCGTCAGTTGCGCCTGCTGATGGTTTTGGTGTTGAGTGTGGTCCGCTCGCTCCGCGAGCGGTTACGAAGCCGCGCGAGTTGTAACACCCAAAGCAGTTCGGCGCTCGAAGTACCGCTCGCGGAGCGAGCGGGCCACACTCAACACCCGGCCGCACAACCGGAAGCAACTCCGTTCGGAGTCATCGGGCCGGCGTCACATCGGCAGTCTGCGCCGCGTTCCACTGCTCCACGTTGCCGATCGGGAACCAGTAGTCCGCCGCGACCACGTGGAAGCCCCCGGCCGCCGCGAGCTGGCTCACCGCGTCCGTGATCTCGTACTCGCCCCGCGGCGACAGCGGCAGCGTCAGGTCGAACACCCGGCGCGGGAACACGTAGCCGCCGATGTTCGCCAACTGCGGCGGGGCCAACCCCTCGGGCTTCTCTTCGATGTGGTGCAGCGTACCGTCGGGGTTGCGGAACAGGATCCCGTAGTCCTTCGGGGTGCCCACCGGGTGCGCGAGAATGCCCATCGGCACTTGCGCGAGCTTCGCCAGGTCGGCGCGGCCGATGAGATCGTCCCCGTTGAGCACCATCACCCGATCCGATTGCACGGCCCCCTTGCAGCTCATGAGTGCGTCCCCGGTGCCGCGGGGCTCGGTCTGCCGGACGGTCGCCCAGTTCTTCACGTGCGGCTGCCTCGCGAGGTACTCCTCGATCTGCTCGCCCAGGTAGTTGACGACCACCACCAGCCGGTCGACGGGCGGCAGCGCGCCGATGATCCAGTCGAGGATGGGGCGGCCCTGAACGGGCAGCAGAGGCTTGGGAACCGTCTCGGTGTGCGGGCGCAGGCGCGTGCCTTTTCCGGCGGCGAGGATGATGGCGTCCAAGCGGTTCGGTGCCTCCGAGGTCGAGATGCCGGGCGTCTGGGCGGCGCGTCCGCTTCCCCCGACACAGCTAGTCTAGGCGAGCGGAGATGAGAAACCGCGCGGTTCGGCGGAAACGAGTGAACCCGGGCAACGCGGCGCGTCGATACGATTGGCGTCGGGTGCGGTGGCGGCGGAGTCCGACGCCCACCCGGCCGCCAGTGGTTCGCGCACGGAAGCGGGCCGTTGGTGCGTTCACCCTCCCGTGCTGCCGTCGGGTCTGAGCGCCGGGCGACCGGCGCCCACCCCGACGGCGGCCGTGGGGCGGACAACTCTTCGCAAATAAAAATACGCCTACGGACGGGCTGACCTCATGCGCCGATATCTCGCGCAACTGTCTGTTATTACCGCGCTGGCGGCCGGGCTCGGCTGCCAGCACATCGGGGGCAAGTGCGACTGCGGGTACAGCCCGAGCGACTACCCGATCATGGCCCCGACCAACCCGCACGCCTCGGCCCCGGTCGTCGCGCCGGCCAAGCCCGCCGCGCCGAAGACCGGCAACGAGTGAGTGCGGCAGAACTCGCTACCAAGGTAGACGGGCTCACCGCCGAGAGGTTCCTCTCTCGGCGGTGAGCCCGTCTACCTTTTACCGCCGTTTCGTGCGGCGGGTCGGCTTGGGCGTGGCGGGCGCGGTGGGCGGGGACGGGGGGGGCACGTTCGCCTGTTCCAGGAACCGCAACTGGCTCCGCGCTGCGGGCTGCCCCTCCGGCGGCACGACCCGCCGGTAGCGCCCGTCGGGCAGCAGCTCGCGGGCCTTCGTCGTGTCGGCCAGCGTCGTGCGCAGGATGTCGATGACCCGCTGCTTCAGGTCCGCCTGCTCGATCGGGAACACCACCTCCACCCGGCGGCTCAGGTTGCGGTCCATCCAGTCCGCGCTGCCCACGAACACTTCCTGTTCGCCGCCGTTCTCGAAGTAAAAGATCCGGCTGTGTTCCAGGAACCGGTCCACCACGGAAATCACCCGCACGTTCTCGCTCACCCCCGGGATCCCCGGGCGCAGCGAGCAGATCCCGCGGCACGCGATCTCGATCCGCACGCCCGCCTGGCTCGCCCGGTACAGCGCCTTCACCACCGCCGGCTCCAGGATGCCGTTCACCTTCACCATCAGGCCCGCCGGCTTCCCGGCCTTCTGGTTCGCGGCCTCGCGGTCGATCTTCTCGATCATCTGCGTTTGCAGCCGCAGCGGCGCCACCAGCAGCTTCCGCATGGGCGGCAGCGTGGTGCTGGCCGTGAGGTGGTTGAACAGCAGGGTCGCGTCCTCGGCGATCTCCGGGTTGCAGGTGAACAGCCCCAGGTCCGTGTACACTCGGGCGGTCTGCGGGTTGTAGTTCCCGCTCCCCAGGTGGACGTACCGGCGGATCGAGTGGTCCTCGTCGCGGCGCACCACCAGCGACACCTTGCAGTGCGTTTTGAGGCCCACGAACCCGAACACCACGTGGACCCCGGACTTCTCCAGCTCCCGCGCCCACAGGATGTTGCGCTCCTCGTCCATGCGGGCCTTCAGCTCGACCACCGCGGTCACCTGCTTGCCGCGGTCGGCGGCCCGCTGGAGCGCGCGCACGATGGGCGAGTCGCTGCTGGTGCGGTAGAGCGTCTGCTTGATGGCCAGCACCCGGTCGTCGGCCGCGGCGGCCTCGATGAACTCCACCACCGGGGCGAACGACTCGAACGGGTGGAACACGAGCACGTCCCGGCCGCGGATCACCGACCACGGGTTGGTGGCCTGGGCGAACGCGGGCACCGCGGCGGGGGTGAACGGCGGGTCGCGCAGGTCGGCGAACCCGGGCACCCCGTGGATCTGGAACAGCCCGGTGAGGTCCAGCGGGCCGGGCGTCGGGCACACGTCGTCGGGGTTCAGGTTCAGCCCGTCGGTGAGGAACGTGAGCATGTCGGGCGGCGCGCCGGCGTCGATCTCCAGCCGCACCGGGTGCCCGCGGCGCCGCGCCCGCACGTGCGCCTCGATCTCCTCAAGCAGGTCGTCCACCTCGTCGTCCAGCTCGTACTCGCTGTCGCGGGTCACGCGGAAGGCGACCGCGAGCACGCTCTCCAGTCCGGGGAACAGTTCCGCCAGGTGCAGCCGGATCGCGTCCTCCAGGGGCAGGAAGGCGTGTGTCACGAGCGGGGCGGGCGGCGCCGGGTCGCCGGTCGCCGCCTTTCCGTTGCCGGCTCCGGGCAGGGCCACGAACCGCGGGAGTACGCTGGGCACCTGAACCACGGCGTACACCGGGTCCGCGTCTTTGGGCCGGTGCAACCGCACGGCGAGGTTGAGCGATTTGTTGTGCAGGTGCGGGAACGGGTGCGCCGGGTCGGTGGAGAGCGGCGTGAGGACCGGGAAGATCTCGCGGGTAAACAGGTCGCGGATGTGCGCCCGGTCGGTGTCGGAGAGCTGGTCGGTGGCGCGCACCACGATCCCGCGGGCGGCGAGCGCGGGCAGCACCTCCTGGTGCAGCACCCGGTACTGCTCGGCGACCAGCTCGCGGGTGGTGGCGCGGACCTGCTCCAGTTGCGCGCGCGGGGACATCTGGTCGGCCCCGGACCCGACCGGTAGGTTCGCCTGCACCTTCTGCTGGATGCCGCCCACCCGGACCATGTAGAACTCGTCCAGGTTGGAGCTGAAGATGGCCAGGAACTTGAGCCGCTCCAGCATGGGCACGGTCGGGTCCTGGGCCTCCTCGAGCACCCGGCGGTTGAACTCGAGCCAGCTCAGGTCGCGGTTGGTGTAGAGGGTCGGGTCGTCGAGGTTGACGGGGGCTTGCACGACACCAGCTCCATTCGACGGGGCGGACGAAAGAGGTCAGTACGGCGGTCCGGGGCCTGCGGGCCGCCCGGCACCCCCGGGCGCCGGGCACCCGGCTCGCTTGCGCGGGCGGTCCGGCGCGCGCGTTCGCCGATCGGGTTCACTCCCGGTCCCAGCCTCGTTCCCCAGCGCACGGTGAGGCGTGCCGAACTCGGGAATGTGAAAACCCCACCGTATCTCGGCTTGCGCCGCGGTACGGTGGGGCCGGAACAGAGAAGAGGCAGAGCTCTGGCAACATATTGTCCGGGCATCCGGCATCTGTCAACACCAACCACGCAAAAAATGTCGGCTCGACGGCTCCGAATCGGCAACGAATGGGAGTTGCCCCTCCTGAACCGGGCGATCATGCACTGCCACGTAGTCTGGGTGTTGTTCGGACCGCAAGCGGTACGTTGCAGGATTATGGGCAACTGCGCCACGGCTCTCGAAAGGAATGTCCTCCCCCCCTCAAGGTGTCACTCGGACCGTAACTCGTGGCCCCGCCATTTGATCCAGCAACGGGGCACGTCCGCGACGTGTAACTCCGGTAGCCGGAGGCGGTAATCACCGTTGACCGGCCGGACCATACGATCTGCTACTAACAAATCGCCGAACGCTTCAGAACTTCCGGTCCGAAGTCCGTTCGTCGAAAGTCGCGAAGTCACAAATCCGCTGGGGGAAAAGTCTTGTGACTTTATGGCTTGCTGACCTGACGACTTCTGACCGGATCACGGTCCGCCCGCAGGCGCTACGCCCTCCGGCCGGTCCGGCGGCAGCGTGCGGTAGTAGTCGACAACCGACCGCACCGTCGGGTGCGGGTCCGCGTCCGCCACCCGGCCCACCCAGGTCGGCACCGGCAGCTTCCGCCCGCGCCCCAGCTCGACCATCACCCGGGCCGCGCCGGCGCGCACCGCCGGTTCCGGGTCGCGACTCAGCCGGTCGAGCCACTGCTCCGGGTCGGCCACGTCGTGGTCGTAACGCAGGTCCAAGAGCAGCTTCAGTCGCTCGGTGGCGTCCGGGTGCGTGAGCCGCCGGCCGAGCGTGATCTCCACGTCCGTGCGGTCGCGGTTTACCAGGGCGTCGTGGCACACCCGGCGCACGCCCGGGTCCGGGTCGTGGAGCCACTTGAACAGTTCTTCGTCGCGCAGCACCGGCTCGCCGTCCGCCGAACCGGCGACCGCGAACAGGCTCGCGCTCCGCACCGCCGGCTCCGGCGACGCGAGCAGCGGCGTCACCTCCGCCCGCAGCCGGATCTCGGGGTGGATCGCGATCTTCACCGCCGTCAGTTGTACGTCCGGTTCCGGCGCCTTCAGGCACTCCGCGACGATCGCCCGGCACCGGTCGGCGTAAGCCCCGCCGGTGCGGTTCAGAACCGTCGGCACGAGCCGCAGCACCCCCGCCTTCCCCTCCGGACCGCAGGACGGGTACGCCTCGATCACCGCCGCGCAGATGGTCACCGCCCGCGTGTCGCCGTCGGGCAGCGCGCTCAGGTGCCGGTCGAGCGCCCCGACCGCGGCGGCGCGTGCCGGTTCGTTGCCCGTCTTCACGCACTCGACGAGCCGCCCGAACCCCGGGGCGCCGTAGGTCACGAGGGCATCGGCCCACTGGTCGCGCTCCGGGTCCGTGCCGACCGTGCGGAGCTGCTGGGCCGCGTACCGCGCGCGGATCACCGAGGCGTTGAACGCGGCCCACACCCCGACGACCGTCAGGGCGGTCAGCACCAGCCCGGCGGCGCGAACGGTCCACTTCTTCGGGGGCGTCATGGCTCTGGCTCCTCCAACTGCGCGCGACTGTGGGGCGCGCCGGCAGACTGCGCGCGCCGCGGAGGGTACCCCGGCCCGCGGCAACCGGGCAAGAGCAACCGGCCCTGGTAACCGGAATTACTGATGCCGCGGCCCCGCGGCGCTCGATCTTGAGTCGGGCCGCAGGCCGCGGTTCCGCGCGAACCGCCATTTCCGGGCGTCACGGACGAAGGTGCCCATGAACCGAACTGCCAAAGCGTTCAGTGTGTTGCTCGGCGGGCTCGCCGGCGGTGCGGCGTGCGCCGAACCGCCGGCGATGCCGGCCGCGGTCCCCGGCGCCGCCCCCGCCGCGCCGGCGCTGCCCAACACCGCCGGGCCGGTGCGGGTCCGGCTCGCCGACGTGGTCCACGCGGACTACCGCGACGCCGTCATGAGCGTCGTGAACAAGCCGACCGTCTCCACCAAGGCCACCGCCCCGGACCTGATCTGCACGGCCACCATGTACGAGTGGCTGTTCGACCACCCGGACCGGGTGGCGCTGGCGTGGCAGCGGCTGAAGGTGCCGGCGGTGCCGATCACCGACGCCGGCAACGGGCTGTTCTCGTGGACCGACGAGCACGGCAGCGAGGTGGTGTGGCGCACGGTCGGCACGTTCCGGGACGGGCGCGTGTGGTACGCCACCGGGAAGGTGAAGCCCGGCCCCGCCACGCCGTCCGTCCCGGTGAAGGCGGTCGCGGTGCTGTCGCACCCGCAGAAGGCGGCGAAGGACGGGGTGGCGTCGTTCAGCACCAGCGTGCAACTCTTCCTGGTGAGCGACAGCCGGGCCGCGAACCTCGCGCTGCGGCTCCTGGGGCCGGCCGCCCCGAGGGTGGCCGAGCAGGGCGCCGAACAGTTCCTGGAGTTCTTCAACGGCGTCGCGAACTACGTGCAGAAGAACCCCACCAAGGCCGACGCGCTGCTGGCCCCGCCCGGGAAAAAATAGCGCCGCGTCGTAATCGCGTGAAATCTCCTCTTTTCGAGTTGAACTGAGTAATACGCCCGTTATCTTGATCCTCACGCCGTCTAATTTCGGGCGTGAGGGTTACATCATGTCATTTAACGCCCGCCGGGCCGGGTTCACGCTGATCGAGCTGCTGGTGGTGATCGCGATCATCGCGATTCTCATCGGCCTGTTGCTGCCCGCCGTCCAGAAGGTGCGCGAAGCGGCGGCGCGGCTGAAGTGCCAGAACAACTTGAAGCAAATCGGCCTAGCGATGCACAGCTACCACTCCCGCACCGAGCGGTTCCCGGCCGGGTTCACGTCGGGCGCGCCGTCCCTCAACGCCGAGGGCACCGGCCCCGGGTGGGGTTGGGCCGCGGTGCTGCTGCCGGACATCGAGCAGGACAACCTCGCCCGCACCATCAACTACGCCCTGGACATCCGCGACCCCGCGAACGCCGCGGCCCGGGTGCGCCCGCTGCCGGTGTTCCTGTGCCCGTCGGACAACCCGCCCGGCGCCACGTTCAACGCGGTGGACGAGAGCGGCGCGGTGCTCACCTCCGTAGCGTTCGCGAACTACGTCGGGGTGGGCGGCACGTTCGAGGTGACCGGCTTCCCCGACAGCGGCAACGGGGTGCTGTTCCGCAACAGCAAGGTTCGTGTGGGCGACATCACCGACGGCACCAGCAACACGCTGATGGTCGGTGAGCGGGCGAGCCGCCGGTCCCCGCAGACGACGTGGGTGGGCGCGGTGACCGGCTGCGCGAACCCGCCGGTGAACCCGAACTACGAGTTCGAGGGGCCGCCGACGCTGTGCCTGACGAACACCGGCGAGGCGGCCGACGGGCGGGTGCCCAACAACCCGCTGGACCACGTCGAGGACACCAACAGCAACCACACCCAGGGGGTCAACTTCCTGCTCTGCGACGGGTCCGTGCGGGTGATCCAGAACACGATCAACCCGGTGACGTGGGAGCGGCTCGGCACCCGCGCCGGCGGCGAGGTGGTCGGGGACTATTGAGCCACATGACCACCGCACACGCTTCGCTTGCGCGCCGGGCGCGGCTCCCGGTCGTGGCACTTGTTCTGCTCGCCTCGGCCGGTGCCGGGGCGTGGCTGTTGTGGCCCCGCGGCCAGGAGCGGGTCAGCCTGAGCGCCGGGACCGGCGCGCGGGTGGTCGCCGTGTCGCCCGACGGCGCGCTGATCGCGGCGGCCGGCGACACCGGCGCGGTCCGCGTCTGGGCCGCGGGCGCGACCGCCTCACGGTTCACGCTCGACGGGCACACCGGGAAGGTGTCCGGCCTAGCGTTCGCCCCCGACTCCAAGACACTCGCCTCGTGCGGCGAAGACCGCACGGTGCGCCTCTGGGACGTCACGACCGGCGCCCCGGGGGCGGTCGTGACGGCGTCCGAGGCGGCGGTGCTGTGCGTGGCGTTCGCCCCGGACGGCAAGACGCTCGCCTCGGCCGGGAGCGACCACCTCGTCTCGCTGTGGACGGCCGCGGGCAAGCCCGTCCGGGTGCTGAAGGGGCACACGCGCCGGGTTCACGCGCTGGCGTTCGCTCCGGACGGCAAGACGCTGGCGTCTGCCGGCGAGGACGGCGGCGTGCGCTTGTGGAACTGGCAGACCGGTACCCCAACGGGGCAACTGTCGGTCGAGAAGCACCGGGTCCACGCGCTGGCGGTTTCAGCCGACGGAAAGGTGCTGGCGGCGGCGGCGACCGGGGGGCCGCGCTGGTGGAACCTGGGCGACCGGTCCGAGCGCCCGAAGGTCGCCGCGGTCGGGGGCGCGCGGGCCGTGGCGGTCGATCGCGACGGCACACTCCTGGCGACCGGACACGAGGACGGGAGCGTGAAACTGTGGGGGGCCGACGGCTCTGAGGTGAAGGCGCTGAGTGGTCACCGGGGGCCGGTGTTCGGCGCGGGCTTCACACCGGACGGCAAAACGCTCGTGACCGCTAGCGGTGACGGCACCGTGAAGTTGTGGGACGTACCCGCGAAGTAGGCGGCGCCGGCCTCGGCGCCTCGTCGCTCATCACGTCACCCCAACAGCTTTTCGATTTCGGCTTCCAGTTGTTGCGGGCCGGTGGTCGGGCCGTGACGCGACACCACGTTGCCGTTCCGGTCTACGAGGAACTTGGTGAAGTTCCACTTGATGCCGCGGGTGCCGAGCGTGCCGCGAGCGGCGTCCTTGAGGTGCTGGTACAGCGGGTGGGCGGCGCTGCCGTTCACGTCCACCTTCGCGAACATCGGGAACGTCACGTCGTACTTGAGCGAGCAGAAGCTCTTGATCTCCTCTTCGTTCCCGGGCTCCTGCCCCATGAACTGGTTGCACGGGAAGCCCAGCACCGCGAGCCCGCGGTCCTGGTACTTGCGGTACAGCTCTTCGAGCCCCTTGTACTGACCGGTGAAGCCGCACTTGCTGGCGACGTTCACCACCAGCAGCACCTTTCCCCGGTACTGTTCGAGGGTGGTCGGCTGGCCGTCGATGGCCTTGACCGGGATGTCGTAAACGCTGGTGGCGGTGGTGCTCATAGCGCGTCTTGAACTGGGGCGCGGGCCTTTGGGCCGCCGAACGAAGGCGAACCAAGAACCGCAAACGTGATCCACATAGAAGGGAACCGGACCCGAGTGGTTCCCTTACATTTCGCAACCCGTCAACGAACACGTAAGCCCGTACCGGGGCTGCAGTCCCACCGGACAACCGGGTCCCTACCGGGCGTGCCCTTACACGTGAAGCGCCGTCAAGTTCCCATAGCCCGCACAGCCGGGATTCCGGCAACAGAACCGACGCAGGTCGTCCACGACCGATCCCAGCACGCGCGGGAAAAGCACTACCGAACGGCGCAACCATTTGCCACGCATCACTAGCCACGTGCAAGACGAACAGGACACTACCCGACGCGTGTAGGACACCACCTTGCGATATAAAACAACGGTAAATCTCGCTCAAGCAGGGACCATTAAGCTTCTCGCCATCCACCCCAGCGCCTTCTCGAGCGACTCCATCGGGAGCCCGACGACGTTGCTCGCGCTCCCGGTTTCGATCGTCAGGTAGGGGTCGTGCGGGAACTCGATCGAGTACGCGCCGCTGCACCCTTCCCACTTGCGCGTCTTCAGGTAGGCGTCGATTTCGGCGTCCGAGAGCGGGGCCATGCGGACGAGGCTGCGTTCCTGCCAGCAGAACTGAAAGTCCGACGGGCGGTGCCACAGGCACACCCCGGTCCAGAGTTCGTGAACGGTGCCCGACAGGGATTTGATGATGCGCCGCGCGTCCGCCTCGTCTTCGGGCTTGCCCACGACTTTCCCGTTCAGCCACCCCACCGTGTCGGCGGCGATGACGAGCCCATCGGGCTCCTTCCGTGCGACCGCTTCGGCTTTGAGCCACGCGAGTTCGCCGACGTAGTGTCGGCAGTCGCCCAACCGGGCCTCTGTGGGCTCGTCGATGTTGGACGGCTTCACCTCGAACGGGTACCCGGCTTGCTCCATGAGCCAGCGGCGGCCCCACGAGCCGCTCGCGAGGATCAGGCGGAACGGGAGCTGCGCGCGTGCTGCCATGTGTCGAGAACCTCTGCCAGTTTGGGCCACAGCCGGTCCGCGGTCAGGTCCGGCAGGCAGACCATGTTCGGGCACTTCTTGATGTAGCTCCCGCCGCACGACACGGCCGTTTCGACGCAGTTCGCGGCTTGCGCGTACGGCCCGTGGGACGCCACCTTGGTGCAGAGGTACGGCGCCACGCACGGCACGCCCAGCGCCGCCGCGAGGTGGAGCGGCCCCGTGTCGTTGCCGACCATCACATCGGCCAATGACAGCGCGGCCGACAGGCGCGGGAGCGAGGTCCGGCCGGTGAGGTCGAGCGCGGGGCCGCGCAGGCCGGTCATCACCTCCCGCGCGGCCGGCGTGTCCTCGTGCCCGCCCACAAAAATCGCGGAACCGCCGAAATGCGACTGCGCGCGGTTCAGCAACTCCGCGAAGTGCGGGGCGGGCCAGCGCTTCGTGACCCACTTCGCCCCCACCGCGACCGCCACCCACGGGCGCGGGAGCGTCATCAGCTCGGCCCGCGCCGTTATCCGCTCGTCCGTTCGCACCGGCACGCGGAACGTTTTCGGCAGGTGCCCGACGCCGAACGCCTCCGCGACGGCCCACATGCGATCGACCGCGTGCCCCTCCGTGCGCGCGGGCGCGGCCAGTTTGTGCGTGTAGGCGTACCGGCTGCCCTCGCGGGCGTTGCGAAACCCGACCCGGCGCGGGGCGCCGCTCGCCAGGGCCATCAGCCCGCTGCGGAACAGCCCCTGCATGTCGATAACGATGTCGAACTGCCGGCGCCGCAGTTCCGCGGCGAAGCCCCACGCGGCCGCGAGCCCGCCACGGAGCCCCTTGAACGCCCCCCGATCGAACGGGAGCGTGTCGGTCAGGTCCGGGTGGCCGGCGATGAGCGGCTCAAGGCTCGCGTTCACGACCCAGGTGATGCGCGCCACCGGGAACCGGGCGCGAAGGGCCGTTAAAACCGGGAGCGCGTGAACGATGTCGCCCAGCGCGCTGGGCTTGATGATCGCAATCCGCCGTGCGTTGATCTGGTCCAGCGTCATGGCTGGCCTTTCCTGAAACGACCACTACTCAGGGGATCCGGGCGCGGTAGTGTGCCCACGTGGTGCGTCGCGGGCAAGACCGAATCGCGCCCCGCACCACCAGCATAGCTTGCGCCGCCGGCACTTTCGGCACGCGCCGCCGCGCATACCGAAAGTGCCGGCCCCTTTGCCCCCCGGCGCGTTGACCGGTCCGCCGATTCGGACGACAGTACAATGTGAACTGCTGTCGAGGTGTGACCATTATGACGCTGGCCGAAACCAACCTGCGCCCGACGGTACCGGAAGCAGGCACGCGCACGGCGTTCCTGGTGGTGGCCGGGGCGAGCGTGCCCGACGGGAAGTTGCTGGCATCGGTACGGCACCCGGGCGAAGACCTCGCGCCCGAAGACGCCCTCCGGCGCGCCCAGGAGTCGAACGAGCCCATCCCGGTGAGCTTCCAGACGCCGGTGGCGGTGTGCGTGCTCCGGGTGGCCCCGGATTTCACCCTGCTCAACTTCAAGTGCCTCGACGCGCCGCACTTCCGGCCGCGGGAGATCGTGAACCAGTTCTGGTTCGGGGTGACGCACTACAACGCCCGGCTCGTCACGTTCAACGGCCGGGCGTTCGATCTGCCCCTGTTGGAGTTGGCGGCGTTCCGGTACGGAATTCAGGCCCGCGACTACTACCTCGCGCGCGACCGGTACCGGGGGCCGATCGACCTGTCGGACTGGCTCACCAACTCCGGCGCGTACAAACTGGCCGGCGGTCTCGACGTGCTGGCGAAGCTGATCGGCACGCCGGGCCGCCTGTTCTCAGCGCCGGCCGACGGAATTGCGGGGATCAACGACCGGTGCCTGTGCGACGCCCTCGACACCTACTTCGTGTTCCTCCGCACCCGCGTGATGACCGGCGACATCACCTCCGACCAGGAGGCCGCGCTGGTCGCCGGCGCGAAGGCGCTTCTCAGCACGAAAGTCGCCGAAGCCCCGGTGTTGGGGGCTTACCTCGCGGCGTGGGCCGCGGCTCCGGGGCGCGGCCCGACGGCCGGCGGGGCTCCCGAACCGGCAGGGGCCGATGCAGGAACCCCGTGACGCCGGGCTCAGCGAGCGGGGGGCGAACCGGTGCCGGGTGCGTGACTCGCGTTGAGCGGCCCTGTGACGCCCGGCACACGGGTTTGCGGGGGCGCCGGTGGCGGCAACTCGACCCGGGTGAACGGGTTCGGCAGAAGCGCCCGGGCGGCATCGGATCGCGTCATTCGGTGAACGTAGCGGCGGTCGTATTTGCGCATGGCTCTTGTTCCTGGTGTGGGGCGCACACCAGCGCGACACGCGCCGGCGGTGCGCGGGTAAGAGTTCGGGTCATAACGAATAGAGCGGGGGTGGGGGCGAACGCTACTCGCGCCAGACGCAGTGCCGGACGTGTGTACGGACGGGTTCGTTATGGGATCGGTCGGCCGGAGGCCGGACCGTGAAGAGGGGGAGCGGGACGATCGCGCGGGGCCGCGCGACGTGATCTGTGGCCGCGGAAACCGCCGGGGCGTCCGGGCGAGTCACCTCTTGCGGCTCGGCACCGTCGGGCTCGCCGCCGAACGCCGGTGCCGGCGCGGCCGCCAGGAGCAGCCCGAGCAAGAACGTGCAGAGAATTCGCAGTAACGGCGCCATCGGGACCGCCCCGGGGTCGTGAGCCGGCCGGTGCGGCCGTGCACCGAGTTATACGCCCGCCGACCGCCCATCTTTACCGCTCTCGGCCCGATTTCCGGCCGTCACTTCCGGCGTAGCACCCACGCGTCTTGCGGCGGGTTCCCCTTCGCGCCCTCGCGAGCGTGTTCCAGCACCTCGAACCCGTCGGCCAGCACCCCGCGCACGAACGCCGGCGGGTGGAACACAGCGCAGTGATTCGTTCCCGCCAGTTCCCCAGAACGTACCACCAGCCGCCCCGCCCGGTAATCGGCGCGTTCGGCCCGGTTCAACTTCCCGACCAGCGCGTCGCCGTGCAGCGAGACCACCAGCAACCCGCCCGGCTTCAGCACGCGGCGCAGCTCGCGCATCCAGTGGAACTGAAGCGGCTGCGGCAGGTGCGTCAGCACTGAGAGCGCGTAGGCGACATCGAACGAGCCGGCGTCGTAATCGAGCGACGATTCCAGCGCGTTCACCGCGAACCGGGCGGTCGGGAGGTGCTCGGCGCACCACTCCACCCCCACCGGGTTCGAGTCGCACCCGTGCAGCGCCGCGGGCAGGTGCGTCAGGTGCCGGAGCACGCGCCCGCACCCGCACCCGAAGTCGAGGACCGCCTCACATTCTTCAAGCGCCACGCCGTTGCGCGCCAGCAGCGCCGCGAGCGAATCGGCGGCGCGCTTGCCGGCGGTGAGGAACCACTCCGCGTCGCCGGTCCCCGCGACCATCAGCCGCAGCACCTCGGGCGGGAGCGGGGGCGCGGCGCCCGGTTCGGTACGGGCCGGGCGGGCGCCGGAGCGGGCCTTCAGCCGGTGGTTCTCGCCCGCGAGCCGCCAGCATTCTTCGGTGAGTAGCCGGTTCTCGCGCTCCCGAGCGGTCAGCGCGTGGGCGAGTTTCGACAGCCCGGGGACGAACCGCAGCAGGTCGCGGGTACGCATGTCACGCCTTCCAAAAACGGAGCAGCTCGCGGCGCAGGAACGCCCACAGCCCGCGGGCCGCGACCAGACTGTTGTGCGCCTTCGCCCGCTGCCCGGTGGCCCGCCGCCAGACCGCCTCGACGAGCTTCTGGGTGAGTTGAAGCGGGGCGTCGATGGTCACCAGGGCCTTGTACGCGAAGAGCGCGAGCGGGCCGGTGCCGCACTTGCGGAAGTAATGCACGTAGCCGATCGCCACGTTCGGGGCCGCGAAGTTGATGTTGGTGCGGCCCGCCGCGCGCCCGTAGTGAACGATTTCCACGCTCGCGGCGTACAGCACCGGCCCGAACCGGCTCACCTGCGTGGACAGGTCGATGTCCTCGACCCCGAACCAGTAGGCCTCGTCCCACCGCCCGACCCGGTCGAACACCGTGCGGGAGAGGAACACCGCGGCCCCCATCAGCACCTCGACCTCGCGCGCCTTCATGGGGTCGAACGTGTCGCGGCGGTATTCGTAGTATGCGCGGCGGAACAGCCCGGTCCAGCGCAACAGGGCGATCCGGTGCAGCAGCGCGGCGAGCGTCGGGCGGCGCCGGTACGAGATCTGAAACTCGCCGTCGGCGCCGCGCAGCCGCGGGCCGAACATGCCCGCACCGGGGTTCGCCTCCGCGAGGTCCAGGAACCGCCGGAGGGTGTGTTCGGGAACGAGGGTGTCGTTGTTCAGGAAGAACAAGAACCGGCCGGTCGCGACCGCGGCGGCCTGGTTGCTGGCGCGCGCGAAGCCGTAGTTCTCGGCGTTGCGGATCAGGACCACGTCCGGGAACTCGGCGGCGACCATGTCGGCCGCTCCGTCGGTGGACGCGTTGTCGGCAATAATCACCTCGAACCGGGCGCCCTGGTCCTGTTCGAACAGCGACTGAAGACAGCGCCGCAGCAGTTCGATGCAGTTCCAGTTGGCGATGCACACCGACACGTCCGGCCCGTCCGGCACGGCCGGGCGGGCGACGCGGGGTTCGAACGGTGCGGTGCGCACCTGCGACATGAGCGCTTCCTGCGTTCGGGGTCGATCCTTCGGTGCAGACGGGGGGTTCTACCACTTCTGCGGAAGCCGTGTCAACCGCGACGCGCAGGCGGCGAAAGAGTTGTGTGTGCCCGCGGACACGGGCGGTTCGACCGTGGGTTGTCAAACCACCAAGCTACGTGATCCGGCTGGTAGTGCCTGTTTCTTGTGACACAGATCTGTCTGTGCAACCTTGTCGCGCCGCACAGACAGGAATGTCTGTGCCACAAAGATATAGCCAAGGCGAATCGCCTTCCGCGCCAGAACCACGCCACGCGGCGTCACTTCGCGTCGGTCGAGCCGAGTTCCTTGCGCAGCGCCGCCATCTTCTCCTGAAGCTCCTTCACCGTCCCCTGGAACGCCGGCCGGTTCGCGAGGTTCACCCGCTCCTCGGGGTCTTTCTCCAGGTCGTACAGCTCGTAGGCGTCCTTGAACTTGAACGGCGGGTCGTAGTAGTGGATCAGCTTCCACTTCGTGGTGCGGACGCCGCGCTGCTTCTCCACGTTGTGCGACGGGTCCGGGAACTCGAAGTACTCGTAGTACCACGCCTCGCGCGGGGCCATTTCTGGCGGCAGCGGTCCCGCCGGGGTGGCTCGCGCGAACGGCAGGATACTCCGCCCCTGCATCGCCTTCGGCGGCGCCCCGCCCGCCAACTCCAGCACCGTCGGCGCGATGTCGGGGTTAATCACCATTGCGCTTGGTTGGGAGCCGGGCGGAACACATTCCTTCGCCAGCGCCTTGGGGACCTTCAGAAGCAGCGGCACGCGGACCGACGGCTCGTGCATGAACCGCTTGTCGAACCGCTGCCACTCGCCCAGGAAGAAGCCGTTGTCGGAGGTGTACATCACCGCGGTGGTGTCCGCGATCTTCTGCTCGTCCAGCGTGTTCAGCACTTTGCCGACGTTGTCGTCCACGCCGGTGATGCACCGCGCGTAGTCGCGGATCATGCCGTCGTAGTCCTTGGTGTCCGGGTACTGCCCGATCATGTTGGCGGCCTGGAGGAACGCCCGCGGCTTGCCCTGCCCCGGGTCGTCCCAGAGGGCCGGCCTTTTCACCGCCGCGCCGGCGTACAACTCCTTGTGCCGCGCCGCCGGCTGCCACGCCCGGTGCGGCGATTTGAAGAACAGGAACAGCGCGAACGGCTTGGCCCGCGGCTTCTTCACCCACGCGAGCGCCTTGTCGGTGACGACATCGTCGATCCAGCCGTCGTAAGGTTTGTCGGGGCCGATTTTCCCGTCCGGCCCGCTCTCCGCGATCAAGGGCTTCAGGTAGTTGCCCTGCCCCTGGAAGCCGAAGTAGTAGTCCCACGTCTTGTCGCGAAAGTGCCCCGGAACGTGCGACTTCCCGCAGAACGCCACCTCGTAGCCGAGTTTCCGCAACTCGTCGGGGAGCCACGGGGCGTTGGGGTTGAGCGTCGTGCCCATGTTGTCGCGGACGCCGTTGAGGTGCGAGTACTGACCGGTCATCAGGGTCGCGCGGCTCGGGGCGCACAGCGCGTTCGTCACGAACGCATTCGTGTAGCGAAAGCCCTCCTTCGCGATCCGGTCCATGTTGGGCGTTTTCAGGAACGGATGCCCGGCGCACGACATGTAGTCGTGCCGCTGGTCGTCGGTCATCATGACGACGATGTTCGGCCGGTCGGCCGCGAGCGCGGGTGCCGCAAGCACCACGAGCGCGAGTGCGGACAGGATCGAGCGCATATCGACTCCGGGAACCGTAATCAGGGCCGCTGCGGTTGTTCAGGGGCGGTGCCCGTGCCACCTGCTCCGATGCGGCGAGCCCGAGTGTATCGCGGCGCAAGCCGAGGCACACGGCGAATCGCGTTTTCGCCCGTTGTGTGGAAGGAGTTGGTTCGGCGCTTCAACGGCGAAAGTGCAAGAGCGTCGTGATGAGGTGCCGGTTGGCAATATGCCCGCGGGTGTCGCAAGGAGGAAAGGACCGGGCGCCGGCCGCGAGCAACCTGCGGCCGGCGGAAGTTCACTTTTTCGGGGCTGGGAGGCGGCCGCCCTTCTTGGCCCCGGCTCCGGAGTCCTGAACCGGAGGCGCATTCACCCCTGCTGCCGGGGTCGGGTCCGAACCGCCGCACCCGGACAAACCGGCCACGCCGACCACACACACGAGAACTAGTAGAGCCGTCCTCATAACGTCGTCTCGAAAGGAGCAATACGGAAACGAAATACCGCCCCGCGGTCTGAAGCCACGGGGCGGCGTGAGGGGTCGAACTCAGTTCAAAGTGAACACTTCGCCGCCGGACCGCGTCGAGAGCGCCGGCAGGATGCCGTTGTTCGCGTAGGTGATCATCCGGGCCGACCCGTCGGCCATAAGGAACTGGGCCCCGGCGGTGTGGAAGCTCCAGTAGTGAGCCGCGTCGCACCCGACGTTCGGGTTACCCGTCTGGAGCCCGACCTTTTGGGCCATAGTCGTGGTGTTACAGCCGTAGTTGCTGTTGAAGTAGTTCGCGATGGCGACGTCGTTCGAGGTCATCACGCAGTCGCCGTTGCCCTTGCCGTCGTACCCGTAGGCCGCGAACCACCACCCGAACTCCAGGTTCGAGTTGGGCGGCCGCTCGCCGACCAGGAGCGTGTTGCTGGTGCCGTCCGAGATCCCCACCAGCGTGACCTTCGAGCCCATGTACAGCACCCCGTCGTTGGACGCGGAGGTGGTGCCGGAGTTCCCCAGGTACCCGGTCAGCGCCTGGTCGACGTTGAGGCCGGCGGACGCACCGGGGTACGACACCGGGCCGCGGGAGTCGGCCGGGCACGTGTACAGCTTCATCTTCAGGGCCGCGGTCGGGTTGTTCCACGAGTACGTGTTCGACGCGTTCTGCCACGCTTTGGCCTGCTTGTAGGCGTTGTCCTGCTCCATGTACGGCAGGATGTAGCCCTGCCATGACCACGCCCCCTCGTACGGGGACACGTTGTAGCTCGACCACGGCGACTGGCCCTGCGGGAGCACTTGGTTGGCGTCGTGGAACGAGTGCAGCGCGAGGCCCATCTGCTTCAGGTTGTTGATGCACTGGGTGCGGGCCGCGGCCTCGCGCACCTTCTGCACGGCGGGCAGAAGGAGCCCGATCAAAATGGCAATGATGGCGATGACGACCAACAGCTCGATCAGCGTGAACCCGGCGCGCCGGCGCCTATTCCTTGAAAAGGAACGATTCATGAACGAGTCTCCGCGAGCCGCGCGTCGAGGGGAGAAGGGTGACGGCGCGGGTCGACCTACCGGTATAGAACCGGCAGAGTAGGGTAAAAAAGATTGGACTGTTGAGCGAAGGAGATAACGGGCTGTACCACGAGACGCGAGTATGCCTCGGGTAATAACCAAATCTACACGAACTGATCGGCGTGTCCAGCGAGTTAACTTTTTTAATTTTTGCGTGGCGCCAACGTTTAACGAGGAGTGAGGGTAAAGCCTGGGTCGCTCGTGTCACCCCGTTCGCGGGATCGCGTCCACCGGCCCGTTGCCGCCGCACGTTCTGCCGGTGGCCACCTCAACGACCCTCCGGGCCGCCCCGCTTGCCAAATGAGGGCCGCACGGCCGCACGACTCGATTCGGGCCAATGCCCTGGAATCCCAAGCGCGATGGGGACGAACGGGCATCAAGACGCGGTGCCGGTGTCTCGTCGTTCTCTGGTCGAATCACAAGTCGGCGGCGCACGGCGTCAGTCCGCATATGTACCAGACCCATCACAACACATCGACATTTATGATTGTAATTTAACGGCGCGAGCCAAGTCCGTTGACCGTTACTTGGTAACCGTTCACGGGGTGCGGGCCGTGCATTTTTCCGGTCCTTTTGAGTCGATTTTGCGCGGGGTTGTCTCAAGAGCCGGTGTTCCGTAATCGAACGCACGCGATGACACCCGTTCCTCAAGCACCGGAGTTGCCGAGTGATATGCCGCCTGCGGTGGTGGCGTACATTCGCGCGCTGGAAGTCACGGCGCGCGCGTTGGAAGCCACGATCACGACTCTCCAGGCGAAGATCACCGACCTCGAAGCCCGTCTGAATCAGAACTCGTCGAACTCGTCCCAGCCCCGTCGTCCGATGGTCCGCAGGTGAAACCGGCCCCGCCCAAAAGCCCCTCGGGGAAGCGCCGAGGCGGGCAACCGGGGCATCCCAAAGCCGAACGCACCGTTCTGCCGCCCGATCAGGTGCACGCCCTCAAGCCGGACGCGTGCCGTGGGTGTCGGTACCCACTGACCGGGGACGATCCGAGCCCGCTCGTTCACCAGGTGCACGAGATCCCGGTGATCCGGCCGCACGTGGTCGAGTACCGGTGCCACCGGCTCAAATGCCCCCAGTGCGGAACCACCACCACCGCCGCGATGCCCGCAGGCGCGGTTACCGGGTACGGGCCCCGAGCCCAGGCCGTGTCCGCCATGCTCACCGGGTCGTGCCGCCTGGGCAAGCGGGCCGTGAGCCGCCTGTTCGAGGACCTGTTCGGGCTGCCGCTGAGCCCGGCTCAGGTGTGCAAGCTCCAGCATCGGACCGCGCACGCCCTGGCGCCGATCGCGGATGAGGCCCTCACGTACACCCGTGGGCACCCGGCCAACGTGGACGAGACGGGCTGGAAGCAGGGGCATCAGCGGGCGTGGCTGTGGGTCGCGGTAACCACGCTGGTGGTGGCGTTCCTGATCCGCCGGACCCGGAGCCGGAGCGCATTCGACGACCTGCGGGACGGGTCCACCCAGGTGCACACGACGGACCGCTACCCGGTGTACACGCACCTGCCGGTGCACCGGCGGCAGGTGTGCTGGGCCCATCTGCGACGGGACTTCCAGGCGATGGTCGATCGGGCCAACACGGGGTCCGGGCTCGGGACCGACCTGTTGGCCGGTTCGGACGAACTGTTCGAGCATTGGTACCGGGTGCGGGACGGCACGTTGGCCCGGTCCACGTTCGCTCGCGTATACGCTCCCGCGGTGCGGGCCCGGGTCCGCGCGCACCTGGAGCGGGGCGCCCGGTGCGGGTGCCCCAAGACGGCCGCCGTGTGCCGCGAGTTGTTAGCCGTCGAGCCGTCGCTGTGGACGTTCGTCCGGGTGCCCGGGGTCGAGCCCACCAACAACGCGGCCGAGCGCGAGGTGCGCCACGCGGTGTGTTGGCGCAAGACCAGCTTCGGCACCGACAGCGAGACCGGGAGCCGGTTCGTGGAGCGGATCCTCACGGTCATGGCCTCGTGCCGACGCCAGGGCCGCAACGTGCTCGCGTTCCTTACCGACGCCGTCACCGCACACCGCACCGGGGCAACCCCACCAACCCTGATCCCGGTCCCGACATAACAACCATCGGTGATGAGCCCGGCTCTCGTCGGCTATTGAGATACATCCATATCAACTGTGAACGCTTACGTTACTTGAGTTCGACACATGGGGTGATCCATATACGCGCCGACCATCTGCATTATCACTCACAATATGTACGACTCTCATTGGCCAGCGATTCGCATTCATAAAGAATCAGGCGCCGCATGATTGATGCGATGATGTACCGGCACACGCTCGGCTCCCGCCGCGGAAACGGCACCGGGCAGTTGGCACGCACCTGTTCTTCACAACCCCTGAGCGCCCCGCGCGATACACTGCCAGCGGCAGCGCCGGTGTATTCGACAACGAGGTGGCGATTGATGCGGACTTGCAAGACGATTCGTTGTGCCGGGGCAACTGCTGTTGCGATGATTCTTTCGGTCGGTTGCGGTTCCAAGCCGGGCACGCCGACCGCGGCCGGGAAGGCGGTCGAGGGTCACGCAGCCGGCGAGCCGAAACCGAGCGGTGCGGTCGCGGACCAGAAGGCGAACGCGAACGCCGGCGGAAACGAGACCAAAAAGGCGTTCCTCGATCAAAAGAAAGAGATACCCGCCAAGAAAGAGTGGACACGGGAGATCACGTCCCGGCGGGGCGGTACGGTCACGTTCCGGATCACCGCACCAGGGCCGTTCGCCGCGACGGTCGTGACTGACCGGGCTTACAAAGCGCTCCAGAGCGGACAAAAAGGCAACAAGGCAGACATTTTGCTGACGGTCGACTCGAAAGAGCCGGTACTCGAGATGTCGCTGACCGTTCCCGCCGGATCGTCCTGGTTTATCATCGAAAACCAAACCGACCAAGCGGCCGAGATTCGTCTCGAATGTTTCCAGCCATGATGGGAAACCGTATCGAGCGATGTGCGATCCGGTCTTCCGCGACCGTACCGACGGCGAGATCGGACGGCCCGGCGCATGTCCTTGATCGTGGCAAGGAACCGTTGGAGCCCTGCCAGCAACGTCGGTGGCGTCGGACGAACCGCCTCGCCGGTCCCACCTGCGGCGTTGAACCGCTCGCCTGCGCCGAACAGATTTCACTCGCTCGTTCGCACGCGAAGGCTTTGCACCGCTCCGGTCCCGTCGCACAGCGGGACGCTGTTGCTGGTCGGGTCTGCCAGCACCTCCGCCAGCGTGCTGCCGCGGAACGCCTCCTCCACCAACGCCATCGCGGCGTCCATGCGCTTGTGCAGCGGGCACAGGTTCGGCCCGTGGTTTGGCAGGTTCAGGGGACAGGTGGCGATGCGCTCGATCGGTTCCACCGCGTTAACGACATCAAGGATCGTTAGGTCGTGAGGGGGCTTGGTGAGCGACACGCCGCCGCCGACGCCCCGTTGCGTGTCCACGATGCCCTTTTTCGCAAGTCCTTGAAGGATCTTCGATAAATAGTCTTTGGGCACCTGCGTGGCCTCGGCGATCTGCGCCGTGGTCCGGGCCTTTGGCGCCTCGTGGGCCAAATGGACCACCGCCCGTAGCGCGTACTCCACCGTTCGCGAGAACATCCGCGGCCCCCGTCAGTGCATTACTCCCGACACATTTTCACTATAACCCACTGGACCGCAATCGGAAAATAGGATAAAAGACTCCTGTTTCCTCTCTGCGCGGCGTGACACGCAGAGCACTCTCCCGGAGCGAGTCATGACGAAGATCGACGAACCGCGGCTGGAATCGGACCTCGGGTACCGGTTCGGCTACGTCGCGGGGTTCATGGGGTTCGGCCCCGACGACATTGCGGCCATTCACGGCGCCGCCCCGCTGCTGGCGCCGCTGGTGCCGGGCCTCGTGGACGCCGTGTATGATAAGCTGTTTCAGCAGGACGCGACGTGGCGCCACTTTCTTCCGCGCCAGCACGGGTACGACGGCAACGTGCCGGACACGCTCGAACACCTCACAATGGATCACGCACAGATTACGTTCCGTAAGCAGCACTTGGGGCGTTACCTCGCGGCGCTGGTGACCCGGCCCTACGACGCCAAGATGGTCGAGTACCTCGACATGGTGGGTAAGATGCACACCCCGAAGGCCGGGAGCAAGGATTTGAACGTGCCGCTAGTTCAGATGAACGCCCTGATGGGCTTCGTCAGCGATGCGCTGACCGCGACGGTTCTCGGGCTCAATTTGCCGCGCGACACCGAGGCAAGAACCCTTCGCGCGTTCGGCAAGCTGCTGTGGATTCAGAACGACCTGATCACGAGGCACTACCAAGCAGCTTGAGTCTCAGGTCATCAAGTCGCAAGTCGTCAAGTCGAAGACCCACTTAATGGGAGGTCTTCGGCTTGACGACTTGCGACTTGGTGACCTGAGACTTAAAGAACTAGCCTTCGACCACTTCTTCTTCCGTGGCCGCGGTCCCCTCTTCCTTATCGGCCGCGGCGGGCTCGTCCGGGGTGGCGGAGGCGTCCCGGCCCTCGCCGAGGAACAGCAAGAGCGGGCTGGCCACGAAGATCGAGCTGTAGGTGCTCACCAGCACGCCGACCACCATCACGAACGCGAACAGGTGGACGCCCTCGCCGCCGAACGCGTACAGCACGATCGACGCCAGGAACACCGTCATCGAGGTCAGGATGGTGCGGCTCAGCGTCTGGTTGACGCTGTCGTTGATCATCTGCGGGGTGAGCTGCGGGTTCTTGCCACGCACCTCGCGGAGCCGCGCGAAGTTCACGATGATCTCGTTCACCGAGTATCCGACCAGGGTGAGCAGAGCGGCGACCGTCGTCAGGTCGATCTTGAAGTCCTCAATGCCCAGGAAGTCCAGCCCCGGGATCATGTGCAGGTAGTGGCACACGGCGATCGCGCCGATGGTGAAACACAGGTCGTGGACGAGGCAGATCACCGCCGCGAGGCCGAACGTCCAGTTACCGAACCGGAACCACAGGTACAGCAGGATCGCCACCCAGCTCGCGACGATGGCCATCATGGCCTTCTCGCGGGTGTCGGACGCGAGCTGGGTGTCGAACACCTCGAGCCGCTCCGGCTCGGGGGTGGCGTCGAACGCCCGCTTCGCCCCCGCGACGATCTCCTGGAGGGCCTTCAACTGGTCCGCGCGGGCCTTCTGATCGAGGCCCGGCGTCTTGGGGTCCGCCCCCAGCAGCGAGAGCGTTTGGTTGCGGGACACGTCGAGCTTCATCTGCTTGAACCGGCCTTCGGCCCCCTCGCCCACGCCGGTGAGCGTGAACTCGGGCGCGGCCCCGATGTCGCTGAACTCGCGTTCGAACAGCTCCTGGGCGAAGCTGCGTGAGGTCGGCTTATCGAAGTTGAGCAGCACCACGGGGCCGGTGACCGGCTCGGGGGTCATGGTCGCCCCGTCGAGGATCGACTGACCCTTGTCGCTGACGAGCAGCCGGTCGAGCGCGGCCTGCACCAAATCACGCTGCTTCTCGGTGGTGCGAATGGTGAAGTACCGGCTCTTGCCCATCTCGTACTTCTCGCCCGAGAGGAACATCTGCTCCACCGACACGTCCGGGAGCTGGCCGGCCCGCTGCCGCACGTCCGCGCGCATCTCGTCTTCGGTGGCGTCCGGGCCGCCCGGCTTGGCCGTCAGCCGCACCTTGCTCCGGGTGCCGTCCTTGTACGTGATGGTGTACTTCCACACGTTCACCCGCTCGTCGCCGGACGGGCGGTTCGTCCAGAGGACCGCATCGTGGTCCGCCCCCACCTCGAGGCGCTTCTTCTGGGCCTCTTCGCCGAGCAACTCGCGGAACCCGTCCTTGCCGTCGCCGGTCTTGGTGAGGCCGCGCTCCTCGTCGGCCTTCAGCTTGCTGGCGAACACGGTGCCGCCGCGGAAGTCGACGTTGAGCCCCGCCTCGCCGCGGACCACGAACACCGCCAGCCCCGCCACCGTCAGCACCGCGGTCAGCGGGAAGAAGACGTACCGCATCTTCATCGGGTGGAAGTTGGGCCGGGCGAACAGTTGCATCATCTTCAGGTCGGTCAGCCACTTCCGGTGCAGCCAGAAGTCGAACATCAGCCGGGTCATGTACAGCGACGTGAAGAGGCTGATGACGAGGCCGACCGTGAGGCTGATCGCGAACCCCTTCAACTGGTCGTTGCCGAAGGTGTACAGCACGATCGCGGTGAAGATGCTCGTCAGGTGGGTGTCGATGATCGTGAGGAACGCCCGCTCGTACCCGTTGCGGAGCGCGGTGGCGATGTTGGCGCCCCGGTTCCGCTCCTCGCGGAGCCGCTCGTAGATGAGCACGTTGGCGTCCACCGCCATGCCCAGCGTGAGCACCAGCCCGGCGAGCCCGGGGAGCGTGAACGCGGCGTTCACCGCGACCATGAACCCGATGGTGAGCAGCAGGTTGGCGAACAGCGCGACGCACGCGACCAGCCCGGCGAACCGGTAGTACACGAGCATGAACGCGAGCACCGCGAGGAACGCCCCGCCGACCGCGGTGGTCCCGCGGACGATCGTGTCCTGGCCGAGGGTCGGCCCGATGGTGTTTTCGCTGACCGGCTTCTCGCGCAGCTCGGCCGAGAGCGCCCCGCTCTTAAGGATCTGGACCAGCCGGTCCACGCTCTTGCGGTCGAACTTGCCGGTGATCTGCCCGCGGTTCCCGATCTCGTTCTGGAGCGTCGGGGCCGACACCACGCGGTCGTCGAGCAGGATCGCAAGGTTGCGGGTGGTGCTGCCGGTGGGCTTGTTGCGGCGGGTGATCTTGGTGAACTGCTGGCCGCCCGCCGAGTTGAACTGGAAATCGACGGACGGGCTCAGCTTGGCGTCCTGGCCGGCGCTCGCGCTGATGGTGATCTCGCCGCCCACGCGGAGCGAGTCCTCCGGCGACACGCGGGTGAGCACGAAGTACTCGTACTTCTTGCGGTTCACCAGGGCCTCGATCTCGGCCTCGGTCTTGCCCGGGTTCTCGGCTTTGATCCGCGTGGCGTCTGCATCTTCCTTGGCGAGCTGGTCGGTACTGAGGACCTTGCGGCTGAACAGGAGCATGCTACAGTTGACGTAGTCGGCCGGGGCGTTGTCGCGCACCGCGACCGGCTTGTCGCGCTGGCCGGCGAGCACGCCCCACAGCCCGCCGCTCCCCTCGCTGGCGTTGCTGAGGCCCAGCGTCTCCCGCTGCTCCGGCCCGACCTCGGACCACACGTAGCGGACGCGGGCCTTGCTCTCGCCGATGTCCACGTTGAACTCGTCGGCGGGCGCCTCGGGCGGCAGCCCCTTGCGGGCGCGGTCCTCGAGTTCGCCGGCGGACTTGCCCTCGAGCAACTGCCGGGCGGCGATCAGGCCGGCCTGGTCGTCGATCCCGTTGGCGAGGATGCGGAACTCCAGCACGCCCATCTGGGAGATGAGCCGCTTCACCTCCTCAATGCCCTCGGCCGAGAAGTTCTCGCGGTTGCCGCTGGTGGCGCCGCCGGTCGGGAGGATGATCTCGACGCGGCTGTTGCCGCTCGGGCGGACCGTCACGTTCTTGATGTCGGTCGGGTCGATGCGGCGCTTGATCTGGGCGGCGAGGGCGTTCATGTCCTCGCTGCTGAGCCCCTCGGGCCGGGCGCCCGGCTGGGACGCCGCGGCCGGGGCGGCCCCGGCTTCGCCCTGCACCTCTTTGCGCGCCTTCGTGCGCTCGAGGTTGATCTCGTAGACGAGGATGGTGCCGCCGGCGAGGTCGATGCCGAGCCGGTACTTCTCGGGCCGCACCACGAATATCGCGGCCACGAGGCACGGGATCAGGCAGACCAGCAGCCCGCGGATGAAGTTCCGTTGCATGGCGTTCCGTTTCCTATCCCTGCGCCCGCCGCATCGCGGCGGGCGGGTCCGGGTTCGAGTTCCGCACTCCGGGGTTCCGGTCTACGACTTGGCCGCTTCGTCCGATCCGAGGATCTGGACGACCACGTTCCGCTTGATCCGCAGCTTGGTGTCTTCGGAGCGGATCACGATCTCGTCCTCTCCGTCCGTCGCGGACACGACGGTGGCGACGATGCCCGCGTTGGTCAGCACCTTGGCCCCCCGCTTGAGCGTGGAGACAAGTTTGTCCTGTTCCTTTTTCTGGCGCCGCTGGGCCGGGAACACGACCACCATGAGGAACATCACCACCATGCCGAGGACGAACAGCGGCAGCAGTGAGCCGCCCGGCGGCTGCGGGGCCGGTCCCTCTTGGGCGAACAGAAGCAACGACGTCATGGATGGTGTCTCGGCCGGCGGGTCGGCGGCAACCCTATTCGCTACAATCGGAACGCTCAGTCTAGGAAGCGGGAGTCCACCGGGCAAGGCAGCCGGCCCGGAACTCGGCGAACCGTCCGGCCCGGATGGCGTTCCGGGCGTCCGCCATTAAGTTCAAGTAGAAGCTAATGTTATGGAGGCTCAGCAGGGTCGGGCCGAGCATCTCCTCGGCGGCGAACAGGTGGTGCAGGTAACCCCGCGAGTAGTTCGCACAGCAGTAACAGCCGCAACCGGACATCAGCGGTTTCGGATCTCGCCGGTGCTTCGCGTTCCGCAACCGCACCGGACCCTCGTCGGTGAACGCCAGGGCGTTGCGGCCGTTGCGGGTCGGCATCACGCAGTCGAACATGTCGATGCCCGAAGCGACGCCCGCGAGCAGGTCTTGTGGCCGCCCCACCCCCATCAGGTACCGGGGCTTGTTCTCGGGCAGACACGCGGCGCACGCCGGCAGCGCGGCGTGCATCGCCTCGGGCGCCTCCCCGACGCTGAAGCCGCCGAGGGCGTAGCCGGGGAAGTCCATCGCCACGAGTTCGCGGGCACACTCGGCGCGCAGGGTGAGGTTCAGCCCGCCCTGCACGATGGCGAACTGCGCCTGACCGGGCCGCGAGTGGTGCCGCTTGCACCGCTCCGCCCACTTGATGCTGCGGGTCACCGCGCGGCGGATGACCTCGGGGGCGCCGTCGGCGGGCGGGCACTCGTCGAGCACCATCGCGATGTCGGAGCCCAGGTTCTGCTGGATCTCGACCGCCCGCTCCGGGGTGAGCTCGAGCGGGGAGCCGTCGATGTGTGATTTGAACTTCGCCCCGTGGTCGGTGATCTTCACCTGTCCCGCGAGGCTGAACACCTGGAACCCGCCGGAGTCCGTGAGGATCGGGCGGTTCCAGTTCATGAACGTGTGGAGCCCGCCCAGGTCGCGCACGATCTCGTCGCCCGGGCGCAGCGCGAGGTGGTAGGTGTTCCCGAGCAGGATGTGCGCGCCGGCGTCGCGCACCATCTCGGGGGTGAGCCCCTTGACGGTGCCCTGCGTGCCGACCGGCATGAACGCCGGCGTGGACACGTCGCCGTGCGGGGTGTGGACCGTCCCGGCGCGGGCGGCGCCGTCGGTGGCGTGGAGCGTGAAGGAAATTGCCATAACGAATGCGGAATGCGGAGTTCGGAACGCGGAATTGAAGGCAGAAAGGCGAACCGACGGACATAGTGCCGTGTTCTGTCTTCAATTCCGCGTTCCGAAATCCGCATTCCGCACTTCAAAAGGTCAGTCCCCGCGGAGCTTCAGGTTGAACTGCTGGAGCCGCTCACGCACTTCGGTCAGCGAGGTCTGGCCGAAGTTCTTCGCCTCCAGCAGCTCGTCGGCGGTGCGCTGGACGAGTTCGCCCAGCGTGCCGATGTTGAGGCGGTTCATGCACTTGCGGGCGCGGACCGAGAGGTTCAGGTCGCTCACCGGCTTGTTGAGCGTGGCCTGCTCCTCCGGGCTGAGGTTCTGCTGCGGCCGGTACCGGAACTCGTACTGCTGCCCCTGGTCCAGCGACTGCCCGATCCGCAGCCCCTTCGTCACCATGATGGCGCGGATCTCGTCGAGCGAGGTCTCGCCGAAGTTCTTGCTCGCAAGGAGCTGCGGCTCGGTGACGCGAGTGAGGTCGCCGAGCGTCCGGATGTTCATCCGCTTCAGGCAGTTGCGGCTCCGCACCGACAGCTCGAAGTCGGTGATCGGGATCTCGAGCACGACGCGGTTGGCCTGGGTGAGCTGCTCGTCCTCCGGGCTGTAGTGCATCGTGAGGGACGCTTCGGAGTCCTTCACGAACAGCTTCGCGCGCTCGTCGCGCGGGTCGGCCTTGGCGAGCCGCCGGTAGCAGTCCGCGGCCTTGTCGTACATGTCGTTGTCTTCGTACAGCACGCCGAGGTTGTACAGCACGCCCTTGCCGACCGGCGGGTACTTCAGGCACCGCTCGTAGTAGCCGATGGCCTCGTGGTCGTTGCCCTGCTGGTCGTTCAGGAACCCGAGCCGGAACAGCGAGGCGGAGTGCCGCGGCTCCAGTTCGACGGCCCGCTCGTAGTACTTCGCGGCGCGGGGCGTGTCGCCCTCGGCCTCGGCCAGCGAGCCTTCCTGGTAGTAGTACTCGGCGTTGTGGGCGGCGGCGTCCTTCAGCTTCGTGAGGATGGCCTTGGATTCGCCCACGTGCCCCTGGAGGCGCAGCACCCCAGCGCGCTGGAGCTGCACCTGCTGGGCCGCGTAGCCGGACTTCTCGGCCCGCTCGAACGCCTTCACGGCCTCGCCGTAGTGGTCGGTGGTGTCGGACTGGTCCTCGCTGTACTGCCGCGACTGGCCCAGCGCGACGTGCGCCTGGCCCAGGAAGAACGCCGCCAGCGGGCCTTCGGCCTTGTTGAGGTGGTCGATGGCGCTGCGGACGTGGCCGAGGAAGTAGCTGGCCACCCCGATCTTCAGGTGAACCTTCTTCTGCTGGGGCGGCGCCGCGACCGCGAGCCGCTTGTTGAGTGTGTCGAGGATGTCTTTGAGGTTCCGGACCTGCGGGCCGCCCTGCGCCAGCCCCTCGCGGAGCCGACCGACCATGCCGCCTTCGAAGTCCTCGCGCTCGACCAAAAGGGCGCGCAGATCGATGAGAGATTCCGTCACGTCTGACTCCCACGGGCCGATAGCCGCCCACTCCGCGGCACCGCGGAGCGAGAAACTGGTACGCTATGACCCGCAAACTCACCCGCCGGGCCTTGCCGCGCGTCGGCAGATCGCGCGAGATCCGGCATAAATAACGTGCATTGCCGAAGAATGGAATAATACCGACCGCACCGGGAGTCCGGCAAGTCCACCCGGCACCGGGCCGAGCGTCTGACCGTTCCGTGTTGCGGTTCCTCCGGAATTCCGGGGCCGCACCTCCGAACGGTGCGGCTCGCTCCGGGGAGTCACCGAACTCGGATAACTCTTCGGGCGGCTCCATATCTTCGTGCGCCGAGTTACGTTGCCTGATAGCGGCCGGTTGATAGTTTTCGACCCCAACTGCGGGGCGGAACTGGTGGAAACACAAGTGAACCGCTCGGACGGAGGTACGATGTCGCGCCGCACGTTCCTGACGGCCCGGTGGCAGAACCTGATCCTCGCGAACTTCGCGATCCCGGAAGAGCTGTTGCGCCCGCTGGTGCCGCCGGGGTGTGAGCTCGACCGCCGCGACGGCGCGTGTTGGGGCAGCCTGGTCGGGTTTCAGTTCCTCGACACCCGCGTGCTGGGCATCGGTTGGCCCGGGTTCCGCAACTTCCCGGAGTGGAACCTGCGGTTCTACGTCTCGCACCAGGGGCAGCGCGGGGTGTGTTTCGTCCGCGAGTTCGTGCCGCAACGGACGGTCGCGACCCTCGCCCGCGTGCTCTACAACGAGCCGTACCGGTCGGCCCGCATGTCGATGGCCGTCACGGACTCGTCCGACACGCTCACGGCGCATTACACGGTCAAATGGCAGGGCCGGGTTCACTCGCTGTGTGCCGTCGGCGCGAAGCCCGCCGTTCGCCCCGCCCCGGACAGTTCCGAGCACTGGTTCAAGGAACACGCCTGGGGGTTCGGCACCTCGCGCGGCGGGAGGCTCATTCGCTACGAGGTGAACCACCCCGCGTGGGACGTGTACCCGGTGCGTGAGTTCACCTCCGATGTGGACTGGGCCGCCCTGTACGGTCCGGAGTGGGCGCCGATGAACGGGGCACAACCCGCCAGCGTGGTGCTCGCCGCCGGAAGCGCGGTCGCGGTGTTTCCGAAGGGGTGAACCCGGCGGTTGCGGACGGTGTCGGGGTGCGGGAGGGCTGCCGATGTCCCGTGTCACCCGTTTCGCCCGGTGCGTGTTCGTGCCGCGGTACCACGTCGAGAACCTGCCCGCGGGCAGCGTGGTGTACGACGTGAGCAGCTACGCGGAGCCGCCGCACTGCGAGCTTAGCCCGATGTGGGTTCACGGCGGCGTTCCGGTTCCCGGCGCGCCCGGCGAGACGAGCGACACGGTCGAGGGCGTGTGGCAGGGGCTGAAGGTGATCCGCGGGCAGACCGCGCCGCGGTACTTTCGCGGCCCCGGTGCGAAGCGCGGCGGCAAGCCGTCCGGGCACCGGTTCGGAGCGAAGCTGCTCGGCGTGGTCGAGGCCCGGCGCCGGATCTACGTCCCGACCTACGAATGGGTGATCGAGAACCGCATCCCGCCCGAGCCGATCCGGGCGTTCATCGACGCCGCGTTCGCGGGCGTCACGCAGCACTTCCACGACGTCGGCGATAACGGCGACCCGAACGACGCGACCCAGCCGCTCGCCCACGCCGCCGTGCTGGTGCGGTACCTGAACCGGAAGTGTGCCGAGCGCGCGGCGGCCGGCTGATGCCAACAGGCGCTAATTCCCACCGATTGGTGACAAGCGCCCGCGCGGCCTGTGGTTTCGAGTTCGAGTAAAATAGCATCCGGCCCGCAATCGCGCTGTGCTGCACCCGCGCGACCGACACCTCGTCTCGGATGCCTTGGAACTGGTAGCGGAATGAATCCTTGCCCTGGGTAACATTACTGCCGCCGAAGCGAGAGGTGGGGAGAACCAATACGCGGTGGCTGAACCCAGACGATTTTGACAGGATCGACAGGATGAACAGGATTTTTAATCGGCCTGTCTTCATCCGGTGAATCCTGTCGATCCTGTCAAAATCTGTCTTCTGAACACGAAGTCGCGCCCCCTTCCATTCAGCTACCATTTCTTCTTCAAATAATCCGCTTTATTGTTGTTGCTAGTCGTTTATTAGCTTGCCATTCTGATGGCTCGCCCGGGCCGGCGCGCCCGTTGTTCGGCGATCGTGAGCACTCACCCGGAGGTAGACATTGGAACCGCTCAACGGCTCGTGGTACTACCAGAGCTTCGTCGCACTTCCTGCCGATGTCGTCCGGAAGGTGCCGCCCGAAATCAAACGACTACCGCTGATCGCCGCCCCGTGGGCGCCTCGAGCGATCATGGAACTGACAACGGACGGCGGGAAGATAACAGGGGCAGCCAAACTGGGAACAATCGAGTTCAAGATTACCGGAACCGTGACATCGGCAGCCGGCCCGTTCCCGGACGGCATACAACTTCCTGAGGGAGTTGAACTCAAGATCACAGTCGAGAACCCCGCCGCGACCTACGTCCTGCGGGGTTACGCTCTGGAAGGCAGCGACCACATCGTCGGAACGGTGGTGACTCTGGGCAACGATCTGGGCTTCCAACCGGCCGGGGCGTCAGGGCCGTTCGTTCTCTATCCGGTCCGGCCAGAGCGAAACGCTTCGGCTTGTGACACGGCCCAAAAGCCCGGCTGAACCCCCGCTCGGATCGTTTCACGCCTGAATTCGGTTAAGCCGTATTCACGCCCTCGATCGGACTTTTGACCCAAGCCCTTTCAAACAGTAGCCCGCGCGGATGGTAAGCTGTGCCGGTTGTTCCGCAATGCGGAGCCGTCGGCACAGTTGGAACAACCCATTCGAGACACGCGCGGCTGTCGCACCGGCCGATACCCCTCCCGTCACCACCGCGAGGGAACGCAATGGCCACCTTTTACGTTCTTCCGCCCCGTGAGTGCCTCGAACGGGCCGTCACGGACCTGTTCGCAAAGCTGCTCCCGGGGCTGCCGCTGCCCGTCGATGCCTGGGGCCTGCTCGCGGACCAGCTCGGCGCCGCCGGCGGCTGGGACCCGGACGTGTTCCTGGTGCCGCGCGACGAACTGGCCGACGGCGACACCGCCGGCGCCCTGGCCGACGGGTACGGGGCCGAGGCCGGTGACCGCGTCGTCGAAGTGAGCCTCGCACGGCCGTCCCGCGCGTGGGCACTACAACAGCCCGACGTTTCCGGCGCCGCGGTCGCGCGATAAGATGTTGCCGTCACGGGCCGACTCCCGGCCCGCCTGCGCACACTGACAAATCCACCCATGAACGACCCCAACGACGGTAGCGACGACTGGGACGAGCTGGCCCGGGAGTTCGCGCTCGACAAGCCCGCGAGCGAAGGGCCGGACGAACCGGCCCGGCCCGAGAGCGAGAGCGGCGCGCCCGTGCCGGACGCCGCCGAAGCGGAAACCGATAACGAGTTCGAGGACGCGGACGAGGCCGGTGAGCCCGGTTCCGAAGGGGACGCGGCCACCGGCACGGGGCGCAAGCGCCGCCGCCGTCGTCGCCGCCGCCGGAAGGGCGGTGCTCCGGGCGATTCTGCGGTGGTCGCCGGCGCGACCGAGGACGGAAGCGAGGAGGCCGAGGCGCCCGATGAGGCGGCGGAGACCGAACCGGCCGCGACCGCCGACAACGACGCCCCGACACGCGACGATGAGAGCGACGACGAGGCGGACGAGTTCAACTCGGAACCGGCCCCGCTAACCGCCGAAGAGGACACCGCCAGCGAGGTGCTTCGCGAGCTGATCGCCACCTGGAACGTGCCGTCCTGGGACAGCATCGTCAGCGGCCTGTACCGCCCGAATTAGGACTTCCGGCCACAAGTCCGCGCGTCGAAAGTCGTAAGGCCACAAATTCAGTAGCGGCAAGGCCTTGTGGCTTTATGACTTGCTGACCTGACGACTTCTGACGGTAGTCCTTAGTCAGTCTCAGGCTCCCGGTTCCTGCCGCCGAGTTGAAGGCCCGGTGGCCGTTGCTGGAACCTGGACCTTGGAATCTGGAGCCCGGTATGGCGGACGCGATCATCGACGTGGTGGGCGTGGAAGAGCTCCCGCTCATCGTCGAGCTGTACAACCAGATCTTCCGACCCACGAAGACCATCGAATCGTTCCGCCGCCGGTACCTGGGGCGGCACAACGTGCTGCAACTGGTCGCGCGCGTGAAGGACAAGCCGTCGGGCTTCTTCCTCGGGTTCGAGCTGAAGCCCGACGTGTTTTTCGCCTGGTTCTACGGCGTGGTGCCGGACGGCCGCCGCATGGGGATCGGGTCGCAGCTCATGGAAGCGGCGCAGAGCTGGGCCGCGCAGCACGCCTACGAGTCGATCCGGCTGGAGTGCCACAACGCGCACCGCCCGATGCTCCACCTCGCCATCGAACTCGGGTACGACATCATCGGCCTCCGCTGGGACGCCGACCGCGGCGACAACCTCATCATGTTCGAGAAGAACCTGACCGGCGGCCGCTGATTGGAAATGTGGGGTGCGGAATTCGGAATGCAGAAGTGAACGCCGGCGAGCCGAACCGATTCCTACCTCTCCGTCCTTGTCTGTTTGCGTTCCGGATTCCGCCCCCCGCACTCCCTCGGGTGTTTCATGCGCGGCGTTGTGACCGTCATCCTGGCCGGCGGGCGCGGGACCCGGCTCGAACCGCTCACCCGGGACCGCGCGAAGCCCGCGGTCCCGTTCGGCGGGCTGTACCGCATCATCGACTTCACCCTGTCGAACTGCATCAACAGCGGGCTGCGCCGCATCCTGGTGCTGACGCAGTTCAAGTCCCGGAGCCTGGACCGCCACATCCGCCACGGGTGGGGGTTCCTGAGTTCCGAGCTGGGCGAGCTGGTCGAGGTGCTGCCGCCGCAGCAGCGGATCGACGAGACGTGGTACAAGGGGACCGCGGACGCGATCTACCAGAACATTTACTCGCTGGAGCGCGAGAACGTCGAGCACGTGCTGATCCTGGCCGGCGACCACATCTACAAGATGGACTACGGCCACATGATCCGCGCGCACGTGGACCGCGGCGCGGACGTGACCATCGGGTGCATCCCGGTCCCGCTCGACGAGGTGCGCCACTTCGGGATCATGCAGACGGCGGCGGACGACCGCGTCGTGAACTTCCTGGAGAAGCCGAAGACCGCCCCCCCGATGCCCGGCGACGCGCACCACGCGCTGGGGTCGATGGGCATCTACGTGTTCAAAACGCGGCTGCTGTTCGAGCTGCTGTGCCAGGACGCGGCGAAGCCCAACAGCGACCACGACTTCGGCAAGAACATCATCCCGCAGATGATCGAGAGCGGGCAGAAGGTGCTCGCGCACCGGTTCCTGGACCAGAACCGCAAGGCGGTCCCGTACTGGCGCGACGTGGGCACCCTCGACGCCTACTACCAGGCGAACATGGACCTGGTCAACGTGGAACCGGTGCTGAACCTGTACGACGCCACGTGGCCGATCCGCACGCACCAGCCGCAGCTCCCGCCGCCGAAGTTCGTGTTCACCGGCGAGGGCACGGCCGGGCACGCCCGCCGCGGCGAGGCGCTCGACAGCGTCGTGTGCGCCGGCTCGATCGTGTCCGGCGGGCACGTGCGGCGCAGCATCCTCTCCCCGCGGGTGCGGGTGAACAGCTACGCCGTGGTGGAGGACTCCATCCTGCTCGACGGGGTGGACGTGGGCCGGTACTGCCGCATCCGCAAGGCGATCATCGACAAGGACGTGAAGCTCCCGCCGTACACGGTGCTCGGGTACGACCCCGAGTTCGACCGGAAGCGCGGGTTCACCGTGACCGACACCGGCGTGGTGGTGGTGCCGAAGAACGAGCCGCCCGAAACGTTCCAGGCCCCGAACCCGCTCCCGAACTGACCCGCTCACCCCGAGGCCAGTCGTTTTCAGTTCGCGCAGCGCGGTTCTGGTTTTGGAGTGTGGTCCGCTCACTCCGTGAGCGGGCGTTCCGCGCCCCCGACTCGCCCCGCGGGTGTGCCGGCCCCGTCGTTGCGCGCCACGCGAATCCGCCACCCGGGGCGACCGCTCACGGCGTGAGCGGACCACACTCAAAGGCCTGTGGATGGGTGTGCTACACCAACTGGAAACGACTGGAGGCGTTATGATTCGCGCAGCATTGTTCGTCGCGCTCGTTGCCGTCGCGGCGCCCGCCCGCGCCGCGGACGAGGCGAAGGGGGAGAAGGTGCCGCACACGGACTACGAGGCGTACTTCGAGAAGAACAGCTCGGGCCTCAAGGGCGACGCGTCGTACCTTGCGCTCACCGGAACCGACGGGTTCGATAAGGTGTTCGCCGCGCGCCCGCCGCTGATCGGCAAGCCGCGCCCGGCCCTGCTCCCGGCCGGCGCGTTCGACAAGCAGTTCGTGGCCGCCGTTGTGAAGCGGGGCAACGCGGTCACGACGTACACCGTGGAAGCGGTGACGCGGGACACGGACGGAACCGTGTACGTGCAGTATAAGGCGACCGCCGGTCCGGCCGGCACCGCCACCTTCGCCAGCCCGCTGGTCGTGAGCGTGCCGAAGGAAGGTGCGAAAAAGGTCACGTTCATCGAGAACGGCAAAGCGGTCGGAACGGCGGAAGTCAAATAGAACCGGCGTGCAGGTCGTAAATATCGAGTCTCAAGTCGCAAGTCGGAGAGTCTCAAGTCGCAGGTCGGAAAGTCTCAGGTCGGAAAGTCTCAGGTCGGAGAGTCGCAAGTCTCAGGTCGGAGAGTCGCAAGTCTCAGGTCGGAGAGTCGCAAGTCTCAGGTCGGAGAGTCGCAAGTCGCAAGTCGGAGAGTCCCAAGTCTCAGGTCGGAGAGTCCCAAGTCGCAAGTCGGAGAGTCCCAAGTCGCAGCCAGGTGCCTTATCTTCGGTCCGTTGACCTGAGACTTGCGACTTGCGACTTGCGACTTGCGACTTGCGACTTGCGACTTGCGACTTGCGACTTGCGACTTGCGACTTGCGACTTGCGACTTGCGACTCTCCGACCTGAGACTTGAGACTTGAGACTCTCCGACCTGAGACTTGCGACTCTCCGACTTACGACTTGTGACCCTGCAAAAGACGTTCCCACAGCAGCAGCGACGTGATGGTTTTGGCGTCGCGGATGGTCCCGTTCAGGCACATCTGAATCGCTTCGTCCAGTTTCACGACCACCGGTTCCAGTTGCTCGTCGGGCTCGGGCCGGGCCTCGCCCGGCGTGAGGTCCTCCGCAATGAACAGGTGCAGCTTCTCGTCCATCACGCCCGGGGACGCATAAATGAAGCCCAGGCTCCGCCACTTCGCGGCCCGGTAGCCGGTTTCCTCGAGCAGCTCACGCTTCGCGCACCCTTCAAGCGGCTCATCGGGCTCCACGGTGCCCGCGGGGGCCTCCCAGAGCGTGTCGCCGATCACGAACCGGTAGTTGCGCAGGAGCACCACGCGCTCCGCGTCCAGCACCGGGAGGATGACGACCGCGCCCGGGTGCCGGATCGCGTCCCGGCGGATGGCTTTACCGTCCGCGGTGGTGAGTGTATCGACTTCCACACGGATCCGGCGCCCGACGTGTACCACTTCGACCGACATAAGCCAAGCCCCCGGTGCCCGCGGAATTGCGACTCGCTGTTCGTGGTGGTAGATTATCGATTGTCCGCCGACAAACCGTTCGCGGCGAGCGAGTGAGCGTGCGATGCGCGATCCGATGAGCTGGTCGATCCCGGCGTTCCGGGCGTTCGGCGTGCAGGTCCGAGTTCACATCTTCTTTTTCGTCATCACGCTCGGGCTGTTCCTGCGGCAGATGACCCTGCTCCAGTACGACAACGTGTGGTGGGTGGACAAGTTCCTGCTCACGGTGGTGGTGCTGTTCGTGGTCGTGCTGCTGCACGAGTACGGGCACTGTTTCGGGGCGCGGTACGTCGGCGGGGACGCGCGCGAGATCCTGATCTGGCCCCTGGGCGGGCTGGCGTTCACCGAGCACCCGCACCGGTGGAAGGCGCTGTTCATCACGATCGCGGCCGGCCCGGCGGTGAACGTGGTGCTGTGCGTGGCGTGCGCCGCGGCGCTGGCGGCGGCCGGGTTCGCCCCCAGCCTCACGTTCGACGACCCGTACAATGTGCAGTTGAGCAACCGGGACGGCCGCACGTACACCAGCCCGTCGCGGGTGCGGTTGTACAAGTTGGGCCCGGCGGCCGACGAGCCGACCAAGAAAGAGTTCGACACGAAACTGGCCGAGTACAAGGCGCGGCACGGCACCGACGGGCTCCCGAAGCCGACCGACACCGCGAAATACGCCGACGCGGTGGCGGAGATGGGGTTCACGCGGGCGCTCACGCCGACGTGGGCGGTGTGGGCGTACCGCATCTTCTTCGTGAACTGGGGGCTGCTCCTGTTCAACCTGCTGCCCGCGTACCCGCTGGACGGCGGGCAACTGCTGCAAGCCGTGGTGTGGGCGCGAACCGACTACCGCCGCGGCGTTGTCGTTGCCTCGTACACCGGGATGGTGTTCGCGGTGCTGTTCCTGGTTCTGTCCGTCGCGACGAACGAGGCGCTGTTCATGGGGCTGGCGCTGTTCATGCTGTTCCAGGCGTCCCGGGCGCTGATGCAGCTCGACGCCGAGGAGGGGCCGTTCGGGTACGACTTCTCGGCCGGGTACACGAGCCTGGAGCGGGACGACGAGCCGCCGCCCGAGCCGAAGCGCCCGGGGTTCATCACCCGCTGGCGCGAGGCGCGCCGGGCGCGCAAGACCGCCGCCGCGACCGAGGCCAAGCAGCGCGACGACGCGCGCATGGACCAGATCCTGGAGAAGATCGCCCGGAGCGGCCAGGGGTCGCTGACCGACGAAGAGCGCCAGTTCCTGCGCCGGGTCAGCGACCGGAAACGGAACACCTCGTGACGTGGGTCGGGGGTCCGAAGGTCAACAGTCGTCGAGTCGAAGACTTCCGCGGCTCTGGTCTTCGCCCCGACTGTTGACCTTGAGACTTGGGAACGGGAGAAGAGATGTCCGCAGAAAAGGCGCCCGCACTCATCACGCCGCGCACGCTGTCGGGGTTCCGGGACTACCTGCCGGCGGTCATGCTGGCCCGCGAGGAGGTGCTGCGCCGCGCCCGCGAGGTGTACCGCTCCTACGGCTTCACGCCCATCGACACCCCCGCGTGCGAGTCGCTCGACGTGCTGCTCGGCAAGGGCGGCGACGAGTCCGACAAGCGGATTTTTGTCGTGCGGATGGTCGAGAGCAAAAAAGAGGAAATGGGCCTGCGGTTCGACCTCACGGTGCCGTTCGCCCGGTTCAGCGCCCAGTACATCAACGAGCTGGGCACGCCGTTCAAGCGGTACGCGATGGGGCCGGTGTGGCGCGGCGAGCGCCCGGGGCAGGGCCGGTACCGCGAGTTCTGGCAGTGCGACTTCGACACCATCGGCACCACCTCCAACGCCGCCGACATCGAGGCCGCGCTGGTCATCAACGACCTGTTCACCGCGCTCCAGTTCGACCGGTTCGAGATCCGCATCAACAACCGGATGGTGCTGAACGGGCTGCTCGAATCGCTCGCGATCGCGGACAAGGCGGACCCGGTCCTGCGGGCGCTCGACAAGCTGCTGAAGATCGGCCGTGACAAGGTGGCCGAGGAGATGGTGCGTGAGGCCGCGGTCACGCCCGAGCAAGCGAACCGCGTGCTCATGATGACCGACCTGACCGGCCCGAGCGAGCAACTGCTGACCGACCTCGAGGCGTGGTTCGGGGGCGCGAACGAGAAGGCCGCCGCGGGCATCCGGTCCCTGCGCGAGCTGCTGACCGTGGCGAAGGCCGCCGGCGTGCCCGACGGGCGCATCAAGATCGACTTGAGCATCTGCCGCGGGCTCGCGTACTACACCGGGACCATTTACGAGACCTTCCTGACCGACCTCCCGGGCATCGGCAGCGTGTGCAGCGGCGGCCGGTACGACAACCTCGCGAGCAAGTACACGAAACAGGTGCTCCCGGGGGTGGGGGCGTCGCTCGGGGTGGACCGGCTCATCGCCGCGATGGAGGAACTCAAACACCCGCTCCTCACCGGCGCGACCACACCGGCGCAAGTGCTGGTGGTCAACTTCGACGCCGCCCGGCTGGGCGACTACCAGCGCATCGCGCGCGCCCTCCGCGCCGCCGGGGTGAGCGTGGAAGTGTTCCCCGACGCCAAGAAGGTCGGCGTGCAACTCGGGTACGCCGAGAAGCGCGGGTTCAAGCTCGCGGTGATCGCCGGCCCGGCGGAGTTCGAGCAGGGCGTGTGGAAGGTCAAGGATTTGGCCAAGCGCGAAGAGAAGACGATTGTCGAATCGGAGGTCGTCGGCGCGGTACAATCTGCGGTCGGGTGACAGCGCTCGTTCGGCGCGGAGGCCCAATTCGTGCTGTGGTATACAGAGTACACCGCCCAGGCGTCCGTGACGGTACCGCACTTCGTGCGGTGCGCCGAGTGCGGTTGCCAGTACGTCTACGAAACCGAATACACGGGCACCGGTTCCGGGGTCGCGCTTTACAACATCAACCAGCGCGGCACGCGGAGCCGGGTCCGCGACCGCGCCGAATCCGAACTCGCCGAGCAACTCGCCGATCCGCGCCACTACGAGCCCATCCCGTGCCCGGACTGCTTCCGCTACCAACCGTACATGCGGGGCGCCATCGCCGCGGCGTGGTACGATTGGCTCGCCCCCGTCGGTTGGCTCCTGCTGGCCGTCGGAACGATCGGCCCGCTTCTGTCCATCCCCATGCTCGTCACAAGCGGTGCATCGGTCGTCTTCTGGATCTTCTTCGGCGGCGGCGCGGCGGTGAGCGCCACTGGCGCGTTCGTTCTGCGCCTGCGCGGGCAGCTCAAGGCCGGGTGCCGGCCGAACCGCAGTCCGATCGCCCACCGGGAGCGCGTCGCCCGGGAGCGGGCGGCTCGGCTCGTCGCGTACCAGGCGTACCAGGCGCGCCGCGTGCGCCGCTTGTACACCCGCCGCCGGAGGCGCGGCGACCGCCGCGCCGGGCCGCCGCTCACGGTCGACTGGTGGCTCCCGCCGTCGGCGTTTTACGGCGACGCGTTCGTCATCGGGCTGTCCGACGACGAGCGCGTGGAGGTCCCAATGCCGTCCGACGCCGAACCGGGTGACGTGGTCGAGGTGCGGCCACTGACCCCCAACGCCGAGCCGTTCCGGGTGCGGCTCCGTGCGATGCGCGCGCACCCCGGCGAATACCGGCTGGAGTAGCCTGCGCCATGAAGGCCGACAACCACTACGAGGTGGCGTTCGACGCGTTCCTGCGGGCGCGCGGGTGCGCCGTCGTGCCCGTGGTGGAGTCGCGCCGCAGCTACCTCGACACCTCGGAGGTGAAGTCGCCCGACTTTCTCACCCTCGCGCCCGCCGGCGCGAAGCTCGTGATCGACGTGAAGGGGCGCAAGTTCCCTGGCGCCGGGAAGGGCGGTACGCCGCGGCGGTCGTGGCAGAACTGGTGCGAACTCGAAGACGTCGAGAGCCTCGCCCGCTGGTCGGACCGCCTCGGCGACGGGTTTCTGGGCGTGCTCGCGTTCGTGTACGACGTGGCGCTTCAGTTCGAGTTGCCCCCCTGCACCCCGGACGTGTTCGCGTTCCGCGGGCACGTGTTCCTGTTCCGCGGGGTGTCGGTCGGTGAGTACCGCCGGCACATGCGCACGCGCAGCCCGCGGTGGCGGACCGTCCACCTCCCGAGCGCCGATTTCCGCCGGCTCGTGAAGCCGATCACGCACTTCCTCAGACCCGCGGACGCGAACGCCGAAGAGCTTTTGACAGGATCAACAGGATAAACAGGATCAAGAGAAGGCCCGCTCTTCATCCAGGGTCGAAGAGCTTTTGACAGGATCGACGGGACATACAGGATCAGGAGGAGAATTGCTCTTCATCCGGCGTATCCTGTTGATACTGTCGAAACGTTCACCGGACGCGCACCATGAAGCCGCTGAAAATTGGAATCGTCGCCGAGTCCACGCAACTTCCGATCCGGTCCGCGCTCGAGGCGGCGGCGCGGATGGGGGCGAAAGGCGTCCAGGTGGACGCGGTCGGCGCGCTCGCGCCCGACGCCCTCGGCGGGACGGGGCGGCGCGAGTTCCGCACGCTGCTCCGCTCCTTCGACCTCGAGCTGTCGGCCCTCAACGTCCCCGTCCGCCGCGGGCTCGATGTCGCGGAAGACCTGCAACCGCGCCTGGAGCGGGTGCGCAAGTCGATGCAGCTCGCGTTCGACCTCGGGTGCCGGCGGGTGGTCCTTCCGTGCCCGAAGCTGCCCGAGGACGCCGCCTCCCCGCGTGCGCAACTGATGCGCGAGTCGTTACTCGCGCTGGCCGGGTTCGGCGACCGCGTCGGGTGCCTCGTGGCGCTCGAGATCGGCTTCGACCCCGCCCAGAAGGTGAAGGAGTACCTCGCGGGCTTCAACGTCGGCACCCTGAAGGTGACGTTCGACCCCGCGAACTTTGTGCTCCACGGCCACGACCCGCTCGCGAACCTGATGCCGCTCGAAGGGCTGGTGGAGCACGTCCACGCCCGCGACGCGCGGTCCGCGGGCGTGAGCCGCGGGATGCAGGAGGTCCCGCTCGGCGCCGGCGACATCGACTGGATGGCCCTCACCGCGACCCTACAGGTGCTCGAGTTCGACGGGCTGCTCGCGGTGGAGCGCGAGCAGGGCGACACCAAGTTCGCCGACGTGGCCAATGGGGTGAAGTTCCTCCGCCGGTTCGCGCTGCCGGTTTAACGCCGTTCCGGCGCCGGCCCGACCGCCGCGGTGCCATCAGCCGTTTGTCGTGCGGGCGATTCCCGCGGGCAGCGATCACGAGCCGGGCGGCCAGCCGGTCGCTTCTTGCCCTTGCGGCGCGCGGACTCTGCTGCGGCCCGCGCTCGGGCATGGTGATGGGGTGCGGGCTGGACATTCGCTGTCGGCCGACTGGTCGCGGACTACCGGTTCGCTGGGGCATCACGACCCGCGAATGAACCCCGAAATTCGTACCCAAGACCACCGGAGGCGGCGGATTCCGGTCCCGGTCGCTTCAGAATTTCGTGGCTTAAATTATTGGCGTGTTAGCGATTGCATCGAATGCGTGTGTGCAAGTGGCGTCTCCGCTTGGACCGGTCACGGCCGGCGCCGGCCGCTCCACCGGGGGCAAGTCGGACTTCTGGAAGCGTGGTACGGCTGAAAGGCGTCGGAGTCGTGCTCGATGCGCGAGCGAACGGGCCGACATGACCGCTCATCCAGGCCCGAATTCTACACGCCTCACACGCGCCGTTCGGTAAACTGGTCACCTGCCCGGCCCTACGACTCCTTTTTCTGGAGTTTCCGCTAATGCCCCGCGTGCTCTTCGCCTGGACGCTCGCCCTCGCGCTCGCCCCCGCGCTGCGGGCCGCCGACTGGTTCCAGTTCCGCGGCCCGGACGGGAGCGGGCACGCCGAAGCGAAGCTCCCGACCGAGTGGGGGCCGAAAACGAACGTGACCTGGCGCAAGGAGGTGCCGGGCGTGGGGTGGTCGTCGCCGGTCGTCGCGGGCGGGCGCGTCTACCTCACCACCGCAGTACCGCAAAGTGGGGGGTACTCGCTCCGCGCCGTCTGCCTCGACGCGAAGACCGGCGGTACCGTGTGGGACGTGGAGGTGTTCAAACAGGGCGCCAACGCGCCGAAGATTCACTCGAAGAACAGCCACGCCAGCCCGTCGGCCGTCGTGGAAGACGGGCGGGTGTACGTTCACTTCGGCCACCTCGGCACGGCCTGCCTGGATGCGAAGGAGGGAACGAAGGTGTGGGCCACGCAGGAACTGGCGTACAAGCCGGTTCACGGCAACGGCGGCTCCCCGATCGTCGCGGGCAAGCACCTCATTTTCAGCATCGACGGCACCGACAAACAGGCGGTCATCGCGCTCGACAAGACGACCGGAGCGGTCGCGTGGCAGACCCCGCGATCCTTGAAAACCGGGGTGAACCCGTTCTCGTTCAGCACGCCGCAGATCATCACGGTGAAAGGCCGGGAGCAACTGATCTCCGCGGGCAGCGGGTCGGTCCTGTCGCTGGACCCGGCCACCGGAAAGGAGCTGTGGCGCGCCACCTACGGCGCCGGGTACTCGGTGGTGCCCAAGCCGGTGTTCGCGAACGGGCTGGTGTACGTCTGCACGGGCTACAACACGCCGAACCTCATCGCGATCAAGCCCGACGGCACGGGGGATGTCACCGCGACGCACGTCGCGTTCACGGTGAAAAAGAACGTGCCGCACAACCCGTCGGTGATCGCGGTGGGGGACGCGCTGTACATGGTGTCCGACAGCGGAACGCTCACCTGCCTCGACGCGAAAACCGGCGCGGAGCGCTGGATGGAGCGCGTGGGCGGCAACTTTTCGGCGTCGCCGCTGTGCGCGAACGGCCTGATCTACCTGCTGGACGAGGCCGGCACCGCGACGGTGTTCAAGCCCGGCGACAGTTACGACGAGGTCGCGAAGAACAAGCTCGGCGAGCGGGCGCTGGCGAGCTTCGGGGTGGACGGCGACGCGCTGCTGGTGCGCACGGAAAAGGCGCTGTACAAGATCGAAAAGCGGTGACCGCTCCACGCGCGGCAAGAAACGGCCGTCCTCTTCGCGCGCACCGAGAAACCAGTTGCAAGAACCGCGACCGGTTCCCGGTGCCCCACCTCACCGAATCCGATCACGCCGGGTGTGGCAAATTTTCCGGGAGGCATCATCCTCTGTCGGGTACGAGAGATAGGTGCGACCTCTTCGTGTGTTGCGTTTTGCTGTGAGGGTCACCAATGACCGTCAACCCCCAGCTTTCTGCGGAGCAATTGCGTACTCAACTCCAAGCTCGATTCGAGAAGCGGTGCCAGCGTGTGGCCGATGCCGTCAACCAAGCACCCGCGGGGCAGCTCATCAACGCCAGCGAGGAACAGGCGGCGCAGCGGGTAGAGTTCAAAAGCGGGAGCGAACCCGCGGGGCAGGTCATCTCGGGCTTTGGAACAAGTCATCAAGGCCGGCACGTTGCCGGTGGGCTGCGAAGCGAAAGACGGCCCGGCGTGGGACAAGGATGGTCAACCGACGTCGAGGACCCGCATCTACCTGGGTTCGGATGGGGGCATGGTGCCCACGGTGACCGATGCCGAGAAGAAGCCTCGGCGCACACGGATCAAGGCCAAGCGACAACGGCGCAGCCGTCGGTCGCGTCCGTTGCGCCGAAGCAAGGTCGGGTCGGACGGGCCGTACAAGGAGTTCAAGATCGTCACGTTTTACGATGCCGCGTGCGACCACCGTCTGGTGGCGGCCACACGCGGCGACTGCGAGCAGGCGGGTCGTCTGATACGTCGCGATGCCGGGCGGGTTGGTCTGGACAACGTCGATGACAAGGTGGGTGTGGTGGATGGTTCGGACGGGATCAAGAACCCGATCGGTCGCCACAACCTGCCGTTGGATGATCTGGGTTCGGATTTTTACCACCTCGCGGAGAACGTGCATAAGGCCAAGCGTGCGGCTTTTGGGGAGGAGGATCCGAAGGATCTGACGGCACCGGGCAACATCTGGGCATCGCAGGTGTTGCATACCACCAAGCACGAGGGCTAACCCTGCGCTGCACAAGCGACTCGTGGAGTGGAAGGAATCGTTAGGCCCCGCGAAACGGGAACCCGCGGAGCGCGTGCTCAACTATGCCGAGGAACGTCGTGAGATGATCCAGTATCCGAAGTTCTTGGAGCAGGGGCGGCAGATCGGCAGTGGCCCAACGGAGTCGATGTGGAAGGCCACCACGATGCGCATCAAGGGTGTCGGGAGGCGCTGGGATCCCGACAACGCCGAAGCCGTCATGGCATGGCGGCACTCGATCAAAGCAGCAATTGGCAACACTACTGGGACAGCCGACAGACGCAGGCCAAGTGAGCTCCCGGAAAATTTGCCACACCATTGGGCCTCTGGCCCGCGCTCCGAACGGCGATCACGATGAACCCACAGGTCGGCCAAGTGTACGCGCGGCGGCGTAGCGGAAAGGCCGAAGTCGTTCGCGTAACGGCGGTTGCGGGCGAGTGGGTCGAGTTCCAGTTCCTGCACGGCCCCACCCGCTCGATGCGCATCGGCTCCGGGCGCTGCAAGGGCAAGAACTTCGCGGCGGCCGGCTGGGAACCGGCGGCCGAACGCGACGACTACTCCGACCTCGACGGGGCCACCCGGTACGGCACCTTCCGGGTGCTCGACACAAAAGGGGAGCCGATCCTGCGGTGCAGCGCCAAGCGGGCCGCGTTCTACCTCCGGAAGGGGTACGCCCGCGCGATTGGCCCTGATGTGTTGCAGTTCACCGACCCGCGAACCGAAGAGCGGCTGCGCGAGTTGTACCTGGGCGGGTTCACCGAGTTCTTCATGGAGGTGAAGAACGACCGGTGCGTGTGCTGCGGGGCCACGGCCGACCTGACCCGGCACCACGTCGTCCCGAAGCGGCACAAGCGGAACGTGCCGCAGCCGTGGCGGTCGTGCCTGTCCAACGTGCTGTTCGTGTGCGGGCCGTGCCACCGCACGTACGAAGAGGCGCCCGAGCCCGAGGCGCCGCCCCCCGGGGGCGACTGGCGCGCGTACGTGTGGGCGTGGCGGGACCACTTCCGAACGGTCCTCAGACCGCGGTTCCTGCCGCCCGGGTGGGACATCATCTCGGTGCAGAACTTCGACGCGCTCGGCGCGGGGTGAGCGCCCGCCCCGGGCGGCGGGGCGAGCGCTCATCAAAGCGTGTTGCAGAATAATTATATCTGTTTCCATTCGGACCGTTCCCGCCGGGGCCGCGCGAGCGCCGTTCGTGCGGCACGCGAACCGCGCCGCGGCGCGCGAACGGCGTGTTCGCCGGGAGCCACAATTTCGAGCCCGGTGCGCGAAACCGCCCGCGATATCTCGCACTCCCCTCCCCACTTCCGGGGCGTGCGGTTGTCACTGCCGGAATCGTGCCCCAAGGTTGTCGCGGACCGACCGCTGAGCGCGTCGCCCGCCACACGACCGACCCACGGGCCGCCCGATCCAATGGCCATGAACCCACCCCGGAACCGTAACGACGAGCGCCATCGCGTTCGGGAGGCCCCGATGTCGCCGCTGGTGGACGAGTTCCCCACGGATCTGGAGCTGCCGGCCATCGGGCTCGGCCCCGGGACGATGGAAAGCACCATGCCGCCGGCCCAGGCGCTGCTGGCCCGGCTGCTGTCGGCCCACGTGCTGCTCCCGGAGGCGTGGGAGGACGTGCCGCCGGAGCACCGCGACGTGCTCAGCCGGATCACCTCCTCCGACATGCTGCTGAGCAAGCTGCTCGCCCTCCAGCTCCTCACCCGCTACCAGGTGGACACGATCCGCAAGGGCGGGGCCGAGGACCTGATCCTGGGGAACTACCGGCTCCTGGACGTGCTCGGGCAGGGCGGGATGGGCACCGTGTACCGGGCCGAGCACGTGCTGCTGCGGCGCCAGGTGGCCCTCAAGGTGATGGCCCGCTCCACGGACGTGAGCTCGCGGCTGGTGACCCGGTTTTACGGGGAGGCGCGGGCGGTGGCCCGGCTCCAGCACCCGCACATCGTGACGTGCTTCGACGCGGGCCGCCACACCCGCGCCGGCGCCGGCGGGCAGACCCGCGACTACTTCGTGATGGAGCTGATCCCGGGGCAGGACCTGTTCAACCTGGTCCGCGACAGCGGCCCGCTCCCGCCGCTGCGGGCGTGCGACATCTTCCGGCAGGTGTCCGACGCGCTGGCCGAGGCCCACCGGCACGGGCTGGTGCACCGCGACATCAAGCCGTCCAACGTGCTGGTCACGTCCGACGGGCAGGCGAAGGTGCTCGACTTCGGGCTCGCGCGGCTCCCGACGCAGCAGATGACCGAGCCCGGCGTGGTGCTCGGAACGATCGGCTACATGGCGCCCGAGCAGGCCCGCGACCCGCACTCGGTGGACCACCGCGCGGACCTGTTCTCCCTCGGGGCCACACTGTACTGGGCGCTCACCGGCCGGGACCCGTACCCGGAGTCCGGCAACCCGATCCAGGACCTGCACCGCCGGTTCACCACGGTGCCCCTCCCGGTGCGCCGGGTGCGGCCCGAGGTCCCCACGGAGGTGTCGGACCTGGTGGCGCGGCTCATGGAGCCGGACCCCGAGATGCGGTTCCCGTCGGCGCGGACGGTGTCGGCGGCGCTGACCGGGTTCACGCTGTGGCTCCCGAACGCCTCCACCGCCGGGGCGGCGGCGGCGCTGCGCGACCCGGAAACGCAGCGCGGGCGGGTGCTCCTGGTCGAGGACGACCCGAGCGTGCGGGTGCTGATGTGCGCCCTGCTCCAGGACCAGTACGACGTGCGCGAGGCCGAGGACGGCGAGACCGCGCTCACGGAGATCATGCGGGACCCGCCGGACCTGGCGGTGGTGGACGTCGGGCTGCCCGGCCTGAGCGGGCCGGAGCTGGTGGAGAAGGTCCGCGCCGCGGGCCTGGAGTCCGACCGCATGAAGGTGCTCATCACCTCCGGCGAGCTGCCGGCCGAGGCGCTGGGCGGGCTGTCGGTGGCGTCGGCCGACGACTTCATCAGTAAGCCGTTCGCGCCGGTCGAGTTCCTGTCGCGGGTGCGGGCGCTGCTGATGCGCCGGTCCTCGCGGTCGGGCGACTCGGAGGTGCTCGTCGCCCCGCCCCCGACGCACTGCACCCGCCCGGTGGCGGCGGAGACGCTGTCGCTGACGGTGTCGCGGCTCCTGGCGGAGACGCAACTGGCCGCCGACAACCAGTGGCAGCGGATGTCCCGGTACGTCCGCACCCTGTGCCGGGCGCTGCCCGACACCGGGGCGTACCGGCAGCTCAAGAACGACCAGTTCGCCGAGCTGCTGGCGGCGGTGGCGCCGATGTACGACATCGGGCTGCTCGGGGTGCCGCGGCACACGCTGCTGAAGCCCGGGCGGCTGGACGCCTCCGAGCGGTCCGTCGTGCAGACGCACTGCTCGATCGGGGCCGAGGTGCTGGTGGGCGTGGCGCAGGTGTACGGCGGCGAGGTGCAGGGGCTGGACGTGGCGGCGGAGGTGGCGCGGAGCCACCACGAGCGCTGGGACGGAGCCGGGTACCCGGACGGGTTGCAGGGCGAGGAGATCCCGCTGGCGGCCCGGGTGGTGTCGCTGGCGGCCGTGTACGAGGCGCTGCGGAACCGGCGCCCGCACCGCCCGCCGCTGAACCACGCCCAAACGGTCAAGCTGATCGCCACCCAGTCCGAGGGCGAGTTCGACCCGACCGTGGTGGCGGCGTTCGTCAGCGTCGCGCCCAAGTTCGACCAGATCCACCAAGGGAAGTGAGGCGCGACCTTCACCTCCGGCCGGACTGCTCAGCGGGCGGGGGCCGCCGCCCGCCAAGCAGTCCGACCCGCGCCCCGGGCGTGACCTTCAGCGTGAAGTCGCACGCGTCGGCGAATTTCGTCCGGAGCGCGGTCGGCGGATCTTTCCCAAGACCTGTAAATGTCGCGACTTCGCTTCCCTGACCTTGCTCGTTCTTGAGCGGCGTCTGCCCCCACATGAGTGCCTGCTGTAACTGGTCTGAGCCACTTGCTGAAGTGAGGAGCGGGGCAGTAGCCACAACAACTCCTTTTCGCCGCTCAAGCGGCGACGTTTACCCCCCGAATGGCCCGCCCCGGCGAAGGAACCAACACCCGGTCCGCGGTTCGCACGGACGACCGAGAAGGGACACGGTCGCGGGAGCACGGACGTTGGAAAGCACGGTGATCTTAGCGGCGCATCAGCAATGGCCCGGTCGGAAGCCGGGGGGCCGCATGCGTCGTTGGGGCATTCGCAAGGGCATGGCGGATGAGGAGGTGGTCCACGGGGGCACCCGCTTGCCCTTCCGGGAAAGGCCGACACGAAGCGGCGGCTGGAGTTGGTGCGTGAGCACCGGCGCGTCGAGAACCGTCCGCATTACGTTCGGTACGGACTCCTGGGCGAGTATGCGTGTCAGGTGCGCCGCGGTTCCGCGCCGCAGGTGCTCGCCGCGTTACGCAACGTGAGTGCCCATCGCGTTGCACGGGTCGGAGCCGGCAACCACGCGCGAGCCGTACTGAAGGTTGACCGCCCGATTCCACGAAGCGATCAACCTCCTCACTTCACCACTGTGAAACTTCCATAGCCCTGATGCCGATCACACGCCGCTCAGAGTCGGGCTTTACACGCCCGGTTACCGCTGGCATACCCAGCGCACTTAGCAGCACATACGACCCGCGGGGGCCGCGCCGACTAAAGGGGGACGCGCGGCGGTCGCGGCGCTCGGCGCCGGCTCGCCGGCGGCCGAGTCATGGGGGGGGAACCATGAGCCGATTTCGGGCCTGGGTGGTTGCCGTCGCGCTCGGGGGCGCGGCGGGCGCCGCGGCGCCGGTCAGCGCGGCCGATTCCGGGCCGCCGGCCGACGCGCGGCCGTGGTACAAGAAGCTGTTCGTGAGCGGGCCGAAGCCGGCCGGGCCGACGGTCCGCAGCGGGCCGGTGACGCCGGCCCGGGCGCCGGGCACGGCCACGCTCGCGCCCGACGTGGTGCGGGCCGCTGTGCAGGCCGAGACCGACGCGCTGCTGCGGCGGATGGAGGTGTGCCTGAAGATCCGCCAGACTGCGTTCGACAAAAACGACGACGAACTCATGCGGCAGGCGGACGAGTTAGAGCGGCAGGCCAAGGCGGTGTACGAGGCGCGGACCGCGGCGCTCGGCGCGCCGAAGGCCGCGCGGGCGCCGCTCCCGACCGGATCGGGGGCCGTGCTGGACCTGGTACCCGAGAAGGAACTCGACCCGAAGGTTGCGGCCGCGAAGCTGGTGGCGCCCGCCGCGCCGGTGCCGGTGACCGGCACCGCGTCGGCCGCCCCGCTCGTGCCCGACGCGCCCGTCCGGGAGGTGAAGCCGTGAGAACGCTGCTTTTCGCACTGGGGACCGCGGCCCTCGTCGGCTGCCACGCGATCAAGCCCGTCGGCCCGCTCGCCGACCATTTGCCCGCGCCCAAGCCCGCGGCGCCCAAGACCGACCCGACCCCGCCGCCGGCCGTGAAGCCGACCCCGCCGTCGCTGCCGACGGCGCTGGTGACCCCGGGCGACGTGACCGACGCGACGGCCCGCGAAGCGGCCAGCAAGCTCACCAACGAGCTGAGCGCCGACAGCAAACCCTCGACGAACGCACCGGTTACGGTGTCGGTGTCGCGGGTGAAGGGTGGAATCAAGTAAGAAACGATGGCGGAGCGGACAGGCGGTCGCGGCTTCGTTCCGCCCCGCACGGGCCGCGCGTTTACGAAAACAGATTTTGACAGGATCGACAGGATTCACCGGATCAAAGACCGACCGGTTTAAAATCCTGTTCATCCTATCGATCCTGTCAAAATCGTCTTACCCCATCCATCGCGTGTCAGGCTCCCAACCTCCGGGCCGCCGTGTTACCCCGAGCGGAGTTCGTTCCGCGTTGGGGCGCGTGCTCACGTGAGCCCCGGCCGCTCTCCCGACAGGGCGAGGGAGCAAAGCACTTCGGGCTCCAATAAGCTGGCGGTGGCGGTCCTTCGTTTGTCAACGAGTGGCGCGGTTTGCGCTCTTGCGCGCCGGCCACCGCCGCTACAATTTCCGCATGTCACTCCTCACCACGCTGGCGTCGCAAGTCCCCCAGACCGTCCGCGATCGCGGGCGGGAGTACTACCGGAACGGGGCGGTGACCCTCGACCGCACGACGCACAACGCCGTCGCGGCGACGGTCGAGGGGACCGACGACTACGAGGTGGATCTGCTGCTCGAGGGGCAGACCGTTTTCGCCGCGTGCTCCTGCCCGTACACCGCCGAGCACGGGGCCATTTGCAAGCACATCTGGGCGACGGTCATCGCGGCCGACGCCGGGCCGTTCGCCCGCAGCGCCGCGGCCAAGGGGACACTGCACCTGGTGCTCGACGAGGAGGCGTTCTACGCGGACGATTACGCCGACCCGTACCCGCTGCGCCTCCCGGCTCCCGCTGCACCCAAGAAGAAAAAAGAGAACTGGGCCGACCTGCTCGCCGCCGTAAGCCGCGAGATCCAGCCGGCGACCGGCACGCGGCCGACCGTCCGGACCACCGAACAGCAGCTCGTGTTCATCATCGACGTGCCGGCCAGTGAAGCGGCCCGCAAGCTCGTCCTGGAGGTCGGCACGCAGGAGCGGAAGCGCAACGGCGAGTGGGGCAAGCCGAAGTTCCAGTACCTCACGAACGCACAAATCGAGGCCCTGACCGACCCGACCGACCGGCAGTTGCTCGCGCTGCTCGGCGGGGCCGAGCGCGGCGACAGTTACGGCTATTACGGCTCTCCTTACGGAACCAGCTACGGGTCCAGCTCTGGCCGGTACCGCGTGGCCGGGCCGCTGCTCGAAGCGGTGCTGCCGCTGCTCGCCCAGACCGGCCGCGTGAAGCTGCGCCGCGACCCGGCGCCGCCCGTCGTTCTGGAAGACCTGACCGCCGACCCGGGACCGCCGTGGGAGCTGGCCGCCGGGGTGACGCGCGACGGCGACAAGGAGTGGGTGCTCGGCGGGAGCCTGCGCCGCGGCGCGGAAACGATGGGGCTGACGGAGCCCGCGCTCCTGGTCCCCGGGGTCGTCGTGTGGAACGGGCGGTTCGGCCGGTTCAGCGACGCGGGCGCGTTCCCCTGGGTGCCGACGCTGCGCCGCGCCGGGGCGATCACCGTTCCCGTTGCGAAGTCCGACGACTTGGTCGCGCAACTGTTCCAGATGCCCACCCTGCCGCGCCTGGACCTGCCCGAAGAGTTGCGGGTCACGGAAGAGGCGGTCGCGCCGCGGCCCCGGCTCGTGGTGAAGCCCGCGAAGCAGCACTACGGCGCCCCCGTGCTCAACGCCGAGCTGTCGTTCGATTACGACGGCGTGATCGTCCCGGTGCGCCCGCCGACGCGCGGCGCGTTCAAGCCCGGGAGCCGCCGGTTCCTGCTCCGGGACGCGGCCGTCGAGCGTGCCGCCGAGCAGGAACTCACCCGGCTCGGCGTGCGGCAGGGCACTTACGGCTGGGGCGGCGGCGAGCCGCCGCTCGAACTCAAACCGACCCTGCTGCCGAAGCTCACCCGCGAACTGGTGACCGCCGGCTGGGCCGTGGAAGCGGAAGGGAAGCTGTACCGCAAGGCCGACGACTTCCGGATGGAGGTGCGCACCGAGAACGACTGGTTCGACCTGCGCGGGGCGGCCAACTTCGACGGCCGGTCGGTCCCCTTCCCCCGGCTGCTCGAGGCGCTCACCAAGGGGCAGACGAGCGTGCTGCTCGACGACGGCAGCTTCGGGATGGTGCCCGAGGAGTGGCTCAAAAAGTACGGGCTGCTGGCGCAGATGGGCTCCGTGGAGGGCGACGCGGTGCGGTTCTCGCGCGCCCAGGTCGGCGTCCTCGATGCGCTGCTGGCGGCGCGCCCCGAGGTGACGTTCGACAAGCAGTTCGCCCGCGCCCGCGACGAGCTGCGGCGGTTCCAGGGGATCGAGCCGGCCGAGCCGCCGAAGGGGTTCAAGGGCGAGCTGCGCGAGTACCAGCGCGAGGGGCTGGGCTGGCTCCGGTTCCTCCGCAAGTTCGGGTTCGGCGGGTGCCTCGCCGACGACATGGGGCTGGGCAAAACCGTACAGGTGCTCGCGCTGCTCGCGGGCAAGCGGTCCGGGCCGGCGCTCGTCGTGGTCCCGCGGTCGCTGGTGTTCAACTGGAAGCGCGAGGCCGCGCGGTTCGCCCCGAAGCTGAAGGTGCTCGACCACACCGGCACCGCGCGCGACCGGACCTGCGCGAACTTCAAAGACTTCGACCTTGTGCTGACCACCTACGGCACGCTCCGCAACGACGCCGCGGCGTTCGCGGAGCTCCGGTTCGACACGTGCGTGCTGGACGAGTCGCAGGCGGCCAAGAACGCCGCGACCGAGACCGCGAAGGCGGTGCGGGTGATCCAGGCCGACCACCGGCTGGCGCTGAGTGGCACGCCCGTCGAGAACCACCTGGGCGAGCTGTGGACGCTGTTCGACTTCCTGAACCCCGGGATGCTGGGCCGCGCGGCGCTCGCCGGCGCCGGCTCGATCCGCAACCCGGACGCCGAGACGCGCGAGTTCCTGGCGCGGGCGCTGCGGCCGTACATCCTGCGGCGCACCAAGGCCCAAGTTGCGAAGGACCTGCCGCAGAAAACCGAGCAGACGGTGTACTGCGACCTGGAACCGTCCCAGCGGCAGGTGTACGACGAGCTGCGCGACCACTACCGGGCGTCGCTGCTGGCGCACGTCGATTCGGTCGGGCTGAAGCGCTCGCAGATTCAGGTGCTCGCGGCGCTCATGCGGCTGCGCCAGGCCGCGTGCCACCCCGGGCTGATCGACAAGAAGCGCGCCGGCGACGCGAGCGCCAAGCTCGACTACCTCCTCCCGCAACTCCAGGAACTCGCCGAGAGCGGGCAGAAGGCGCTGGTGTTCTCGCAGTTCACGTCGCTGCTCGACATCGTGCGCAAGCGGCTGACCGCGGAGGGCATCCAATTTGAGTACCTCGACGGCCGCACCCGCGACCGCGACAAGCGGGTGGAGCGGTTCCAGACGGACCCGGCGTGCAAGCTGTTCCTGGTGAGCCTGAAGGCGGGCGGCGTGGGGCTGAACCTGACCGCGGCCGAGTACGTGTTCCTGCTGGACCCGTGGTGGAACCCGGCGGCGGAGGCCCAGGCGATCGACCGCAGCTACCGGATCGGGCAGACGAAGCCGGTGTTCGCGTACCGGCTGATCGCGCGGGGGACGGTCGAGGAGAAGGTGCTGGAGTTGCAGCAGAGCAAGCGCGAACTGGCCGACGCGATCCTCGGCGGCGACGGAAAGGGCGTCACCGATTTGAAGCGCGAGGACCTGGAACTGCTGCTCTCGTGACCGGTCGTTAGGGCCGCGCCTCCGCGGAAACGGTGCGTGCCATCAGGTCATTAGAGGCGATGTCGGTGGCACCGGTTCATGCGGCACATCAAGGCCGTCGAGGCGTGTGCCATCAGGTCATTAGAGGCGGCGTCAGTGACACAGGGCTTCCGCCCTGTGCTACGTCCGGCGACCCCTCCGGGGTGCAAAAAGAATGAGCGCCGCCGGTGTAGATGGCGCGTGATGGGACACTTGGGCGTGCTTTGCCTGCGGGGTGGCGCTGGCGTGCGGGTCGGAGGCCCGCCGGTAGGCATGGGAAGTGTGCTTTCCGACACTCGTAAAGCCGAATCGAATCGCTTCTGCACTACGTCCCCCGTTCACTCTGCCAGCACCGGTGCTGTAACGGGGGTTACAGCGCCGGTCGGTTGCCGCCAACAGGGGAAGGGACTGGACCGCCGCTACCCGTTGACTGGTCACGGACTACCCATTCGCTGGCGTGCTGCGACCCACGAATCCCACGTTTCAAACCGCAAACGCGGTATTTTGGGCGGTGAGATCGGCCCAGATGATTCAGGGCGGAATGGCTGCAAGGTCTTTCGGATTTGGCACTTGCGATGTGGAATTCGAGCGGGTGGTGAACCGTTCGACCGGGCATCTGCTCCCGCTGTGGCCGTGCGATGAGGCCCGGCCCGTTCCAGAAGTGCCGTACCGGGAGCGTATCCGATGGACTGGCTCTGGAAGCGAACACGAACGGCGGACGGGCACCCGGCGCAGGGTTTCCGGGGCGCCGAGCGGCGCGGGCGGCAGCTACCCGCTCGCGCCAGCCCCCGCGGGGCGCCCACCCCTTTTCTTTTCTCTCATCCCGATCTAACAGCGCGGCAACGGCGCAGTTGGGATAAACTGGGGTCAGATTAAAAGTTTGCGCTCCCCGGCGGTTTTCCGTTGATGGCTTCTGAGCAGCACGATATTCAGCCGCAATCACACGCGTGAACACCTCCGCCGGTCCGGCGGGCCGCCTGTTGGGGAACGGGCGACCCGCGCTAAACGGAACGACGGACACGATCGCCGTTACTGGGGGGAATTTATGGCTCCGCGTCACGGGAACCGGCTGAGAGCGGTTCCGGTCTGGAAGCTCCTGAAGCTCCGCAAATGGCTCCCCGGCGTGCTCGCCGCGGCGGCCGGGCTGGCCGGCCCCGTGGACATGGTGCTCGCGCAGCCGATGCCCGCGCCCGGCAAGCCCGGGGCCGTCGCACCGACCGCGCCGGCGGCGGCTGCGCCCGAAAAGCAGATCAGCATCCACTTCGAGAAGGCCGGCTGGGACGAGGTCCTCGACTGGTACGCCAAGGAAACCGGGCTGACGCTCATCACGACCGTCAAGCCCACCGGCACCGTCGCCATCAAGCCCGGCAAGGACCGGAAGTTCACCGTCGGTGAGGTCACCGACCTCATCAACGAGGCGATGATGCAGCAGAAATTTCTGCTCATCCGCCGGCACATGACGTTCTTCATCCAGCCGTCCGACGAGAAAATCGATCCGACGCTACTGCCGCGCATCACGCTGGACGAGTTACCGAAGCGGGGCCGCACCGAGATCGTGCAGATCGTGCTGCCGGTCAAGGGGATGGTCGTCACTGACTCGATCGACGAGCTGAAGAAGCTGCTCACCCCGTTCGGGACCATGATCCCGCTGACGCAGCCCAACGCGTTTCTGGTGCAGGATACGGTCGGCAACATCGCCCGCATCCAGAAGACGCTGGACGATATCGAGAACAAGAACATCGATTCGGACTCGTTCACTCACGTGTGTGAGTACCGGCGCCCGCAAGAACTGGCCGATGTGCTGGCCAAACTGATGGCCAACCCGGACGTGAAGGTAGACGTCACCGGCACGCAGGGCACGGGTAGCTGGGGCAGTCCGGGCGGCGGCTGGGGCGGTCCGGGCGGCGGCTGGGGCGGTCCGGGCGGCGGCTGGGGCGGTCCGGGCGGTGGTGACCGCGGGGGCGACCGCGGGCGCGGCCCGAACCAACCGCAACAGGTGACCGGAGGTGGGCGTGTCAAAACCGTCCAGATCGCAGTGGACGCACGCCGCGGCGCGATCATCGTGACCGCGCCGCAGGACAAAATCGGGCTGGCGAAGAAGCTCACAGAGGAAACGGACAAGCAGCCATACCCGGGTGCCCCCAAGCTGGTCCCGGCGGAACCGGTGCTGAAGACGTATAGCGTTCCGGCCGGGTCCGCAGCCGAACTGGCCAAGGCGATCCAGGCTAAGCTTCCGTGGGTTCAGACCATCGCGCTGCCGGCCCAAAACCAGATCATGGTACTCGCGGCACCGGTCGATCAGATCGACATCGCCAAGATCATCAGCGGCGGGGACGGCGGCACCGGCGGCTCCGATGCCGCGGACACGACCTTCATCCCGCTGAACCAACTCGACCCGGGTGAGGCGGCGGCGACGCTGGTGAAGTTCTTCCCGACCCCCGCCGCGGGCGGGCCGACCATCGAGCCGCAGAAGACCGGGCCGAACCCCGGGCTGCTGTTCATGGGGACCCCGGCGCAGCTCGCCACAGCGAAAAAGATCCTCGGACAACAGGGTGAGACCGGGCTGGGGGCGCCTGGTACCGCGCTGCCGGGCAACAACGCGACCACACGCACCATCAACCTGGGCGGCAGCGCGAACGCCGCCGCGGTCGCGGAGATGTTCAGCCGCGTGATGGAAGGGCGGGGCAAGCGGGTCATCATCCAGGACCCGCTGAACCCGCCGTCGCGGACCAACCCGGCGCCGGCCCCGGGCACCAGCCCGCTGCGCCCGAAGGCGGACCCGCCGAAGCTGCCGGACCCGGTCAAGCCGCCGCCCCTCGGGGCGCGTGAGCCGCTCCCGGGGCGGGACTTCCTGATCGCCGCGCAGGTCGTGGACCCGGCCAAGCGGGAAGACAAGCCGATCATCATCACCGTGGCCGGCAACCGGCTGGTGATCGAGAGCGAGGACACTGCGGCCCTCGACGTGCTGTCGCAACTGGCCCGGTACATCGTCACCGAGGGCGCGAAGCCGGACGAGAACCTGTTCCGGGTGATCCGCCTGAAGTACGTGGCGGCGGAAGATGCCGCCCGCGAACTGACGGAGATCTTCAACGGCCCGCAGCAGCAACAGCAGCGCGGCGGCGGTGGCGGTCCCGGCGGCGGTCGTGGCGGGTTCGGGGGGCTCAACCCACTCGCGCTGCTCGGCTTGGGCGGGGGCGGTGACACCGGCCCGGCGTCCAAGGACCGCATCCGTGTGGTCGCCGAGAAGAGCAGCAACTCGGTGGTGGTGGTGAAGGCCAGCCCGGTCGATCTGGTGCTCATCGAGAAGCTGCTCGGCGGTACGATCGACGCCGGGGTCAACGACTCGGCCGCGGTGCTCAAGACGTTCATCCTCCCGCTGAAGAACGCGGACGCGGCGGAGATGGCGGCGGTGGTGCGGGACGTGTACCGCAGCGCGATGGGCACCTCCGGCCGCAACGCGGCGGTCGGGGCGATGCCGGCGTTCAACCCGTTCGCCGCGGCGCTCCAAGGCGGGGGCGGGCAGCCGCAGCAACAGCAGCCGCCGGCGCTCTCGATCTCCGTGGACGACCGGAGCAACAGCATCATCCTGCTGTGCGCGGAGACGCTCTACGCCGACGTGCGGGAGCTGGTCACCGAACTCGACAACGCCACCGTCGCCACCACCGAGGTGGTGAAGCTGGTGCAGTTGAAGGGCGTTGACCCGAACGTGGTGCAACAGGCCGTGAACGCGATGCGGGGCATCGACTCGCGGCAGCAGGGCGGTCGCGGCGGGTTCGGCGGCGGTGGTGGCACCGGTGGCTTCGGCGGTGGCGGCACCGGCGGCGGGTTCCCCGGTGGCGGGGGCTTCGGCGGTGGCACCGGCGGCTTCGGCGGTGGTGGGTTCGGTGGCGGCACGGGCGGGTTCGGCGGTGGTGGCACCGGCGGCTTCGGCGGGGGAGGTAACCGCGGAGGCGGAGGCGGTGCCGGTGGGGGAGGTAACCGAGGCGGTGGTGGAGGCGGAGGCGGAGCCCGAGGGGGCCGGACCGCGAGCCTGAACAACGGAGGGCCGACCGCAAATTTTGACTACCGGGGCACGGACGCCCCTTCGGCGGTCTCCACGATCTACGACCCGCAAACCGACGAGGCGGACTTCGGGTACAACCGCCCGGCTCCGCCCCGCCCGCTCGGCGCGATCGTCATGGCCGGCGGCCAGCAGCCCGCCGGCCCGGGCGCCCCGCCGATGATGACGCCCCCCATGCCCCCGGGCTCCGGGGACGGCGTGTACACCGGCCCCGCGCCGCGCGGCGTCGTCACGGCGATCCCGATCCAGGGGCTCGACGCGCTCGTGCTCCGCACCGCGGACGCCAAAGACCTCCAGATCGTACTGGAGCTGATCGAGATCCTCCAGCGCACCGCCCGCAACACCCAGCCGCGGGTGGAGATCGTGCCGCTGGAGAACGGCGACTGTAACACGGTCGCCGATCAGTTCAACGCGCTGTTCAGCCGGGTGCAGTTCGGGCAAAACGGCGGCTACCTGCCCGGCCCGCGGGTCGGCAGCACCAACGTGGGTAACGTCGGGTTCGGGCAGAACACCGGCGCGGCCAGCGCGGGTGCCGTGGCCGCACTGGCCCTGCCGCGGCTGAACGCGGTCCTGCTGGTCGCGCCCGAGGCCCGGTTCGAGGACGCCAAGAACGAGATGAAGCGGCTGTTCGACCAGTCGAACCGCGCACCGTTCAAGGCGTTCCAGCTCAAGCGGGCGTCGGCCCAGCTCCTTGCGTACCAGCTCCAGAACTTCTGGAACACCCGGTATCCGGGCGACCCGCAGACAAAAAACCAGTTCCGGGTCACGTTCGATACGAACAGCAACACGGTGTTCGTCCAGGGCTCCGCGGGGGACCTGAAGGACGTCGAAGAATTGATCACGCTTATGGACATCTCGACGTCCAAAGCGGTCAACGACATGCGCATCTTCAAGCTGAAGAACGCGCTGTCGGACGAACTGGGGCAGGTGCTGAGCCAAGCGCTGACGTCGAACGTGCTAAACCCGCTGGCCCAGCAGCAGTTCACCGGCCCGCAGGCGCAACTCCAGGGCGGGGCGGCGGCGTTCGGGATCACCGCGAACCAGGGGGGCGGCGCCAACCAGTTCGGCCAGGGCAACCAGTTCAACCTGGGCACCCAGGGGGCGGTGCCGGGTGCGATCGGGCAGACCACCGGGCAGTTCGGCGCCACCCAGGTGCAGCAGATCAACGCGCTGATCCCGACCATCGGGACCGGCAGCGCCGGCGGGCTGCATACCAAAACGACCGCGATCAAGTTCTACTCGGCGCGGGACGGGAAGACGTACGAGACGGGGTTCCTCGAGGACATCCACATCGTCTCGCACGCCCGGATCAACTCGCTGATCATCGCGGCCCCGACCGAGACGATGAAGCTCATCGAGACGCTCATCGAGAACCTCGACACGGTCGCCGCGGCGCGGTCCTACGTGAACGTGTTCCGGCTGTCCCAGGGGGCCGACGCGACGCTGACGGCGAACCTGATCGCGCAACTGTTCACCGGCCAGGGGCGGACCGCCACGACCGGCATCCAGAACCAGGGGCTCGGGCAGAACACCACCCAGGCCCGGCCGCTGCTGACGATCAGCTCGGACCCGTCGGCCGGGGCGTCGCTGATCGACCTGCGGCTGTCGGTGGACGACCGCACCAACAGCATCATCGTGGCCGGCTCGCTCAACGACCTCGACACCATCCGGGCGATCATCGCGCGGCTGGAGGGGTCGCAGGTGCAGAACCGGTACCACGAGGTGGTGAAGCTGCGGAACGCGGCGGCGGCCGACGTGGCCAACTCGGTGCAGCAGTTCTTCACGCAGGCCCTACAGGTGTACACCGGGGCACAGTTCACCAGCGTGTTCCAGCAGCTCCAGCGGAGCGTGGTGGTGATCGCCGAGCCGGTGAGCAACACCGTGCTGGTGAGCGCCACGCCGGAGTACTTCGGCGAGATCAAGCGGATCATCGACAAGATCGACGCGCAGCCGCCGCAGGTCGTGATCCAGGTGACCATCGCCGAGGTGCAGCTCAGCAACACGGAAGAGCTGGGCGTCGAGGTGGGGCTCCAGAGCCCGGTCCTCTTCGACCGCGGGACGACGCTGAACTTCAACACCACGACCGCGCTGCCCGCCGGCAACAACGTGGGCAACGGGATCGTCGGGTTCCAGGGGCTCGGGAACCTGGGCGTCGGGCGGTCGTCGCCCACGCAGGGGGTCGGCGGGTTCGTGTTCTCGGCGTCCAACGACACGTTCTCGCTGCTGGTCCGGGCGCTCAAGGCGCAGGGCCGGGTGGACGTGCTGAGCCGGCCGCAGATCCAGGTGGCGGACAGCCAGACCGGGTACGTGAACATCGGCCAGAGCTACCCGGTGCCGACCGCGACCACGATCACCAACGGCCTGGCCCAGCAGGGCATCCAGTACCAGGACATCGGGATCAGCTTGCGGGTGACCCCGCGGGTGAGCCCGGACGGCAAGGTGCTGATGCGGGTGGAGCCGACGGTGTCCAGCGTGCAGCCGAACACGGTGACCGTGGGCGGCATCCAGGCGGCGGTGTTCAACTCGCAGACAGTGCAGACCACGGTGCTCGCCTCTGACGGCGAGACGATCGTGCTCGGCGGGCTGCTCAGTAAGACGGAAACCAAGAGCGAGGTCGGGATCCCGTACGCGAAGGACATCCCGTACCTGGGGGCGCTGTTCCGGTACCGGCAGCACCAGGTCCAGAAGCGCGAGATCCTGGTCATCATGACCCCGCACATCGTGCGCAGCGAGTACGACAACGCCCGCATCCTGGCGGAGGAGTCGGCGAAGCTGAAGTGGTGCCTGCCGGAAGTGCTGGCGACCCACAAGCACGGCGGCGAGGTGATGGGGCCGGCGGCGGCGGGCGCCCGCCCGGTGCCGACGGGGGCCGGCGGGCCGCAGGGCCAGCCCAACTTCGTGCCCGGTCCGGCGTACTTCGGCACCTTCAACGCTCCGATCCCGCTCGACGGCGGGCCGGCGACAGGAGGGATGCTCCAGCCCGGAACCCCGCAGCCGCAGCCCGGAACGGTCGTGCCCCCGGGCGCGATGCCGCAGAACACGGTCATGCCGCCGAACGGCGGGGCCGCGATCCTGCCGGTCCAGCCCGCTCCGATGCTGACGCCCGCTCCGGGCACGATGCCGGTCCCGGGGGTGAGCGCGCCGCCCCTTCCGGGCACCCCCGGTGCGGCACTGCCGTCGTCCTCGGGTGTGATGCCGGTGAGTGCGTCGCAGCCGGTGTTCGCGCCGCCGCCGTTCCCGCAACCCGGCTTCGCGCCGCCTATGCCGGCGGTGACGCCGCAAATCCCGGCCGCGCCCCAGGGCACCGGGTACGTGATGCAGCAACCCGGACAGCCGGTTCCGGCCGCGCCGGCGCCCGCCGTTCCGGGCGCCCCGAACCGCGGGTTCGCCATGAGCGCCCCGCCGGCCGCGGCGCCGACCCAACCGGAGCCGGGACGAGGCAAGGACGCCTCCCCGGTCGAACAGAAGCCGTATCTCAACGCCACGGAGGGCACGAAGTCATGGGTGCACGATATTCGTCGCTGACCGCGGTCGCCCTCGGGGCGCTTGCGATCGGGACCGGGTGCCTCTCGACGGAGGGGAAGAAGCCCGAGGTCCAGAAGCTGGACGTGATGAAACCCGGGGTGCTCCCGCCGCCGCAGGAGACCACCCGCACGGGTGACGCGCCCGCGGCCCCGACGACCGGGCCGGTGGTGCAGGCATCGGCGACGGCACCCGTGGCCGCCACCACGCCGGCACCGGTCGCGAGCGGGGCGCCGGCCGCGGCGGCCCCCTCGGGTCCGCTCGCGGCGCTGGGCGCGAAGATGGAACGCAAGGTGGTCGCGTCCAACTTCGGGATGGGCTGGCAGAACCGGATCGCGTACCTGCCGGACCCGACGAAGAACGGGCGGCCCAACTCGGGCATCGTGGGGCAGATGTACCTGTTCGGCGGGGCGAAGATGGAGTTCGCACAGGCCGACGGGGTGCTGACCGTGGACCTCGTGGACGACAGCCCGCGCCCGCCGGGCCAGCCGGCCGCGACCCCCGAGCGGTGGCAGTTCGATAAGGCGACGTTGCGGAACCTGCAAACCCGCGACGAAACGTTCGGCAAGAGTTACGTGGTGTTCCTGCCGTGGCCGACGTACAAGCCCGACATCACGCGGGTGAAGATCTCGGCCCGGTACGACCCGGAGAGCGGCCCGACGCTGTTCTCGCCGCCGGCGACGATTACGTTCGACACGACGACGCCGTTCGGAGCCCCGTTGGTGAAGGACATCACGAAGGAGCGGATCGCCGAGCCGGCGCTCCCTCCGGGCTCCCGCGTGTTCGGCAACCCGACGGCGTTACAGTCAGGCCCGCCGATTCCGCTGGGCGGGAGCGGAGCCGGGACGGGAACGATGATACCGATCCGCAACCAGACGGCCCCCGCGCCGATGATGCCGATCCCGGGGGCCGCATCACCGATCGCGATCCCGAACGGGCCGGCCCCGATGATGCCGATCCCGAACGGCCCGCTCCCGATCCCGGGGCGGGAGGGGTTGGGGGCACCGCCGGCGGTGAACACGATGCCGCTTGCTCCGGGCGGCGACGCCCCCAAGCCGGGTGATGTGCCCCAGATCACCGCTGTTCTGCCGATTCCGTCGCGGCCATAACGGCCGGGGGGAATCGGACGCCAGAGGCGGGCGTGAGGTAACGGGTTCCGTTGCTTCACGCCCGCACAGTGTTGAGCTCGGAAACGTCGGCCCGAGATCACTTCTTCCGTTCTTGTACGATCACCCGAACGCCCTTCTTGTTCGACGAAATCACGTCGAGTAATCCGTCGCCGTTGATGTCCGCGACCTCGAACTGGGTTCCGATGCCGGAATCTTCGTCGATGGTCATCGGGGTGAACTTGACGATCCCGTCGGCGCCCTTCGTGTTCTTGAACCAGTAGATCGCGGCCGGACCGTCGGAGCCCGGTTCAGCCCGCCCGTGGCTCCACCAGCGCTTGCCGGTGATGAGGTCCGGGCGGCCGTCGCCGTCGATGTCTTTGAAGTGCGCCGCGTGGGTCTCGCTCACCAGTTTCGGGAACAGGTCCACCTTCTCGAACGTTGGGTGGCCGTCTTTGCTCGTGGCGCGCTGCTTGTGATACCAGATGCCGAACTGGTGGGCGGAAGAGCTGATGACATCGGCCTTGCCGTCGCCGTCCATGTCGTAGGCGTACATGTCAGCAGCGGGGGCGCCCAGGTTGGCCGGGTGGAACGTCCAGGCAGTTTTTCCGTCGGCCTTCGCGGGCTGTTCCCACCACCCGTTGACGCACATGACGTCGGCGCGACCGTCCCCGTTGATGTCACCGACTCCCAGCCCGTGGCTGAACTTCCGCGTCCCGGGGATCTCCTTTCCGGTGTTCGGAACCGGCTTGCCGTCCTTCATTTCCGGGGCGACGCTGGGCTCGCTGATCGGGTGCATCTCCCACAGAGCCGTCGGGTCTTTCGGGTTGGGGGTGAAGTAGGCCATCTGCCCTTCGGTCTCTTTACCCTTCGGCTGCGAGCCCATGATGAGGACGCGCTTGCCCTTCTCGGTCAGTTCCGTGTAGAGCGGCGTTTCGTTACAGGCGGAGTGCCAGATGATGTGCTTCTTCCAGTGCAGCGGCTTGCCGTCTTCGCCGGCGGCTTTGCCCTTCGGGTTCTCCATCCAGTAGCACGGGGCGCCCGGGAAGTCGATCACGATGAGGTCCGCGTAGCCGTCCCCGTTGAGGTCCTCGGTCCAGCACGCGAACACGCGGCTGTAATTGCGCAACCCGTCCTTGTGGTCCATGAACGGTTGCAGTTCGTGGGCCTTCCAGTCCGGCGCCTCGTACCAGTACTCGCCGTTGAGTACGTCGATCTTGCCGTCCTTGTTCACGTCCGCGACGGCAACGCCTTCGGACCGGAACTTGGTGTCGAGAACGGTCTTCTTCCAGGTGATGACGGGCTCGCCGGTGTTGGGCGCGGCGGCCGACGGGGTGAGCGCGGCGGTCAGCCCGGCCGCGGTGAGTGTGAGGGTGAGTGCGAGGCGCATGTTAGAGAGGTTCCTTCTGGGGTGTGACAGCGGTGAATTATGCGGCCGCGGCCGCACGAACGCAACGGGCTGGTTCGGTGTCACTTTCGCAAATCCCACCGGCGGTCGACGTCGGTCAGTTCGGTGCGGCGCTGGCTGGCCCGCTGAAGTGCCGGAAACACGGCACGCGGGTCGGCGTTCAGCAGCCCGGCCGACCACACCGGGTTGAACTCCACCACCGCCCAACCGCGGTCCTCGATCAGTCCCACGTCAACCACAAACACCGGCGGCAGCCGGTCTTTCATGTCCGCACAAAGTTGCTCGACCAACGGTCGCCCCGCAGTGGGCAGCGGACCTGATGCGTCCGTGCGGCGCCACGCGGGGCGCCCGTAAGAGAGATACGGTGAGCCCGCGACCACACGCCCTTCCAGCACAAAGTACCGCAACTCCACCGACCACTCGACCGGCTCGCTGAGCAGCACCGGGGCGTCGGGACACGATCGCCCACAGGTACGGATGTCTCGCGCGTTCCCGTACAGTCCGGCGTCGAACCATTTATCGAGCGGATCGGCGGGTTTCACGAACGTTCGTTTCTGAAGGCGTGTTAGGTCGGCAAAGGTCGCGAACTCGACGGCTCGGCGGAGGAACCGCCCCGGAACCCGCGTGAGCAGGTCGAACGGCGGTTCCAGCAAAGCGATGTCGAGCGTTCGCGCGGCCAGCACTGCGAGTTTCGTTGTCACGTACACCACCGGTTCCGGCACATTGGTCGGCACGCAATCGCGTGACGAGCGGATTACCGA
>NZ_JAXBLV010000046.1:0-3299 GCF_034097035.1 Gemmata algarum
CCGGAACCGCGGAGGCGTGCGAGCCGAACCCGGCGCTGCACCTGACACCGCCATCAGCCGCAGTTGTGGTGCTCACTCGATCCTGGCGGTGCAGGTGAGCTTGTTGTTCGGCGGCGGAGGCGGTTGGAATGGCGAGCGAACAGCACCTCCTGTTGCTGATCGAGTACCGGGACGACCGGCCGCTGCGGGAACCGGTCCACGCCGAGCCCGTCCACCCAGGAGTGTTCCGGCTGCGGCACACGCCGGGGTTCGTCCAGGGGATCGCCGCCGGGGACGAGTTCCGGCTGGTGGGCGAGGACGGAGCGTTCGAGGTCACCCGGCGGGGCGGGAACCTGGCCGTCCAAGTGTTCAGCGATGAGCCGGTAGCCCCGCTGCGGGTGGAGCTGACCGAGCGAGTGGCCCGGCTGGGCGGGACGCTCGATGGGGCTATCGAGCGGGGGCTGGCGTTCACCGTCCCGGTGTCCGCCGGGTTCCCGGCCGTCGAGGCGGTGTTCCGCGTCTGGGTGGCCGAGCACCCGGGGTGGGAGTGGTCCTTCGGCAACGTGTACGACCCGGCCGACGGGGTCACGCCACTCGGGTGGTGGGCGTAGAGGCCGAACCGGGCGCTGCACCTGACACCGCCCGCTGATTTGTTCGTTGTGGCTCATCGGGCGTCCGAGTATGCTGCGGGTGTCGCTGCCGGGCCGGTGAGCTCATTGTTCGGCAACCCGAGGGCGTTCAGATGTGGAGGCGGGTGCTTCTGATTGCCGGCAGTCTGCTCGCCTTGGGATTGTGCTTCAGTTGCGGTGTCGGGGCCGGGCTGTTGATCGGCTGCGCAAAAGCGTATCACCTGCGGTATCTGGAGGAGCAAGAGGCCGTCGCTCCTCTGCTGTCGGCCGACCCCGCATTCGCGGGAGTGGAGTTGTGCGCGCGATCGAGCGGCGGCATCTATTTGGCGGGCGAGGTGCCGACCCAAGCCGACTTGGATCGTCTGCGGAGCCAAGTCTCCCGAGCCGTGGGTGAGCCTCGCAGTCACGACGTCTTGTTCGCCGTTCGCACGGCGCGGTAACAAGCCGAACCCGGCGCTGCACCTGACACCGCCCGCTATACTGTGACGCACCGCATCCTGCATCGTGGCGGTGCAGGTGAGCTGTTCGTTCGGCACCAGAAGCCGAGGTCGCGGAGGCGGGGAATGCGGATCGACCACCTGCCCGCACTCTCGGCCGACGACCGTGCGGCGATCCTTGCCCCGCTCGACGAGTTCAGCCGGGGCCGGGGGTTCGCATGGCAGCCGGCCCCGCTCGCCCTCGCCCTGCGGGACGCGGCGGGCCGGATCGTTGGCGGTCTGCTCGGTGACGTGCAGTGGGGGTGGCTTCGGATCGACATTCTAGCCGTGGCCGCCGACCGGCGGGGCGGCGGGTGGGGGCGACGGCTGGTCGAGGCAGCGGAGCAAGCGGCGGTCGCGGCCGGGTGTCATAGCGCTTGGGTGGACACGTTCAGCTTCCAGTCGCCAGGGTTCTACCACCGGCTCGGGTACCGGGCGTTCGGGGAGCTGCCCGACTACCCGGCCGGGCAGACGCGGTACTTCCTGGCCAAGCGGCTGGTGCCCGCCTCACAGACGCAGGCCGAACCCGGCGCGGCACCGGACCCGGCCACGTAGTTCGATTCCCGGCGCTCACCGCGCGTCTCTTTCGGTTGCAGGTGTCACGGCCGGGCCGGTGAGCTTGTTCGTTCGGCAACCCCAAGCCGCATGAGCGCGTGTGCGGCGGCGGTGTGCGTGTGGTCCGCGAAGGTGACGCCCGCGGGTCGGGCTCCGCGTGGTGCCCGAGGGTGACGGGCGCGGCTCACCGCCGCGAGGTGCGGTTGGGCGTGGCCGGTTGCCGGCGGGTACACGGTGGTTCGGGTCGGTGGTGCTCCGCGTGGTGCCCGCGAGTGGCGGGCGCGGCTCATCGCCGCGAGGTGCGGTGGTGGGCGGCCTCCGGTGTGCGGCGGCACGGTGGTGCGGGTCGGTGGTGGCTCCGCGGATGTGCAACGCGGGCGCGGGCTCCGCGGAACCGCAACTGCCAGCGCAGAAGCCGAACCCGGCGCTGCACCTGACACCGCCGTCTGATTTGTGACGCACCGCTCATCCGGTGATGGCGGTGCAGGTGAGCTGTTCGTTCGGCCACCCCAAGCCGTGCATGAGCGCGCGTGCGGCGGAGCTGGGCGTGTGGTCCGCGATGGGTGAACTCCGCGTGTCGGGCTCCGCGTGGTGCCCGCTGGTGGTTGGCGCGGCTCGCCGCCGCGAGGTGCGGTTGGGCGTGGCCGGTGGTGCCGTGGGGACACGGTGGTGCGGGTCGGTGGCGCTCCGCGTGGCGCCCGCCGGTGGTCGGCGCGACTCGTCGCCGCGGGTGGCGGTGGTGGGTGGCCCCCGGTGAGCCGCGACACGGCGCCGTGGTTCGTTGGTGCTCCGCCCGGCCGCACCGGTGGGCGGGCTTCCGCGGATGCGCGGCGCGGATGTGAGCACGCCGAACCCGGCGCTGCACCTGACACCGCCCGCTGACGTGGGACGCACCGCTCATCCGGTGATGGCGGTGCAGGTGAGCTTGTTGTTCGGCCACCATCGCGTGCATGAGGGCGCGTGCGGCGGCGGTGGGCGTGTGGTTCGCGGTGGTGAAACCCGCGTGTCGGGCTCCGCGTGGGGCCGATCGGGTCTGGCGCGGCTCGCCGCCGCGAGGTGTGGTTGGGCGTGGCTGGCGGCACGTGGGGACACGGCGGTGCGGGTCGGTGGTGCTCCGCGTGGTGCCCGCCGTTGGTGGCGGGCGCGGCTCACCGCCGCGAGGTGTCGGTGGTGGGTGGCCCTCGGTGGGCCGGGACACGGCGCGCGGAGTCGGTGGTGCTCCGCAGAGCCGCGTCGGTGGGCGGGCTCCGCGGATGCGCGGCGCGGGGCGTGCGACCCCGAACCGCGGAGGTCCGCGAGCCGAACCCGGCGCTGCACCTGACACCGCCATCGGCCGCAGTTGTAGTGCTCACTCCATCCTGGCGGTGCAGGTGAGCTGTCTGTTCGGCCACCCCGAGCGCGCATGAGTGCGCGTGCGGCGGCGGTGCTGGGCGTTTGTTCCGCGTGGGTGAACCCCGCGCGTCGTTGGTGGCTCCGCGTGGCGCCGGTCGGGGCTGGCGCGGCTCATCGCCGCGAGGTGCGGTTGGTCGTGGCCGGCGGTGCATCGGGACACGGCGGGTCAAGTGGGTAGTGCTCCGCGTGGTGCCCGGGGGTGCCGGGCGCGACCCACCGCCGCGTGTGGCGGTGGTGGGTGGCCTCCGATGTGTCGCGACACGGCGCG
>NZ_JAXBLV010000047.1:0-3065 GCF_034097035.1 Gemmata algarum
TGCTCCCCCTCCCTTCAGGGAGGGGGCCGGGGGGTGGGTCTTCGCTCCGCGCACCAATTCCGCCTCCAGGTGCGCGCGGGTTTTCCTCCCCTCCCTTCAGGGAGGGGTTGGGGGTGGGTTGCCTTTCCTCCCCCTCCCTTCAGGGAGGGGGCCGGGGGGTAGGTTGTCTTTGGCCGGGGGGTCGGTTGCCTTTTCCCGCTCACTCCGGGCGCTCGTCGTCCGGGGTCCACCCGGTCGCGTCACGGCGGCGGCGGTCGTACTCCGCCAGCAGCCCGTCCGGGCGCCCGTCCGTCCACGTCACCCCGGAGTACACGTTCAGCCGCTCCCGCCCCTGCCGCGTCCGGGTCTTCGTCACCCGGCGGAACGCCTTCCGCACCTCCGCCCCGAAGTTCCCGTCCGCCAGCGGCAAGTACCGCCGCTGCCGGCACCACTCCACATAGGCCGCGAACAGCTCCACGCACCGCAGCGCCGTCCCCTCCTGCTCCCGCACCTGCTCCCCCAGGAACAGCCGGTGCGGGTTGCACAACTCCCGGTGCTCGGCCTTCGCCGTCTCGCACGCCGCGCTGGACGTGAACCCGTTCGCCCGGTGCAGCCGCAGCAGCCCCGCCAGCGCCCAGTTCAGCACGCCCGGCAATTCCCCGGACCCCACCCACCACTCCGGCTCGCTCATCCCCCGCACCCGCTCCTCCGCCGAGATCACCGCCGTGAACGGCACCAACTGGTACCGCCGCCACACCCCCTCCGTCCGGTCCGCGAACCGCGGCGGGGTGTTGGTGGACAGCAGCAGCCGGGCCGTGGGCCGGGCCGAGACCGGGGCCTTGTTCTTCCGGTCGAACGTCATCAAATCGCCGCCCACGAAGCTCTTCAGCTTGGCCTCCGCCACCTTGTCCAGCTCCCCCACCTCGGCCACCGCGTTCACCAGCTTCCCCAGCGTCGCCCCCAGCGTGAACCGCTCCCCGAACTCCTCCAGCGGCACCGACGCGTAGTTGTGGTCGCCGATCAGCGCGCGCAGCGCCGCCAGGAACGTGCTCTTCCCGTTCGCGCCGTCGCCCGTTAGTAGGAAAAACTGCTGAAAGCGGGTGTCGAACCGGAGCAAGTACCCGGCGATCTCCTGGAGGAGCGACTGCCGCTCCGCGTCCCCCTCGGTCACCCGGTCGAGGAACCGCAGGAAGGTGGGGCACTCTGCGGCCGGGTCGAACGCGACCGGGATCGCGGCCGGGGTGAAGTACAGCGGCGTGGCCGGGTGCAGCGCCGCCCGCCCGGTGGCGAACAGCTCGGCCACGTCGATCAGCCCGTTGGCGCACGCCACGAACTCGCGCGGCTCCGGGGCCGGGCGCAGCCGGGGGATGTGGTCCGCGTCGGCCGGGTCGGCGGCCAGCAGCACCGGCCACGCGACCGCCCCGTCCAGGTGGCACATGGAGGCCGCGGCCGTCACGGCGTTGCCCACCTTCCGCGTGTCCAGCTTCACCACCTTGGGCCGCGGCCCCTGCCGCCCGCCATGCCCCCACGCCGCCACCGCCACCCGGTGCGCCGCCTCGCACTCGCCCCGCAGCACCACCCACGCCCGCTTCTCGAAGTCGTCGTCGGGCACCGACACGTACCGCCCGCCGCGCCACTCCCACCACTCCGCCCGGTGGTAGATCACCGTGGGCAGCGCGCCGGCCCGCGGCACCAGCAGCCGCCCGAGCCGGTGCGGGTCCAGAAAGTCCTCGTGGACCGGCTCCGAATCGTTCGCCCCCTCCCCTGCCCCGCTCGGCGCGGGCGGCGGTGGCGGTGGCGGGGGTGGTGCGGCGGTTCCGTCGCTTCCCGCGGTGGGCGGGGCGGCCGGGCGGCGCGGGGCGTACCCTTCGGTGCGGAGCTGCTCGGCCAGCCGGGCGAAGTCCCCGCCGAACTCCAGGTGGCACCGCAACTGGCTGGGGTTCAGCCCGCGGTCCGGGGGGACGTTGGTGGCGTCGGTGAACCCGTAGAAGATCGGCACCCCGGACACCGGCATCAGGTTGCCGCTCGTGTCAGCGTCCTTGCCCGGCCGGCGGAAGTCCCAGCGCGGCCCGCGCCGCCCCAAGGGGGTCCACCCGTGCCGCTGAAGTAACTCCCCGACCGCCTCTTCCGTGGCCGCGCGGTTGTACGCCGCGAACACGTCCGTTTCCCCGCCGGGGCCGGGCCGGCGCTGCGGCGCACGCGCAACGGGGGCGGGGGCGCGGACGGGTTCCGGGGTGCGGGTGTCGGGGGGAATCAGGGCCGGGGAGTCGCCGGCGAGCGACAGCACGTGTTCCACGGCGTCGGCCCCGGTGCGCCAGCCGGTGCCGTCCCACACGGGGGACCAGAAGTCGCGGGCGTGGTGCCGGCCGACCAGCCGGAGCCAGCTCCCGTACCGGGCGTTCGCGCGCAGCTCGCGCTGCTTGGGGAACGTTTCCGGCGCGGCGGGGAGGCCGAACGCGGCGTGGTCGCGCGCCAGCCAGCGGCCGAACGCGAACAGCTCCCGGGCCGGCACCGGCTCGGCGAACAGGGCCAGCAGGTGGAACCCGCCGGTGCCGTTGGACTGCGTGAGGAGCGGGCGGAACCCGAGCCCGGTGAGGCGGTCGAAGCCGGCCCGCGCGAACCGCTCGTTGGCGTCCGGGTCGAACGGCCGGTCGGCGTGCGCGTCCACGTCCACCGCGACCCACTTCCCGGTGCCGTCCGGGCCGATGGCGTGCAGCCCGACCACGTGCGCCGCGCCGGTGGCGCTGAAGTGCTGGACCAGCCGCGGGTGGCTGACGAACCCGGGGGCCGGCCCGTCCGAGGGGCGGGTGGTGCGGCGGACCTTCCCCCCCGCGCCGACGAAGCACCCGCCGCACCGGTCGGTGCGGTTCACCATGCGGAGCAGCGCCCAGCGCGCCAGCTCGTCGGCCCGCGCGTGCCAGGGGTTCGGATGGGCGACGGTCATAAATCGATCCAGGCGTGAGCGCGAAACAGGAGAGACGAAGACCCCAAGGCAACCCACCCCCCGGCCCCCTCCCTGAAGGGAGGGGAGCAAAGGCAACCCACCCCCAACCCCTCCCTGAAGGGAGGGGAGCAAAGGCAACCCA
>NZ_JAXBLV010000048.1:0-3023 GCF_034097035.1 Gemmata algarum
AGTGGTGATGCTCGACCGACGGTGCCCGCTTGCCGGCGGGTGCGGTGGTCTGGGCAGTGCGGCCAAGCTAGTAAGGGCGTGTGGGGGATGTCTTGGCACCAGGAGGCGAAAGGGCGTGGAAGACTGCGAAAAGTCCGGGGGAGTTGTCAAACGAACTTTGATCCCGGAATGCCCGAGCGAACGCAGGGAACTGAAACATCTCAGTACCTGTAGGAGGAGAAAGAAACCTCGATTCCGTCAGTAGCGGCGAGCGAACGCGGAGGAGCCCAAACCGGGGGTAACACCCCGGGGTTGTAGGACCACGTTTAGGATCCGGAGTTCCAAGCTGAAGCGTCTGGAATGACGCGCCGCAGGGGGTGAAAGTCCCGTAAGCGACTGGGATGACGGCCGAGTGGTATCCTGAGTAGGACTCAACACGTGAAAGTGAGTCCGAAGCGGCGGGGTCCATCCCGCAAGGCTAAATACTCCCTGGTGACCGATAGCGTAGAGTAGCGCGAGCGAACGATGGGAAGAACCCCGACAAGGGGAGGACACTGAACCTGAAACCACATGCCTACAAGCGATCGGAGCCCCATGTCGCGAGACGGGGTGACGGTGTGCCTTTTGCATAATGATCCGGCGACTTACCGTAACCAGCGAGGTTAAGGGCCTATGGTCCGGAGCCGAAGCGAAAGCGAGTCTTAAACGGGCGTCAAGTTGGGTGCGGTAGACGCGAAACCACGTGACCTACGCATGGCCAGGATGAAGTGGGGGTACAACCCCATGGAGGACCGAACTCATTTGGGTTGAAAACCGATGGGATGAGCTGTGTGGGGGAGTGAAAGTCTAATCAAACGTGGAGATAGCTCGTTCTCTCCGAAATAACTTTAGGGTTAGCGTTCGGATCGTTGGCGGTGGGGGTAGAGCGACTGATTGCGAACGGGGGCCTACCCGGCTACCCGTCGCAGCCAAACTCCGAATACCACTGTACAAGTCCGGGCAGCTAGACGGTGGGGGATAATCTTCATCGTCGAGAGGGGAACAGCCCAGATCGCCCGCTAAGGTCCCAGAGTCGTGCTCAGTGCGAAAGGAAGTTGGGCTCCGGAGACAGCCAGGATGTTGGCTTAGAAGCAGCCACCATTTAAACAACGCGTAATAGCGGACTGGTCGAGGAGCCCTGCGCCGATAATGAACGGGACTCAAGCACGACACCGAAGCGGCGGGTGCAGTAATGCACGGTAGGAGAGCGTTGCGTGTGCGGCGAAGCGGTACGGGTAACGATCCGTGGAGCGCACGCAAGTGATTATGCCGGAATGAGTAGACGATAAAACGGGTGAGAATCCCGTTCGCCGTAAGCCTAAGGGTTCCTGGGGAAGGTAAATCCGCCCAGGGTTAGCCGGTGCCTAAGGCGAGGCCGAAAGGCGTAGCCGATGGGGAGCAGGTTAATATTCCTGCGCTCCTCGCGTAACACGGGACGCCGGTGCAAGGTGGTGTAGGCTAATTAGATTGCCTCAGGGCGCTTATGATCCCGATATCCACCGCGTGCCGGCCGAGAAAACCGCGCGAGAAACCGTACTAAAACCGACACAGGTAGGCGAGATGAATATTCTCAGGCGCTCGAGAGAACGCTCGTGAAGGAACTCTGCAAGTTAAACCCGTAACTTCGGGAAAAGGGTTGCCCACGCGAGTGGGCCGCAGTGAAAAGGTTCTGGCGACTGTTTACTAAAAACACAGGTCTGTGCGAAGGCGTAAGCCGCGGTATACAGACTGACGCCTGCCCGGTGCTGGTAAGTTAAGGGAGAGGGTTAGCCGTAAGGTGAAGCTCGCAACCGAAGCTCCAGTAAACGGCGGCCGTAACTATGACGGTCCTAAGGTAGCGAAGTTCCTTGTCGGGTAAGTTCCGACCTGCATGAATGGCGTAACGACCGGAACACTGTCTCCACGAGCGACTCGGTGAAATTGTAGTTGTCGTGAAGATGCGACATACCCGCAGCTAGACGGAAAGACCCCGTGAACCTTAACTGCAGCTTGGTATTGGGTTTAGACCCAGCATGCGTAGCGTAGGTGGGAGGCTATGAGCCGTGCATCTCGGTGCATGGGGAGCCGGCGATGAAACACCACCCTTGCTGTGTTTGAATTCTAACCCGTCGTGTGGAACGACGGGGACCGTGCTAAGTGGGCAGTTTGATTGGGGCGATCTCCTCCCAAACGGTAACGGAGGAGTGCAACGGTACCCTCAGCCCGGTTGGCAATCGGGCATCGAGCGTAAAGGTAGAAGGGTGCTTGACTGCGAGCCCGATGGGGCGAGCAGGGACGAAAGTCGGCCTTAGTGATCCGGTGGTCCCGGATGGAAGGGCCATCGCTCAACAGATAAAAGGTACTCCGGGGATAACAGGCTTATCTCCTCTGAGCGTTCATAGCGGCGAGGAGGTTTGGCACCTCGATGTCGGCTCATCACATCCTGGGGGTGGAGAAGCTCCCAAGGGTTCGGCTGTTCGCCGATGAAAGTGGTACGTGAGCTGGGTTTAGACCGTCGTGAGACAGGTCGGTCCCTATCTGCTGTGGGCGGAGGATACTTGCGGGGCTTTCTCCCTAGTACGAGAGGACTGGGAGGGACACACCGCTGATGTTCCAGTTGTGGCGCTAGCCGCACCGCTGGGTAGTCACGTGTGGACGGGATAAACGCTGAAGGCATATAAGCGTGAAACTTCCCCCTAGATCAGGTATCCCGCGCGAGCGAAGGCTCCTCGTAGACCACGAGGTCGATAGGCCGGGCGTGTACGTGTGGCAACACACTCAGCCAACCGGTACTAACAGCCGAACGCTTGGCCGCACTCCCCACTCCACCGCCCGTGTCCCGGACACACGCGATGCGACTTAACGCTTCACCACGTTGTACTGATACACCGTCGGGGTAACCCGACACGAACCATGCCGGTGACCATACCCAAACGGAAACACCCGTTCCCATTCCGAACACGGCCGTGAAACGTTTGAGGCCGATGGTAGTGCGTCCAGCGCGAGAGTAGGTATCGCCGGCTAAT
>NZ_JAXBLV010000049.1:0-2909 GCF_034097035.1 Gemmata algarum
CGGCACCCGCGCCGGATAGGATAGCTCGGCAGCAGGAACCGCCGCATGGACGACTCACACCCTTCCGGGGCCGACTTCTACGACCCGCGAACCGGCGGGCAGGCCCTGCGCGTGCGGGGGGTGCGTATCGAAGGCGGCGCGCACGAGCCGGCCCGCACGAACTGTTTCGCGATCTACCGGATCGACTCGGGTTCGGGGACCGTTGCCGCCGGCGATGCTCACCACCCGTTCGGCCCCCCGTCTCTGCTGTTCTTCGTCCCCTACCAGTACGTGCGGTTCAGTGCCGACCAGCCCGTTAGCGGTGAGGTGATCGAGTTCCACGCCAACTTCCTTTGCGTCGAAACGTTCCACGCGGAGGTGGGGTGCAGCGGCGCCCTCTTTAACGACCCCTACGGCGTTCCCCTGGTCGCGCTCGACGACGGCGCCGCGGCCGAAGTTTCGGGCCTGTTTTCCCGCATCCGCCGGGAGCAAACCGAGCGCGGGCTGGCGCACGTCGAGGCGTCGCTGGCTTACCTAAAGGTGCTCCTGATTTTCTCCACGCGCCTGAAGACCGGCGGCGGGGCGGGCTGTGAAACCGCGACGGCCCACCGGCACCCCGTTCTGTCCCGGCTCGCGGTCCTGATCGAGCAGAACTATCGCACCTGGCACGCGCCGGCCCGGTACGCGGACGCCCTCCACGTGACGGCCAAGGTGCTCGGGCGGCTCGTCCGCGAGCACCTCAACACCACCCTCACGGACCTGATCCGGAGCCGCGTCCTCACCCACGCGAAGTGGCAGCTCCTGCACACGCTCCGGCCGGTGAAGGAGATCGCCCAGCAGGTGGGCTTCGGCGACGAACTGTACTTCAGCCGGCTGTTCAAGAAGGCGACCGGCGTTTCTCCACGCTACTTCCGCGACTTCGAGACGGCGGTCCGAGGCGGGAGCAATCTGTCCATGTCTTCGGGCCGGGCGTCCATTCTCCAACCGGCCGGCCGTGCGGATCATTCAGTCGTAGGGGCCGACGCACTCGGAGGGACCGGGGGCGGGGGCGCCGAAAGCTCCACTCGGAGACACGACAATGAAATCGCGGAAACTGTTTGAACTGGCGGCGCGAGCGGACCGGCTTGGGGTGGCGGTGACCCGGGTCGCGCTGATCGTGGTCCTGTTGTGGATCGGCGGGCTGAAGGCGTTCCGGTACGAGGCCGACGGGATCGTGCCGTTCGTGGCCAACAGCCCCGCGATGAGCTTCTTCTACGCCGACCCCGCGCACTACCAATCGCACATGAACCCGGAAGGCAAGCTGGTGCCCGAAAACCGGGCGTGGCACGAAACGAACCGGACCTACGAGTTCGCCTACGGCCTGGGCGCGGTGATCGTCCTTTACGGGCTGCTGCTCTGTTTGCACCCCTGGCTGCCGCAGGTCGCGGCGGTCGGCAGCTTCCTGGTCTTCGCGATGTCGTTCGTGACGCTCTCGTTCCTCGTCACCACCCCGGAAAGCTGGGTGCCGGCGCTCGGGGACGCGCAGCACGGGTTCCCGTACCTGAGCGGGCGCGGGCGGCTGGTCATCAAGGACGCGATCATGATGGGGGCGGCGCTGGTCACGATGGCCGACTCGGCCAAGGCGTACCTGCGGACCCGGGCCGCCTGACGTGTGGCGGCGCCGGTTCGGTCGCCGGGGCCGTTGTGTGAGGGCAAGTGATGACGCGGAGCAGTCGGTTCGTTGTGGCCGCCCACGCGCTCACGCTCCTCGCCCGGAGCGACGGGGCGCTCACCTCCGAGTACATCGCCGGGAGCGTGAACACGAACCCGGTCGTCATCCGCCGCATCCTGGCGGCGCTAGCGCGGGCCGGTTTGGTCGTCACCCAGGAAGGGGCCGGCGGGGGCGGGCGGCTGGCGAAGCCGGCCGCGGAGATCACCCTGCGGGCGGTGTATAAAGCGGTGGAACCGGACGCGCTGTTCGCCCTCCACCCGCGCGACCCGAACCCGCTCTGCCCGGTCGGTGGGGGCATTCAAGCCGCGCTCGAACCGACCCTCCGCGCCGCCGAGACGGCCCTCCTCGACTCGCTCGCCGACACGAGTGTGGCCGACCTTCTGGGCCGGCTCGGGGCGGAATCTTCGTAAGGGGTGTTTTTTTGCTCGGTACTGTAACTCATCTTGTTACAGAGGGCCGGTGATGAAAATCGTGTTGTTCGGGGCGACGGGTATGATCGGGCAGCGGGTGCTGGCCGAGGCGCTGAACCGCGGGCACGCCGTGACGGTGGTGGCCCGGGACCCGTCGAAGGTGACCGCTCAGTCGCCCAGCCTGAATGTTGTGCGGGGCGACTTGACGGACCCGGCGAGTGTGCCGTCGCTGGTGACAGGGGCGGACGTGGTGGTGAGCGCGTTCGCCCCGTCACAGGGGCGGGAAGGGCAAGTGGCGGACGTGGCGCGAACGCTCGTCAGGGCGGTCGGAGCGGCCGAGCCGCCGCCGCGGCTGGTCGTGGTGGGCGGGGCCGGCGGGTTGGAGGTCGGGCCGGCGCTGCGGGTGATCGACACGCCGACGTTCCCGGCGTTCTTGAAGCCGATCGCGCAGGCCCACATCAACGCTTATGAGGTTTATCGTACCGCGAACGTGGACTGGACGTTCTTCGCGCCGGCGGCGCTGATCCAACCGGGGCAGCGGACGGGGCGGTACCGAACCGGTCGGGATCAACTGGTGGTGGACGACGCGGGGAACAGCAGCATCTCGGCCGAAGATTACGCCGTGGCCCTGCTGGATGAGATCGAGAAGCCGCAGTTCCGGCGCAGCCGAATGACGGCGGCTAACTGAGCCGCTTCAGTAATTTTAAGTTCGCTTTGCTAGATGAAAATCATTGTGACTTTATGACCTGTTGACCGGACGACTTCTGGCCGGCAGTCCTCATTCGCGGTCCGGCTTGGTTTTTGTCTTT
>NZ_JAXBLV010000005.1:0-17395 GCF_034097035.1 Gemmata algarum
CTTGTGCCCCCCTGTGTGCGGAATCGGCAGCACCCGTTTTTCCCCCTCCCCGCCCCCGGCTCCCGCGGCTACCATCGGAACACCTCTTCCGGGAACCGCGACATGCTCCACTCCCGCCTCGCTCTCGCGTGCCTGTTTGCGCTGGGCGCCGCGCCGTTCGCCCGCGCGGTCGAGCCGTGGGCCGACGATAAGCTGCCCGTCACCGACGGCGTCGCCCTCTGGCTCGACGCGGCGCGCCTGGAGGCCGGGCACAAGGCGCACAACGAGAAGCTGCCCGCGAACGGGAAGCTCGCGACGTGGTTCGACGGCTCCGGTCGGGGCCGACACCTCAAGCAGCCCGCGGCGAACGCGCAGCCGGCCGTCGCGACGTTCGGCGGCGCCGCGGTGGTGCGGTTCGACGGTACCGACGACGCCCTCCGGTTCACCGGCGGTCAGGACGCGCTGAGCGCCTTCATGGTGTTCGTGGTGGCCGCCCCGCGCGAGAACCCCGGGCTGTTCCGCGGGCTCTTCGCGCTCAACGCCCCGAACGGGCGCGATTACGAAACCGGCCTGACGCTCGACCTCGGCCCCAACGCCACCCCGCGGTTCACCGACCTGAACGTGGAAGGCAAGGGGTTCGGCGGGTGGCGGAACCTCCTCAAACCCGGCGGCGACTTCGGCAGGCTGTACCAGCTCGAGGTGCGCGGCGACGCCGCGGCCAAACTCGTTCGCGCGACCACCGACGGCCGCCCGAGCGGCGAGCGGCCGTGGGCGCCCGCGGCGCTCGGCTTCGCGGAGGTGACCCTCGGCGCGCGGTTCTACACCAACGGACCGGGCGCGCAGGAGGTGCGCGGGTTCGCGAAGTGTGACATCGCCGAGGTTCTGCTCTACGACCGCGCCCTTTCGGACGACGAGGCGAAGAAGGTTCGCGCCTACCTCACCGCCAAGCACGCGACCTTGAAAGCGAACCTGCCCCCGAACCCGCCGACCGCCGGCGAGGTGCTCGTGCCGGTCAAAGACCCGCCCGCGGTGCAGGTGTTCGTGCCGGGGTTCTCGGTCAAGCAGATCCCGGTCGAGCTGACGAACGTGAACAACGTGAAGTACCGGGCGGACGGGGCGCTCGTCGCGCTGTGCTACAACGGCGACGTTTGGGTGCTGAAGGACACCGACGGCGACGGCGTGGAAGACAGGGCGGAAGCGTTTTACACGAACAAGGGGAGCCTCCGCGCCCCCATCGGGATGGCCCTCACCCCGCGGGGCTACCCCCACGGCGAAGGGGTCATCGTCGCGTGCAAGGGGAAGGTGGTGCTGCTCGCCGACACCGACGCCGACGGCAAGGCGGACAAGGAAATCGTGGTCGCGGGCGGGTGGAAGGAGATCGCGAACAACGTGGACGCGCTCGGCGTCGCCCTCGACCCGCGGGACGGGAGCGTGTACTACGGCCGCGGCACGTTCGACTTCACCAGCCCGCACCGCGTCGATAAGGACGGCCAAGCGCGGTACTCGCTGAAAGACGAAGAGGGGACGATCATCCGCGTGGCGCCCGACTTCAAGTCGCGCGAGATCGTCGCCACCGGCATCCGGTTCCCGGTCGGGCTGCACTTCAACAAGGCCGGCGACCTGTTCTGCACCGACCAGGAGGGCGCCACGTGGGTGCCCAACGGCAACCCGCTCGACGAGCTGTTGCACATCCAGAAGGGGCGGCACTACGGGTTCCCGGCGCGGCACCCCAGGCACCTGCCGGACGTGATCGACGAGCCGAGCACGTTCGACTACGGCCCGCAGCACCAGTCGACGTGTGGGTTCTGCTTCAACGAGCCGGTCAAACCGGGCGGGCCGACGTTCGGCCCGAAGTCGTGGGCGGGCGACGCGCTCGTGACCGGCGAGTCGCGCGGGAAGCTGTACCGCACGCAACTGGTGAAAACCGAGTCCGGGTACGTCGCGAGGAACCACCTGTTCGCGGCCCTCTCGATGCTCACCATCGACTGCTGCGTCGGCCCGGACGGGGCGCTGGTGGCCGCGTGCCACAGCGGCGGCCCCGACTGGGGCAGCGGGCCGACCGGGAAAGGGAAGCTCTTCAAGATCGCGTACACCGACCGGGAGCACCCGCAGCCGGTGCTGGTGTACCCGGCCGGGCCGCGCGAGGTGCGCGTCGAGTTCGACCGCCCCGTGGCCCCGCACCTGCTGCGCGACGTGCTTCCGCAAACGAAGCTGACCGCGGGGAGGTACGCCCGCGCCGGCGACCGGTTCGAGACGCTCTGGCCCGGGTACGCGATCGTGCAGGCCGAAAAGGCGGCGCCGCGGTTCAACGTCCGGGTGCATTCGGCGCAGCTCACCCCCGACCGCCGCACGCTCGTGCTGGCGACCGACCCCATGCCGAGCGCCGTTCATTACGCGCTCACGCTGCCCGGCATGGGGCGCCCCCCGAAGGACCAGCCGCCGAAGGGCGAACTGCCGCAGTACCCGCAAATCGACCTCGACTTCGACCTGAGCGGGGTCACCGCGACGTGGGGCAAGAACGGTCAACCGGTCCTGTCGAGTTGGCTGCCGAGCCCCGACCTCGTGCTCGCGCGGACGTTCACGGAGGGCAGCGCGACGCACGACACGTTCTGGAGCGCGGGTCGGGACCCGGGCGACCTCCGGTTGAAGACGCAACTCGACCTCAACCACATGCTCCGCCCCGCCGTTCAGCCGGGCTCGAAGCTCGATTTCGAGCCGCCCGCGGAGAAAGTGACGGTTGCGTTCCGCGGCGCGGGCGCGTTGGACGTTGACGCGCCAGAGGTTGACGGCCCGATCAAAATTAACGGCGGCGCGGCGTGGTCCGGCGGCACGCTCCAGACCGAACCCAAACCGGGGGAGGTGTCCGGGGTGGAACTGCGGCTCCGTTCGGCTCGGCTCGACACGCCAACGCTTTCGCTCAACTGGTTCACGGCCGAAGACAAACGCCCGCGGCCGTTCCCCCTTCACCGCGCGCTGGTGCCGTGGGCGGACGTCCGCGCCGAACTCGGCAAGCCGCTCGAAGTGGCGCGGCCGAAGGAACTCGACGGCGGGAGCTGGGCGCGGGGCCGCAAGGTGTTCTTCGGGGAGCCGGCCGGGTGCTCCAAGTGCCACAGCGTTCACGCGCAAGGCGGCACCATCGGGCCGGACCTCACGAACCTGATCCACCGCGACTACGCCTCGGTGCTGCGCGACATCGCGCAGCCCAGCTTCGCGCTCAACCCCGATCACATCACGTCGGTCGTCACGCTGAAAGATGATCGTGTTGTTACGGGGGTTGTGCGCACGAACGGTGACAAGCTCCATATCGGCGACCGCGACGGCAAAACCGTAACCGTCGCGAAGGGCGATGTCGCATCGCTCAAACCGTCGCCGCTGTCGGTCATGCCGGACGACCTTCTCAAGAAGCTGTCGCCCGAGCAGACGCGCGACCTGCTCACCTTCCTGCTGACCCCGGCGCCCCGGATGCCGGAGGACTACACCGACCCCGAGCGGCGCCCGAGGCCGCGGACGCTCACAGAAGTGAGCGCGGCGCTCGCGGGCGCGCCCGTCCCCCCGGCGAAGACGCGCCCGATTCGCGTCGTGCTGGTCGCCGGTCCGAAGGACCACGGCAAGGGCGAGCACGACTACCCCGCGTGGCAAAAGGCGTGGGCGGAACTGCTCGCGGCGGGTGAGAACGTTGAGGTGGTCTGCGCGATGAACTGGCCCGCAAAGGAGGAGTTCCAGAAGGCCGACGCGATGGTCTTCTTCCAGCGCGGGGACTGGAACGCGACGCGGGCCGCCGACATCGACGCGTTCCTAGAGCGCGGGGGCGGGCTGACCTACCTGCACTGGGCCGTTGACGGTCAGAAGGACGCGCCCGGCTTCGCGAGGCGCATCGGGCTGACCTGGGGCGCCGGCGGCAAGTTCCGCCACGGGCCGCTCGACCTCGACTTTAAAGGTGCGAAACACCCGATCGCGCGCAACTTCGAGAAGCTGAAGCTGGTGGACGAGAGCTACTGGCAACTCACCGGCCATTTGCCGAACGAGCGTGTGCTGGGGTGGGCGCCCGAGGACGCGAAGCCGCAGCCGCTGTTCTGGACGGTCGAGCGCGGCAAGGGGCGGGTGTTCGTGTCGATCCCCGGGCACTACTCGTGGACGTTCGACGACCCGCTGTTCCGCGCGCTCTTGCTGCGCGGCATCGCGTGGACCGCGGCCGAGCCGGTGGACCGGTTCAACGACCTCGTGCTGCCCGGCGCGGACGTTGCGAAGTGACGGGAGCCGTCGCATAGCAGCAGACGATACTGGGGCGTTCCGCGTGTCGCCCCGTCGGCGGTCAACGAATACCCGCGACGGCGAAAAGTTCGCCACATTGCGCCGGGAAACTCACCTGCGCCCGTCGCACAGTCGATAATACCTGCGCCCGCGGCCCGAATAGGTCATCTTCACACGCCCTGCGTTCCGATCTCCTCTGCGTTCCGGTCCCCGCACCCGGCGGGTGCGGGTCCGAGCAGTCTTCGGGCGGAGGGGCGTTATGAGCCGCGCGTGTCGGGTGTGGTTCCGGGTCGGCGTCGGCGCGCTGCTCACCGCGCTGGCCGCCAGCGCACAGCCCCCCGAGGGCAAGAAGGACGCCCCCGTCAAGAAGTCGCCGGAGTCGGCGTCCGTTCCCGAACCGCCCCCGGGCACCATTCTCCGGCCGGGCGAGTACCCGATCGACCTCGCCACCGCGCTCAAGCTCGCCGGCGCCGAGAACCCCGAGCTGCTGCTCGCCCGCCAGCGCGTCACGGAGGCCGTGGCGGGCCGGCAGCTCGCCGCCGCTCAGGCGCTCCCGAACCTCAACGTCGGCAGCAACTTCGCCGCCCACCGCGGGGTGCTCCAGCAGTCCAGCGGTAACGTTCTCAAGGTGGACCGCGACTCGCTGTACGTGGGCCTCGGGGCCGGCACGGTCGGGGCGGGCACGGTGAGCCTTCCCGGGCTCAACTACAACCTCAACGTCGGCGCCGGCTGGTACGGGCTGCTCATCGCCCGCCAGCGGGTCACCACTGCCGCCGCCGCCGCGGACGCGGTCCGCAACGACGTGCTGCTCCGGACGTACCTCGCGTACCTCGACCTGCTGCGCGCCGACGGGCGCCGGGCCATCGCGGCCCGGAACCGCGACGAGGGCGCCGAGCTGGCGCGGCTCACCGCCGCGTACGCCAAGGCCGGGCAGGGCCGTAAGGCCGACGCCGACCGCGCCGCCGTCGAGCTGCGCCGCCGCGACGCCGAGCTGACCCAGTCCGAGGCCGACACCCTCGCCGCGTCCGCCCGGCTGTGCCAGTTGCTCAACCTCGACCCGTCCACCCGGCTGAAGCCGATCGACGGGTGGGTGGTGCCGGCCCCACTGGTCCCGGACCCGACCCCGCTGCCCGACCTGCTCGCGGTCGCGATGATGCAGCGTCCGGAGCTGGCGGCGCGGCGGTCCGAGGTGCGCGAGACGCTGTACCAGTTGTCGCTGGCGAAGGTGCTGCCGTTCTCGCCGAACGTGATCCTGGGGTTCAGCGCCGGCGGGTTCGGCGGCGGCAGCGACCTCGTCAACACGCCCCCCGGGGTGGTGCTGCCGAGCGGCGCCCGCGGCACCGCGTCGCGGTTCGGCAACCTCGACGGCCGCTCCGATTTCGACGCCGCCGTGTTCCTCACGTTCCGCAACCTGGGCGTCGGCAACGTGGCCCAGGCCCGCGCGGCGAACAGCCGGGCGAAGCAGTCGCAGTTGCGCGAGCTGGAGACGCTCAACCTGGTGCGAACCCAAGTGGCGGAGGCGCACGCCCGGACGGCCGCCCGGTTCCTCCAGATCGACGCCGCCGAGAGGGCGGTGAAGTTCAGCTCCGACGCCTTCGACGAGGACCTGACCCGCATCAAGGCGGGGGCCGGCTTCCCGCTCGAGGTGATCGACAGCCTGCGGCTGCTGGGGCGCTCGCGGTTCGAGTACCTGGACGCGATCATCGACTACAACCGGGCACAGATCCAGCTCTGGGTGTCGGTGGGGCAGCCGCCGGCGGACGCGCTCGCCCGCCCGGTGCCGGCGGGCCTCGTGCCGCCGCCGGTGGTCGAGGTGCAGCCCGGGCCGCGGCCGTTCCCGGTGCCCCGGACGGTCCCGCTCCCGGCGAAGCCGTAGCACGCCGCGCGGTCCCACCCTTCAACCGGGTTCACGTGTCACGGAGTCTCGCGATGCGCTGGGCGCACTGGGGAAAGCGACTCACGGCGGCCGGAATCGGCGCGGCGCTCGCGACGGGCTGTCAGTCCACGCGCGTTCCGCCCGGGGTGTCCGCCGAGCCCCGAACGCCGGAGCAACTGGGCACCGCGGCGCCTGCGCTTTTTGCCCCGAAGAGCGTGACGGCTGCCGCCCTTCGGCCGACAGGGGCGACGGGCGCCGCAAGCGCCGCCGGTCCCGGGGGCGAGGTCCAGTTGGCCTCCGCGTTCGCGACCGCGCCCGGCGGCGCGGCGCTCGTCGGCCCGGTGCCCGAGAACGCACTCGACCTGGGCGTGGCGCTGCGGCTGGCCGGCGTCAACAACCCGACCATCAACCGCGCGCGTGAGGCGGTCAACGAGGCCCTGGCCGACCAGCTCGCGGCCCGGGCGCTGCTGCTGCCGAGCGCGAACGTCGGGGCCAACTACCGGTACCACCGCGGCGCGCTCCAGGCGGCCACCGGGTTCCAGCGCGATGTGAGTTTCGAGAGCCTGTACCTGGGCGCGGGCGCCGGGGTGACCGGCGCGGGCACCGCCGCGGCGCCGGGCGTGCGGCTGTTCGCGCACCTGGGCGACGCCGCCTACGAGCCGCTCGCCGCCCGCCAGCGCGTCGCCGCACAGCGCGCCACCGCCCGCGCGGTCCAGAACGACACGCTGCTCGCGGTCGCGGTCGGGTACCTGGAGCTGGCCGCCGCCGAATCCCGCCTCGACATCCTGCGGCAAGGCGAAACGGACCTGGCCGAGGTCGCCCGGCTCACCGCCGTGTACGCGAAAGCGGGACAGGGGCGCAAGGCCGACGCCGACCGCGCCGCCGCCAACCTCGAGCTGCTCCGCCGCGACTTGAAGCGGGCCGAGGAGGAAGTCGCCACCGCGTCCGCGCGGCTGTGCCGGCTGCTGAGCCTGGACCCGTCGGTCCGGCTCCGCACCCCGGGCGCCCCGCCGCAGCCGGTCCGGCTGGTCCCCGAAGACACCGACCCCGAGGGGCTGATCGCGACCGCGCTCCAGGCCCGCCCGGAGGTCGCGGCGGGCGCCGCGGCCGTGACCGAAGCGCGGCTCCGCACGCGGCAGGAGCGGGTCCGCCCGTGGGTGCCGACGCTGTCCGTGGGGTACAGCGCCGGCGGGTTCGGCGGCGGGCTCACGAACAGCGGGTTCGGCGCGGTCCGGGGGCGGGCGGAGTTCGACGCGGTCGCGGTGTGGAACGTGCAGGGGCTGGGGCTCGGGAACCGCGCGCGAGTGCGCGCGGCCGACGCCGGGATGGGGGCGGCGCTGGCCGGCTACGACCTGGCGGTGAACGCGGTCCGGCGCGAGGTCGGCGAGGCGCTCGCGGACGCCCGCGCCGCCGCGACCCAGATTCGCACCGCGGAGGCGGCCCTCGCGATCGCGGAGGAGGGGTTCAAGCTCGAATCGGACCGCATCAAGCAGGTGCCGGGGCGCCCGCTGGAGCTGATCGACAGCTTCCGCCAGTTGCTCGAATCGCGCCAGGAACTGCTCCGGGCCACGGTCGCGTTCAACGCGGCGCAGTTCCGGCTGTGGGTCGCGGTCGGGAACGCTCCGGAGTGAAGTAAAGGGCGCGCCGGGGGCGGGCACGAGGGCAACACCCCACCGGTGCGAGTGGTCTTCGGTTGCAACTGACCCGGAAGCCGTTCGGCACAGAAGCGCTCAGCGAACCGGGTCCGGGTCGCCTACCGACAGGCTGCTACACCGCACCACGATCCAGGCATCGGTCCGCTCGAACGTCAGCTCAAGGAACAAGCTTCCCACCCTGGACCGAGGTTGATCGGCGTACCGTAGCCACGCCAGTTCGGAGCGCTCGTCCGGGGCGCCGGCAAAGAACGCCGCCACATCCGAGAAGTTCTCGATCCCGCCGAACCGCACCGGGACGGGGTCCGTGTACCGGCCGGTCCCCCCGTCCCAAACCAGCGGCGAAACGGACAGCGTAACCTCTCGCCGCGGTCCGACCGCGACCGCCTCAATGCGAGCGTGACGGAAGTCGTGAGCAAGCGACGGCAACACGACCGGGCGCTTCCGCATGTCCGAGCATCCTCCGACCGCTGAACTCAAGTGACCGGTTTCCCGCCGAGGTGGCCGTGCGCTCTCACGCATGAAGCGACAGCCGTCGTCCCAGCTCGGCGCCGACCGGGTACACGCGCTCCGGGGGAAGGAGCCGCCGGGCCTTGTCCGCCCGACCGGATTGCAGCAGGGTGTAGACCTTCCGCACCACCGGCGTGTAGTCTTCGATCCGGGCCACCCAGTCGTCCGCGTACTCGCGGATCACGTGTCGGCTCAGCCCCACCTGAATGCTATCGTACGGCAGACCGCCCCCACGTAGCGACCGCTCGGGGTCCCATTGGAGGTGAACCCGGGCCGCAGCGAACTGTTCCGCCCACGTGTCGGGATCGGCGAACACCGCGGGCTCGAACGACGTGAGAACCGCTTGCCCCAGCGCGGCCTCCCAACCGGCCCGCCGCACCCGCACGCACAGCACCCGCTCCTGACCGCTCTTCTGAGCCCAGTTGCTGCGGTGCATCAGCCACAGAAACGACGGCTTGATCCACGTCATCCGGTGGAACGAGAACGGCGGCACGAACCGCCCCGCGGCCAGCGCCGCGTCGGCGATCGCCGGCGGGTACGCTTGATAGATGGCGATCGTGTCCCGGTCGTAATCCGCCCGGATCTCGCGCGCTGCGACCACGTCACTCTCCGTCTAATAGGCTTATGGTCTCGAGTGTGGCCCGCTCGCTCCGCGAGCGGTTGCAACATCGTGCCCTCGTGCCGCGAATGCGGTTCATTTGATGCTCAGAGCACCGCTCGCGGCTCGGGCGGGCCGCACTCAACACCAAAACCTCGAACAGAAGCGTACACCTGGAGCAGGCTACCGACACGGCGGCGTGATCCGCGGTTCGCGTGCGGGGTTGTTGACTCGGGGCGCGGCGACGCGGACAATCGACTCACCCAACGTCTCAGAGCGGCGAACATGAAGCGACTCCTTGCGGCCGCGCTCGTATCCGCGCTCCTTAGCGCGGGCCACGTTCGCGCAGATGTGATCATGCCACCCCCGCCCCCACCGCCGGGCGAGCTAACGGCGCACGTCGTGGCGGGCTGCGCTAGCGCAGCCGCGATCGTGCTCGCGGGCGTGTGGCTGGTTCGCTCGCGTCGGGCGGCACTGCGGGGGTGATCCCATGTCCGTATCGGCCCCTGCCTCTCTCCACGCAGGTGCATGGCGAACGAACGGGCTGGCGTTCGCGGGCGGGTTCATCGCCCTCGCGGCCGGTGCGGCGGCGCTGTCCGGCGCGCTGCCGGTCGGGTTCGCGCTGGCGACCGTGTTCCTGTTCGCCGGGCCGCACAACTGGTTGGAGGCCCGCTACGCCCTCGGGCGGCTCCCGGCCCGCGCCGGGAAGCTCTGGGGCTTCTTCGCGGTCAGCGTGTGCGGCATCGTCGGGCTGACCGGCGGGTACGCCGCGCTCCCGTTCCTCGTTTCGCCCGCGGACCTCGTTTCCGGTCCCGAACTGTACGCGGTGTGGTGCTCGGCGTTCCTGCTCTGGGTGGCGTTCCTGGTGTGGATGCGGTCCCGCACGAACCCGCGGTTCGACGGCGGGTGGGTGTGGCCGCTGGCGCTCTTTCTGTGCGCCGGGGCGTGGCTGAGCCCGTTCGCGCTGCCGATCGCGCTGGTGTACCTCCACCCGCTCATGGCCCTCTGGATCCTGGACCGCGAACTGGCCCGCTCGCGCCCCCACTGGCGGAAGGTCTTCCGCGTGGCGGCGCTGTGCGTGCCCGTGTTCCTGGTGGGCCTCTGGTGGTGGCTGAAGGACGCCCCCGGGTTACCGGGAACGGACCAAGTGACCCTGGCGTTCGCCCCGACGGCGCTGCGTGCCGACACACTCGCGGACCACTCCGGGGCGTGGGCGCTGCCGGACGTGTCGCCGCACTTCCTGGTCGCCGCGCACACGTTCCTCGAAATGGTGCATTACGGCGTGTGGGTGCTTCTGATCCCACTGATCGGCCTGCGCTCCCGCCCGTGGGAGCTGAAGGCCATCCCGGCGGCGCGACGCAGCCCGACGTGGGCGCGGGGCGTCGCCGCCGTGCTGCTGTTCGGGCTGTCGGCGGTGGTGGCGCTGTGGGTGTGCTTCGGCATCGATTACGAAACGACCCGCCGCGTGTACTTCACCGTCGCAATGCTGCACGTGCTGGCCGAGGTGCCGTTCCTACTGCGCATGATCTAAAAGCGGACGGGCTCGCCACGCAGGCGCATGTGTACCTGTGTGGCGAGCCCGTTCATCCTTCGCAATCGGTTCGCTCAATGCCCTATTTGCAACAGATGCTCGTCGGCTATTGCATCACGGTCGCGGTAGAAACGGTGGTGCTGCTGCTGTTGCTGTCCCGCCGGCACCCGGTGGGGGCGCGGCTGTTCGCGGGGGCGTGGCTCACCGCCTGCACGTACCCGGTGGTGTGGCTGGTGCTGCCGGGCCTGTTCGGCGCCGACGAGAGGGGGCTGTACCTGTTGACCGCCGAGACGTTCGCGCCGGCCGCGGAGTGCGCGATCTTCTGGGCGGCGTTCGTGCGCCCGCTCCCGCCCGACCGCCGCGCCGCCCTCCGGGACGCGGGCGCGATCGTGCTCGCGAACCTGTGCTCGTTCGGGTTGGGCGAGGCGCTGATCGCCCTCGGCTGGTTCGGCTGGTGAGCGGCGTTACAGGTCGGTGCGGTACTGCGCGCCGAAGACGTGCTCGCGGCCGGTGTGCTGCGCGCGCAAAAGGCGCACCAGCACCGCGTGGCCGGCGGCCGGGCCGACGTTCGGGAACGCGATGTACGCGTACTTCGTCGCGACCGGCACCGGGGTCGCGAACCCGAGCCCGCCCAGGGACACGTCGCGGCACCGGCCCTCGACCGCCGGGTCCACCCCGCCGTCGCCGTGCAGCGGGTACACCGTCAGCACCCCGCCCGCCGCGATCCGCTGCGTCTTGCGCCGGTCCTGCACGTTGCACAGTTGCCCGCGGATGTCCCCGAGGAGTTCCGGGAGTATGCGCTCGGAGTCCCGGGCGAACTTCGGGTCCGGGGTGCCGACCAACTGGGCCGTCGTGCCGATCTCCCCGATCGGGCGCCCGGCCGGGGGCAGCGTCACCGTCACCTCGAACCCGAACTTCTTGCCCCCGAACAGCCCCCCGCCGCCCACCGTGCGCTTGAGCACCAGCCGCCCGGGGTCCGGCTGCTCGACCGATACGCCCCAGCTCTCGCGCAGCACCGCCAGCTTGAGCGGCACCACCGACACGGGGACCGTCGTGGGGAACCGGCACTCCCACCCGCCGTCCGGGAGCCGGTTCACGTCGCCGGGCACGTGGGAGACGTACCCGCCGGCGGCGGCCCCCACCACGGCCGCCGCGAACGTCTGCGGGTCCGGCGGTTGCCCGGTCGGCTCCATCCCGAGCAGCAGCGCGACCGGAATCACCGAGGTGATCTGCTCCAGCACCACCAGCCCGGCCTCGAACTCGTCGGCGAACAGCGGCGGTGGGGGCGGCGCCGGCGCCGCCGGGCGCGGGGTGCCCACCGGCCCCGGCGCGGGGCGCCCGTGAACGGTGGGGCTCGCGGTGCCGGGGCGGGTCAGCCCCTTCTGGGTGTTCGCCACCAGCGGCGGCAGCCCGGCACGCGGTGCCCCGGGCACGGTCAGCGGCGGCTTGACCGGGAGCGTGAAGCTCTGCGTGAGGGGGGCAGGGCGGCTGCGCCCGGGGTGAGTCGGGTCGCTCCGCTCCGCCACCGACGAGTCGCCGGGGGGACCGTCGCCCAGGTTCATCTCGGCCACCGAGCGGTCGACCCGCGCGCGGCGCATGAGGACGCTCGCGTTCGGCAGCGCCGTGGCGCTCTCGGCGCTCATGAGCGCCTGCACGAACGCCAGGCACGACGGGAACCGGTTCTCGGGCTTCTTCGCGAGCGCCCGCGCGACCGGCTCCTGATCGGCCGGCGGCAGCACCGACAGGTTCGGTTGGGCCGACACGTGCTGGAGCATCAACTGCTGCGGGGTGCGCCCGGTGTACGGGAACTCGCCGGTCAGCAGCTCCTGGTACACCAGGGCGAGGCTGTACTGGTCCGAGGCGCTGCTCGGGGTGCCGTGGAGCACCTCGGGCGCGACGTACCGGGGCGTGAGCCCGCGGTTCCCGGCGTCCGGCCCTTCGAGCTGCGCCACCAGCCCGTAGTCGCCGACCTTCACGTGCCCGGACACGAGGAACAGGTTCGCGGGCTTCACGTCGAGGTGCTGGAGGCCGAACTTGGCGGCGATCACGTCGAGCGCCTCGGCGGCGTCGGCGAAGTACGCCAGCAGTTCGTCGCGCGGGACGCCCGGCAGCCCGCAGGTGCGGCACTCGCGGAACCGGTCCTGGAGCTGGCGGTCGGCCAGCTCCATCACCATAATCAGTTCGCCGTTGATCTGTTCGACGCGCTCGAGGGTGAGTAAGAACGGGTGCCGGATCGCTTTGATCTGCTCGAACGCCGCCAGCTCCTGGCCGAACCGCTCGTCGCCGCGGCCGTCTTCGGATTCGGACGTGACGAACTTGATGGCCTTGTGCAGCCCGCCGGGGGCCTCGCACTTCCACACCTCGCCGAACCCGCCGCGGCCGAGCGGCGCGAGCAACTTGTACCCGGGCAGCGGCTCCGCGCCCGCCAGCTTCGTGTACGGGGGGCCGGTGCCGTTGTCCGCGGTGGTGACCGGTGGCATGGGGCGTGCTGGGGCGAGTGTATACAGGGTGTCAACTCAACCGTAGAACGCGAAGCATCGAGATGTTGGGAAAATGATCTGATTCGGCCGCACAAGAATTTCGGCCGCAGAGGAGGCGCAAAAGCCGGGGCAGAACGCGCGCTGGCCCGGCCTCAAAGGTCCACGTCGAACACCGCGAACTGCTTGTTGCTGCCGCCGATTGCACAGGTGAGGCCGTCGGGCGAGAAGGTGAGGCACGTGGCCCGAGTACCCAGTTGAAAATCGAGCGCGCGGAGCGCCGCGCCGGTGTCGAGGTCGAACAGCGTCGGGTGCCCGCTGTCGTTTATGGCGGCGAACACCCGCGCGGTTGGGTGAAACGCGGTGGTCTCGTACCGGTTACGCCCGCCAAGCCGGACCGCCGGCCCGACCGGTTCGCCGCGGGCGGCATCCCACCTCTGAACGTGCCCCAAGTGGAACAACATAAGTGACTGCCCGTCCGGGGTGAACTTTACGCGGTTCGTACCGAGGGCCTGGTCCCGCGGGATCGGGAATCGCGCCGACACAACTCCTGTCAACGGGTCGAACAAGACGACGGCCTCCGTGACATACAGCACTGCGACGGTGCGCCCGTCCGGGCTGAGGTCGTAGCTCCAGATGCCTTTCTCAAACGGCCCGGCAAACGCAGCGCCGGGCTCTCGGCCGTTGGGCACCCAGACCAACAGGCTGCGACAGTCTTCGGCCGCGTAGACGACCCGAGGTTCGGTCCCGGGAAGCGGGACCATTTCGCGCACGGCGGGCAAGTCCAACCGGTCGCGCGGGATGCCCGGCAGCTCCAATCGAGCGCGTTCGGCTCCCGTTTCAAGGTCATACGCCCGCATCGCACGGCCGACCAGGGCGACGAGGTAACGCCCCGCACCGGCGATGAGCAACCGGACGATCGCCGCGTGCTCGTTGCGCGTGGGCTTGAACAAAGGGTGGCAGGTGCGTGTGATCGTGCCCCAAGCGGTCACCGCGCGGCCGCGGTCCGCAACGTATAGTGTCCGCCCGTCTGGTGCAAACGCTATCGCCGCCACCCCGGCCGTGAGCTTTTGAACCCACATCGTCCCCTCCGCTACTGCTCGTCCGCGTCGGCCCCGTCCGATGCGTCGCCGTCTTCCGCGATGTTGGTCTTCATCACCTCCGCGAGCAGCACCGTCGCATAGCTGCCCGCCGGGAGCGTGAACGACAGCCGCAGCCCGTCCGGCTCCCACGCGGAGGTGAGATCGTCGAGGTAGACGATGTTCTGGCGCCGGGTGCCCATCACCAGTTTGCCGAACCCGGCGAACGACGCCACCGAGAGCTTGTTGTCGCTCAACACAACGGCCTCGCGCTCCGCCGCGGCGCCGGCCGCCGGGAACGTCTTCTTCCCGAACATCGGGCCGGCCGTTACCGTTTCGCGCGCGTCGAACCGGGCCTGCTCCGCGGGCACGTCCTGCGCCACGAACATCCCGCCGAACGGCCACTTCGTCATCACGTCGCCGTCGAGGACGGTGCGGAACAGCCCGTCCTTCATGCGGCGCGCGAGGTAATCGTTGAAGAGCAGCGACTGAACCGCCGAGAGCGCGAACCGGAACAGGAACGGGCGGATGCGCCGCGGCGCCTTGCCCGCGAGGCACTGGAAGCCGAGGTCCACGGTACCGCCGTCGCGGCCGAACCGCTGCGGGCCGTAGTAGTTCGGCAGCCCCTGCGTGCGGATGCGGTCCAGGACCGCGTCCGCGGGCGCGGAGCGGTCGGCGTCGCGGATCAGAATGGTGAACTTGTTGCCGCGCAGGTGGCCGGGCTTCAGCTTGTTCGCATGCAATCCCGTCTTCAGCACCCGCACGCCGTCGCCGTCGAGTTTGCCGATATGGGGCTCGCACTCTCGCGGCACGGACACCCACTGGCGGGTGACCGCATGGCGGTCTTTGAGCCCCGCGGTACCGACGTTCCCGGGGTGCGTGCCCAGCTTGCGCGCGATGGTCTGGGCGAAGAACTCCGGCGCGACGCCCTTCTTTTCGATCCAGAGGTACAGGTGGTCGCCCGAGCCGCTCGGCTCGTAGGAGGGCACCTCTTCGACCTCGAAGTCTTCGTCGCGGGCGCGGATGCGCCCGCCGACCCCCGGCAGGTCGGCGGTGAACAGCGGGGGACTCATCGCGGGGTGTTGCATGGTCGGTCCGGTCGGGTGAAAGCGACATTGTACCGCCGGACCGCGCGTTCCGTCCGCCGCGGCGCTTGCGGCGCCCGGCGGCGCGTGCCATAATCCTCACCGCGCCGCGGATTCCCGCGGCGCGCCTCTCACCACAAGGCACGCACATGTTCACCGCGTTCCGCGCGCTAGCGCTGTCCGCCGCCATCGCCGCACTGGTCGCGTCCGGCGGCGGGCTCGCCCCGGCGCTCCAGAAGGACAAAGATAAGAAGCCCGAGGACAAAAAGGCCGCCGACAAGAAGGGCGAGGAGGTCGGAACGGTCGAGGTGTGGAAGGCCAAGGACGGGTGGCGGTTCAAGGTGCTGAACGCGAGCGGTAAGGCGATCGCCGGCAACTACGTCCCGCACGAGAAGAAGGAGGACGCGCTCAAGGAGGTGGAGGTGCTCAAGGCGACGCTCGCCAAGGGCAAGGTGGAGGTGAAGGACGAGAAGAGCAAGGACAAGTGACCCAAGAGGCCATGAAACGCGGGGCGGCCGGTCGGAGCTTCTGACCGGCCGCCCCGCGTTTCGCGGTAGCGGTTTAGTCGATGTTGACGACCATACCGTCCGCGATCGAGCCCATGTTCATCCACGTGGCCTGGGTAACGCTGTTGCGGACGAACCGCACGCTGGCGTCGCCGAGGCACGCGTTCGCGCCGCCGGTGTGCCGGCTCCGGCTGTAGAACACCGTCGGGTTCGCGCTATCGCTGACCGCGCACGGCAGCCCTTGCGCGGGCAAGTTGTTGCAGTACCCGGACGAGTAAATACGGTCCGGGGTGGTGGTGTTCGGCTGCTGGTACGTGCTGAACCCGGCCGCGTCGCCCCACCAGATGAACCCGCGCAGGTCGCTCGCCTGCCCTTGGAGCACTTCGCCGATCATCACCGTGTTCGTGAGCCCGTCGCTCACGTCGGTCAGCTTGGTGCCGCGCGTGTTCGCGGTCGAAGTGGTGCTCGTGGTGATCATGCCGAACACCGTGGCGTCGAACATGCCCGCCTGTGGCGTGTACCCGGCGGGGGATGGGACAACCGCGCCGGCCGTTCCGGTGGTGCTCCGGTTGCCCGCGCACACGGCGTAGTTGTTGTTCGAGATGTTGCTGAACGGGGCGTTCTCCCGGTCGCTCGGGCACGTCAGCACGGAGTACCGGCGGGCGGTCACGTTGGTCGTGTTCGGGGCCGACCCGTACCGCGGGAAGCTGCCCGCGACGCCGGGGGCCGGATAGTTGGAGTTGACCGTGTCACTACCGCCCCAGTTCTGATACAGCTTGGCGGCGTTGTCCTGCTCGATGAAGGGCATGATCACAATGGCCCAGGTGCCCCAGCAGCAACTGTTTCCGAGCATCGCCGGCAGCTTGTTGTTCGCGTCGTGGAAGTTGTGCGTCGCCAACCCGAGCTGTTTAAGGTTGTTGGAGCACTTCATACGCGCAGCCGCTTCGCGCACCTTCTGCACGGCCGGCAACAGTAACCCGATGAGGATCGCGATGATCGCGATCACAACGAGCAGTTCGATCAGCGTGAACCCGCGGCGCTTCATGACAGATCTCCGGATTAAAAAATGGAACGACATGACACGCGCCCGTCGCGGCGCGGTGGGCGCGCTATTTAAGGTCGAAAGGGATCTCGTTCGACCCGTCGGACTTGATCTCGGCCGACAGTTCCGTGCTCGTGTTGTACTTCGCCGGGAGCAGGTCCTTAGGAATGGCCGACGAGTCGCCGGGCATACCGCCGGCCGCAGCGGCTTGCGGCGCTTTCGGGTCCGGAGAGCTGATGGTCACCTGGTACTTGCCCGCCGGCAGCCCCGACACTTCGGGAATGTCATAACTGCCGCCGGCGATGGTACCGGCCCCGTTGTGCTGCCCGTCGATCGACCGGAACGTGATCGTCCCGGTCTTGAGCGGCTCGCCCTTGTACTTGACGGTGCCGGTGACGCGGTACTTCTTCGGCCCGGACGAGCCGCAGCCCACGAGCAGGAGGCACGTGAGCAGCGCGAGGACGGCCGCGCTCCGTGAAAGCAAGGTCTGGTGCATGAGTGATGAAATTGTTGGCACCGTGTGAACGGCAGATAGCGAACCCCGCACACCGGAAGATGATGGTGTGGCGGAAGAGTGAAGAGAAGGTTAACCCTACGTGTCGGTAAGACGCAAGTGCGAAATAGTGAAAACGGGCCGGCGTGGCTTGTTCGGCCCACTTCTTCGCGGCGGGGCCGCCGTCAGCACGCTCTCCGGGGGAACCCGCAGTTGATTCGGCGTGGGCTTCCACGCCTTCTCAATCGGGGTCGTGAAGTGGGCGGCGGGGAAGAACGAGAAGAGCAAGGACAAGTGACCCAAGAGGCCATGAAAC
>NZ_JAXBLV010000050.1:0-2864 GCF_034097035.1 Gemmata algarum
ATTCCGGACCGCCGCGTTGGCCCCGCTCAGCGCGGCGGCCGTTTGCTTCCCGACGGCCTTCGGGTCCACGGCGTGCTTTTGCGACGCCTCAACCATCTCACTCAGCTTATCCGCGGCCTTACCCGTTTGCGCCACGTCGTCAAGTTGCTCTTGGGCCTTGTACCGCTTGAGATCGATCGCCGTGAGCCGCTGAATCAGGTTGTCGCGCAGCGCCTGCACGGCTTCCGGCTTGCCTTCGCGTAAGGCCGCGTACTGGCCCTTGTCCAGAATCCGAAACGGGCCGAACTCCCGCGCCCGCTTCACCACGCTGTCGGACACGTTAATCACCTGCGGCATCGCGCCGATGCGCAAGTAGACCCCGTCGTCCGCTACACCGCCGTTGCCCGTTGCCGGCGTGTGGTACGCCACGACGTAGGCGACGACCGTGTTTTCGCCGTGCTTGGCCGAGTCCTTTAACTTGTTCTGCACCGCGTCCGGGAGTTGATCGTACGTCGCCCCGACGGCGACGCTGAACTTCCCGTCGAGCACAACGCGACACGGCTTACCGTCGATCTCTAGACTACCGGTCACGTCGGCCGCGGCGTTCGACGACGTGCTGACCACCCACCCCGGCCCCAGCACCCGGGCGATGACCTGCTCCCACCTCTTCTCAACCTTGTCCTCGTGCTTCCCGCCCTTCGGGATGCCGTTCGCGCGGATCTCGTTCAGCTCCTTCTCGTCGGGCACCAGCTTCTCATCCACCAACTGCTTCCCCACCGCCGCCGCGTCGAAACCGTCCTTCGCTCCGGCTGGCGAATCGTTCCCATCGGCCCCTGCGCCCCCCTCGTCCGGGCACTTGGTCCGCACGCCGTGCTCGTCCAGGCAGTACGGGTTACCGTTCTTGTCCTGATGCTTTCCCGGCGTGGCTCCGCCGTCGCCCGTGCTCTCCCGCGCGAGCCCGTGGCACGCGCACGGCGGGCGCCCCTCCCCGACCGGCGCGTTCGGGCTGCTCCCGTCCCCGCCGGCGCTGCCCGGCGGCGCCGGTGTCGGTCCGCCGGGCGGCAGCCCGCCCCCGCCGCCTGGACCCGGGGGCTCGAACCGCGCCTTCCACGCCCGGATGTTCGCCGCCACCTGCTCCGGGTCCGCGCCCGTCGACCGCACGAACTCCATCGGGTCCGCGCAGTTCTGCTGGTACAAGGCCAGGAACGTCCGCGCCTTCTTCTCCTCGTCCGCGATCACCACCGGCCGGCACGTGCCCACCGCACGCACCCACTTCGACACCCCACGCGGCAGACGCCCCGACCGCGCGCAGAACTCCAGCACCCGCGCCGCCACCCGGCACGCGAACGCCTTCACCCGCTCCTGACGCGCCTGCGTCAGACGCACGAAGACCCACCCCCGGCCCCTCCCTGCAGGGAGGGGAGCAGGAACCACCGCGTGCCCGGGGCGGGATCGGCGCGCGAGCGGCTTTGCTCCCCTCCCTTCAGGGAGGGGCCGGGGGTGGGTCGCGCCGCGAACACACGAACGCCCCGGGGTCGTGCGTGCGGCTCAGCTCTTGCGCTTCTTCTTCGGCTTCACGGGCGGTGGCGGATCGGGCACCTCGGGCGGTTGCGGGGCATCAGGCACCGAGTTTGGGGTACTCTGCGCGGCATCGTGTTCCGCCAGCAACCGACGGGCCTCGGCCAGCGTCTCAGGGTTCTGGAGGATACCACGAGCCAGAGCGGCGGCTTCGGCCGTCGTCATTCCTTCCCCGAACCGCTCGTACCACGCGACCCGCTCCTCGTCGCTCATCTCATCCCACGACTTCATGACGATAGCTTCCTGTATGTCGAGAATAGCAATTTGCCTATCTGAAACCGTAGCGCACCGTTTGACGGATATGATTCGTTCGCAATTAGCTAGAGCGGTCGCGCGTTCGACTCACGGTTGGGCGCCCGTGTTTTGTGACTGCGCGAGTGCATCATGTGCCTGAAGTAGGCGCCGAAGTTCCGCCAACATCTCTGGGTTCCCCGCCTTCAGCGCGCCTTTGAGCAGCCCGCCAAATTCTTTGGGCCGAAGAGTCGCCCCTTGAACTTCGAGTACCGCGATCTGCTCCCCTTCAACCCGAGCCTCCCAGCGTTGCCGCGAGTGCTGTTTCAGCCCCGCGCGGGCCTTGGCCCTCATGTCGCCCAGTGCCTGCTTGTCCTTAACGAAGTCGGTCATTTTACCCGAGATCGGCCCCAGATCGATCATCGTGTCGGGCGGCGCCGTGGGGGGCAAGGTGGGTGGCGCGCCGTCCTTCGGGAAATACGTGTCGCCGCCACCGATCCGGAGCACGATTCTCCCTTGCTGGTGCCCCTGGCGCTGTGACCGGCCCGGGAACCCGGGGTGAATCACAAAGGTTACATACAGCTTATTCTGGTCTCGCGCTTGCTTGCGTTTATCGATCCAGTCGGCATTCGGGTAGCTCACCATCACCCGATCGCGACTGCGCACCTGAGCGAGCTTCGCGTCGAAGGCAGCGTCCATCGGCCCGTCAGACAACTCGACGGTGGCCGGAACGTCCGTGATGCCGGTGTTGGCCGCCGCGGGTTTCGACCCGACGATGGCGGCGGCCAAGTGCTCGCCGAGGCGGACGACCGCCGCCGCGTGCTTGGTGCCCTTCTTGGCCGGGCGCTGCAGTTTGTCCCACTCCTTATCCCCCGCGCAGGCGAGGTAGCCGACGACATCCGCTTCGGGGTCCGGGGCCTTCTTGAATTTCTTGTCGATGCGACTTCGCTCGGAGATTTCAGCCGCCGTTGCCCGAGGACCTTGAGGCACCGCGCTCGCCCCGGCGCGGCCGCTCGGCGGAGGTGTCGGAGGCACGGAAGGCGGCGCCGCGCCGGCGGAACCGGTGCCGCCCACGG
>NZ_JAXBLV010000051.1:0-2788 GCF_034097035.1 Gemmata algarum
GGAGGGTTACAGATCAATCGGATTCGGTATCAGACAGGCATGCGTCGCCGCTCGCAGACGAGTTCGGGCGTATAGCGGTTCTTGTCCTTCTGCGTGCCGAGGCCGAGCCGCTCGTACACCTGGCCGCCGATGCCGGGGACCACGTCGTCGCCCCGCTTCTCGTCGTCCTCGGCGTACCAGTAGAACTCGAACCGGGACGCGACCGCGGGCTCGAACTCCTGGGCCAGTTTGGCGTCGGCCCCCTTCAGGACGACCGGGGCGAAGACGAGCACGCGGGCTGGGGCGTGCTCGTACACCAGCTCGGTAATGTTCGTACGCACCACGCACGAACTGGAGATGATCGACTTCACGACCAGGAACGCGTCGACCTCGCCGGGCTCGACGTACCGGCGCACGACCGGGGCCAACTCGACCCGCACGCCCGAGGTCGGGCCGGCGATGCTCTCCCGCTCGTTCCAGAAGCACGCAACGCGGACGGCGACCCCGCCGATCGCGTCGAGCCCGCGGAGGACGCCCCGGGCGAGGAAGTCGGCGTCCTCGTTGGTGCAGATCAGGAGCAGGCGGCCAACGCCGGTGAGCCGGTCCCGGTACGCCCCGGCGAGCGCCTCGCCCACGCCGCCCATCGCGGACCGGTACGCCTCCGGCCCGACGCGGTCGGCCGGTTCGGCCAGTTGCGCGAGTAGCGTCTTGACCTCGTTCGAGGCGGACGGCAGGAAGGCCCTCATGGCAACAGCCCCTCGAAGTCGTCGAACGAACGCGGCTGCGCGGCGAGCACGCGGTCCACGAACCGCTGAAAGCCGTCGCTGTCGCACGGGACGGTGAACAACCCGGCCTCCCGCGGCGGCAGGGACCACTCGAAGTGGCCACCGCTCACATGCCAGATCAGATCAGGAACGGCCGCGAGGACCTCTCCGAAACGGTCCCAGTCGGCGTGCATGACGGCCGGAAGGGGCCGGTGCACGCGGTAGCTCGGCCGGTCCCGGAGGAACTGGATCATCCGCCCCAGGTCGCACACGCCCTCGCCGTCCGGTTCGCACTCGATCCAGGCCAGAGCGAACTCCTCGACGATCGCCCGGAGCAACTCCCCGCCCAGTGCCCGGCTCGCACTGACCCGCACCAGCGGCTCTCGCAAGTCGGGGTGCCGGGCCAACTCCGACGGCCGCCTCACCGCCGGGAAATGGAACACGACAACGGTGTCCTTCAACTTCGCGGGCACGTTCTCGTCGAGTGACGCCTTGCGGTGGTCGTGAGAGACAACCACGGTAAGCGTATACTCCCCGCCCTGCGCGTCGCACGCGGCCTTCTGGGCAACGTACTCCTTCTTGAGCTTACTGCCGCCTTCGCCCCAGGTGATTTGGAGGTCGTCCTTCAACTGGTAGTAGTGCCGCGTCGCCCCTTCTCTGAAGAGGAAGTCCTCGACCGGGCACCCGGCCTGCTCCTGGACGGTGACCGCCACCCCGCCGCGGGCGACGCGAGGGCCTAAGCTCGACTGGTGCCGAATCTCAGGGCCGTCCGTGGTGAGGTATCATGGAGTAGCTGACACTCCCGTGGCCCTCGCCCACGGACGGCGGCCATGATTCTACCACCCGAGGCGCACGACCTGGTACAGGTGCTCGCCCTGCACTTCACGAGCCCGACGTACCCGCGGTTCTCGGTTCTGTTGGTCGGGGCCTTGGTGACCACCGGGCGGCGCACCGTGGCGAACCTGCTGCGCACGCTCCGACATCTGGCCCCGGGGCACCCCACCGACTACCGGCGGGTGCTGTCCCGCGCGCCCTGGTCCGGGCTCGGGCTCGGGTGCGCGCTCATGCGATTCGTGCCCGACCACCTGCTCCCCGATGGCCCGGTGATGCGGGTCGGTGATGACACGGTGGACGGGCACAACGGTCCGCACGTGTACGGCAAGGCCCGGCACCGGGACCCGGTGCGCTCGTCGCACTCATACACCGCGTTCCGGTACGGCCACAAATGGGTCGTGTTGGCGGTGCTGGTGAAATTCCCGTTCGCCACCCGCCCGTGGGCCCTACCGGTGCTCATCGACCTGTACCGATCGGCCGAAGACGATCAGAAGCGGAACCGACGGCACCGCACCCCGGCCCGGATCATGTGCGGGCGGCGGCGCCGGCTGTTGATCCGGTTCCCGGCCCGAACGTTCGTATTCGCCGGGGATTCGGGGTACGGAACCCACGAGGTGGCGCGGTTCTGTGACCGCCACCGCGCGCGGCTGACGTTGGTCAGCACGTTGCACCCCGACGCCAACCGGTTCGAACCGCCCCCGCCGTATGCGGGCACGGGGCGGCCGCGGGTGAAGGGGGCCGCCCGACCCAAGCCGCGCCAGGCGGTCACCGCCGCGACCACCTTCACCCGGTTGGAGGTCGGGTGGTACGGGGGCGGGAAGCGGACGGTTCAGACCCTCGACGGCACCGGTCACGGGTACAAGACCAGTCGCGGGCGGGTGCCGCTCCGGTGGGTGTTCGTGCGGGACACCACCGGCACCCATCGGGACGAGTACTTCTTCACCACCGACACGAGCCTGGCGCCGACGGCCGTGATCGGCCACGACTGCGGTCGTTGGAACATCGAGACCACGTTCCAAGAGATGCGTGCGGAGCTGGGCCTGGAGACCACCCGTGGGTGGCGCGAGAAGACCGTGTTGCGGGCCGCCCCTGCCCCGTAGGCGGGGACCCTCTGTTCGGGTTGTACACCGTGGTGGCCGTCCGGTTCCACGCACTGCCCGAGGCGAAACGAACCGGGAGCGTGGAATGGGCGGGCAAAACCGTCACGACGT
>NZ_JAXBLV010000052.1:0-2718 GCF_034097035.1 Gemmata algarum
ATAATCGATTCCAAACTTCAGCGCTACGCTGAACTTAAAAAGAGACTAATGCCCCCAGTTCGACAAACGGTGCCACATGCCCCAGATTCCATCTCGCCCCAGTTTGTTTCATTCTGATGTTGAGCAATTGCTTAACCGTTCCCTCCACCAACCCGCTTCCAATCGACTGCCCCCGCCGCAAACGCACCGCATAATTCAACCGCCCCTGTTGGCCACAAAAGTAATTCGATACGCCGCCCAAGGCGGCTCCGTCGCCTCCGGCGGGCATCTGCCCGGTCAGTTCTCCGATCCAGTCCACCAGCCCGGGATATCCGTCTTCCAGCAGCTTCGACTTGCCCCGGACAAACGCCGTCGCGGCTTGGCCCCCGGGACCGAACACCGCCTTCGCCCCGCTGGCGAGGTACTCCGCCCCATGCCAGAAGTCGAGGACCTGGGTCGCGTCACGGACGTGCTGCTCGGACACGTTCCACAACCACTCGGCCCCATCCCCCAGTACCGTCATTTGGCTCGAATCGGTCCACTCCAGTCGCGTGGCCTCGTCGTGACACCGCTTCCCGAACAGGCTCGCCTCCTCCACGGCCGCGATCACCGACCGCGCCAACGGGGTTGGCAGGTCGCGTCCCTCCCAGTCCATCGCCGTGGTGGGCGCACTTCGCTCGCGCCGGGCAAAAACGGCCATCTTGAGATCCCGCCAACCGTCCTCCACAGTGTTGACCTTGCCCGCGTCGATGTGCAACTCGCTGTCCACCGGCCGCTCGGTCCTGGCCGCGGCTTGGGCTCGGGTGAAGACTTCAGCGGTCGAGCGGTGTTGCCGGGTGGCGGTGGCCTGGGCCGCCGTGGCGTGGCAGAGTTGCCGGATGGTGTTGTCGTCCAATTCCCCGCCGACCACCTCGGCCAGAGTCACTTCGGCTTTGGCGAAGGACTGTTGGACGCCCAGCAAGACGGCCATCCGACAGGCGCCCGGGGTGACGTAGCCGCTGAGGCCCAGCCCGCGATCGGCTCCGAACTCGCCTTGCCCGCAAGTGGGGCAGTGGAAATACCTCCGCTCCAGTTCAATCGGACCAACGGCGGTCACAACCGTTCGGGTGTGCGGTCCTTTGGAGCGCCCGGGGTGCGTCTTCGCGCAGGTGCGGGCGCGCCCCCTTTTTGCTCGTCCTTCTCGATCCGTGAACCCAAGGCGGCACCGAGTGTGGTCCGCAACAGTTTGCGCCCTTGATCGAGTGCATGCTTCTCGCAGGCGGCCAGGACCGTGCCGTCGGGAGCTTCTTGGGCCAGACGATTCAGGTCCGTGAAATAGCCCAGCAGTTGTTCCAAGGCCAACCGTTCGGATTCGGTACTGTATTCTATAGTCAGCGTCGGCATCAGTATCCCTCCCAGATTGCCACGGCTTCCCCAGCCGGCTCCCATACCGTTCACAAATGCCAAAATCCAGAGGGGCACCCGCTCTCGGAACAGGGCCTTTCCTTATTTCACCTTGCTTACACGAGGGAACGTGGCTAGTGCAGTGTCAAGGCTAGGAATTTGGGTTGGGCTTGCGTTGGCAGAGTAGGATACTTGGGAGCACAAGGAGTCTCCCATGAACAAGAAGTATATCGTTCGGCTGTCGGCAGAAGAGCGTGAGAGTTGTCAGGGGATCATCAAGAATCTCAAGGGCTCGAGCCAGAAGTTTCGCCGGGCTCAGATCCTGCTCCAAGCGGATGCCGACGGACCCGGATGGACCGATGAGCGCATCGCCGAGGCGTACCACTGCCGCGTACAAACGGTCGAGAACGTCCGCAAGCGCCTGGTCACCGAAGGCTTCCAACGGGCTCTGGACGGCAAGAGCCGCCAGCAACCGCCCACGCCTTGCAAACTCGATGGCGAGGCCGAGGCGAAGTTGATCGCCATGCGGTTGGGCCAGCCGCCGGCGGGTTACGGGCACTGGACGTTGCAACTCCTCGCCGACCAACTGGTGGTTCTGGATGTCGTCGACTCGATCAGCCACGAGACGGTCCGCAAGGCGCTCAAAAAAACGGTATGACGAGACGCAAGATCGAGTATTGGGTGATGCCCCCGGAGCAAGACGCCGAGTTCGTGGCGTGCATGGAGGACGTGCTCGAAACCTATGCGGCCGCCTACGATCCGAAGCATCCGGTGCTGTGTATGGACGAACAACCGGTCCAGTTGCTGAAGGAAACGCGGGTGCCGATCGCCGCGACGAAGGAGCACGGCAAGCGTGTGGATTACGAGTACGAGCGCAACGGCACGGCGAGCATCTTCGTGTTCGCCGAGCCGCTCTCGGGGTTCCGACAGGCGACGGCCCGGGCACACCGGACCACGGCGGACTGGGCGATCGAAGTGGCTCGGATGCTGGACGGTCGCTACGCCGCGTGCGAGTACGTGACGTGGGTGTGCGACAACCTCAACACGCACACCAAGGGGGCGTTCTATGAGGCATTCGATCCCGCCGTCGCAGGGAGTACATCAGGCGGCTCCGGTTCTGCTACACCCCGAAGCACGGCAGTTGGTTGAATGTCGCCGAGTGCGAGTTGAGTTGCCTGACGAGCCAGTGCCTGAGCGGCCGCCGCATCGGTGAGCGGCTCGAACTGCAAGCGGAAATTGCGGCTTGGGCTGATAAGACGAATGCCAAGCAACGGGGTGTCGATTGGCAATTCCGCATCGAAAACGCCCGTGTGAAACTGAAGCGACTCTACCCCAAAATCAAGACTTGATGGGGCA
>NZ_JAXBLV010000053.1:0-2704 GCF_034097035.1 Gemmata algarum
GAAAAATCGGCCGAGTCGCTACCGTCTCCGAAATTTTACGTTAATTTGTGTGTTATTATGTAAATAAAGCATTTTTTTGACGACAGTGATCATGATCTGCCGAATCCATCCGGTTCACGATCTCATCCACCGTACCATGAGACCGTTACACCCGATGACTAGGCCTACGCGGGAAGTGGCTTCGGAGATCATGCGGTAGTCCGCAGATCTCATTCCTGTGTACGTCGTAAACAAGCGACCCATACGGGCAGCGATATCGCAGAGCGGGATTTTCAGGTGTTTGCGTCCGCCTAGCGGCCACTTTCATAAGAGCGTTGAGCTCTAGTTAAACACAGGTGTCTGCCGCAAGCTATTCATTTGGAACCGGTTGCGCCTCCATGTACACGAGAATGCCGAGGCACTTCGTTGGCGACGCCACCTGCCGCCGAGGCCGAACCGGTTACAGTTGGCCCGGGAGGAATTCCGGCGTCCCTCCCCGTTCAGGCCGAAGAACACCCCGAGCGGGCAGCCGACCTGTCCCCGGTCTGGAACGCCGCCGGGAACCCGACCACCGTACCGCATCGGGCATCGGTGTGCGCCTCACGCCACCCGGATGTGCGGATTGAGCCGCCCCGGCACTCCCGCTGGCGGCATCGCATCTGACGGCGGCTCGCGCTGGTAATGTGGTGAATAGAACAGTCCTCGCGTCCACTTCGGCTGTCAAGTCGACCTCTCTTTCACTCCTGGTGAGCGACGGCCCGTTCTATTCACCACATTCACCATGTCACGAAAGGAGACCTTCCGGCAACACGAGTGCGTCCCGCGTCGGTGCGTGAGTCGAAGCAATCTGACACAAGTTAAATATATCGTTGAGTGACGACACATGCGGAAGACAACCGAATGAGACAGCGGTTCCGGGGTCATGCATCAGGATTCGGTCAGCAGGTAATTGATCGGTCGGGAGCAGGTTCCGGGCCGCCTGACTCGGGCGCGCATCGGTCGCGAGCACCGGGAAGAACTCGCCGGCCCTTGGTCCGCGAATTCGTCTGTCGCCCCGGGCCGGACGAGGGCAACATCCTCGTCACGGTGAAGGTCGGGCCAGTAACGGCGACGGCGGCCGTGAGGGTGTCGGTGCCCGGACGGGGCAAGGAAGAGGTTCGCCTGGATGAGCCCGCGAAGTCCACGAAGGCGTCGACTAGTTTGGCCCGTGCCGGTCAGGTGCCGAGTGCATGCCATCCCAGACTGCCGTGTGTGTAACTCTCGCTGTGTGCTAGACTTATTGGGGCAGTGATGGGTCGATTTCTTGGTAGCACAAAAAGTAACCGCGTATGGCCTGGGAAAAGCGAAAGACCCCTGGCTCAGCGTATTTCTACCTGAGCCGCCGCGATCACACCGGCCGCGTCACAAAGGTCTATTTGGGCAAGGGTTCCGCCGCCAAACGAGTGGCCGAGTTGATGGTCCGTGCTGGGGCCGGGCGGGCTGCCCAACGCCAGGAAATCGACGCCGCGCGGGCGCGTCTTGAAGCCGTAGACGGGCTCATGACGGAGCTAAACGCCCTCGGCGGCATGTTGTTCGAGGCATTCTTGCTGTCCGAGGGCTTCCATCGGCCCAATTACGGTGTTTGGAGGAGGCGTCGTGGTCACGGAAGGCACCAACCAGCCGACCCCGGAACTGGTCGTTGAGATCAAGGCGGTGGTCGCCCGGGCCAAGGCTGGGGACCAGACCGCAGACTACCAGGGGTCGCAAGACTGGTGCCTGTATTCGTGTGGTCGCCCGGGCCAAGGCTGGGGGCCAGACCGCAGTCCCCCTGTTGCGGGGCTATCTGGACCGGCACCCGGAACTGTGGCGGCGGTGCGGGGATGCGGCGGCCCAGGCGGAGGGGGCGTGAGTCGCCCTGGCCGCCGGGACGAACCTGCACTTGCGGGAGTGCATGACCCGGTTCGCGACGGCCCGGCGGGCCGAGCTGACCCGCCCGGGGGCGCTCCCCGCCGAGAAGATGCTCGTCGATCGGGCGGTGGCGTGCGCGCTCCAGGTGGAGTACTTCTCCGCCATGGAGGCGAACGCGATCGAGGGAGGGGAGCCGGCGAAACTGCTCCAGTGGCGGGCCAAGCGGCACGCCCAGGCCCAGCGGGCGTTCCAGACGGCCCTCGCGTCCCTGCTCACGGCCCAGAAGCTCTTCCCTGCCGATGCGGCCAAGGTGGCGACATCGCTGCCCCCCACCGAGGCCGAACCCGTGACGGTGCCGATTCCGGAAGCAACCCCGGCGTCCCTGCCCGTTGAGGTCGAAGAACACCACGAGGACGCGGCCTATCAATCCACGGGCTGGATCGCCACCGGTGACCAGGCCACCGCGTCGCAACTGTTGTCGGTGCGGAACTGAATCTCACCCGGAAAGGAATCCGACATGACCGAACTTGCACACCCCCCCGGCCACCGGAGCGCAGGCCGGACCCCATGCAATCACCCACTCCGACCTGCTGCTGAGGCTGCTCTTCCAGGCCCTGCGGGTGAACGACGAGGCCCTGAACGCGGCGGCCGCCGAGCTGCTCGTGCAGTTCGGGACGAAGCCGGTCCCGCGGCTGATACGGGTCGCCCTCGACCGGAAGAACCGTAGGCCGCACCGGCTCCGGGCCTTAACGCTCCTCGGCCGGATCGGGCAGTTATTACGGCGGCATGAAAGATGCTCAATAGTCAAATGGCTGTTGCGGCGGCATAGAGGACGCAT
>NZ_JAXBLV010000054.1:0-2476 GCF_034097035.1 Gemmata algarum
CTTCAGGGAGGGGGCGGGGGGGTGGGTTGTCTTCCTCCCCTCCCTTCAGGGAGGGGCCGGGGGTGGGTTGCCTTTGCTCCCCCTCCCTTCAGGGAGGGGGCCGGGGGGTAGGTTGCCTTCCTCCCCTTCCCTTCAGGGAGGGGGCCGGGGGGTAGGTTGCCGTTCAGTTGCGCTCTTCGAGGGCGCAGGCGATCTGCATCCGGCCGCGGTCGAAGGTGATGAGCCAGAGTTCTGGGGGGACCGGGCCGAGTGGGCGGTTCTTGCCGTCCACGAGGACCGCGTAAGGGGACAGCTTGATGACCTCGGCGCTGTCCGGGGTCATGCGCCGGACCGTCACCGGCTCAGCGAAGTCGATGGGCGGCAGCTCCGGCGCGGGCCGGGCCGGGCGGTTGCGGGCCAGCAGCCCGACGGCGAGGCCGCAGGTGAACGTCAGCATCAGGGGGAACAGCCTGGGCACGAAGAACCTCCTGTAAGAACCGCTCCCGTTATACGGGCCGCCGCGGCCCGATCGGACATCGAAACGGCATTTGTGACGATTATGCCGCCGCGCGAACGCGCGTGGCGGGGCCGGACCCTTCGGGTTCCCCTTTGAGGAGTGCTCTCGTGAAGAAGGTGTTCACCAGCGGGCAGGTGGCGAAGCTGTGCAACGTCGCGCCGCGGACGGTGTCGAAGTGGTTCGACGCGGGGCGCCTGAAGGGGTACCGGATGCCGGGGTCCAACGACCGCCGCATCCCGCGCGAGAACCTGATGCGGTTCCTGCGCGAGAACGGGATGCCGACGGCGGCGCTGGAGGCGGAGGAGTCGTTCGCGGTGCTGCTGGTCGGGGCGGAGCCGCGGGCGGCGGCGCGGCTGCGGGAGCTGCTGCCGGCGCCCGCGTTCAAGGTGGAGGCGCCGCCCTCGCTGTTCCACGCCGGCGCGCTGGCGAGCGCGGTGCCATTAGGAGCAGTAGTGGTGGACCTGGCGGTGGGGCGCGGCGACGGGATGGCGATCGCGGAGCGGCTGCGGGGCGCGGAGCCGCCCGCCCGGGCGTACCTGGCGGCGCTGACGAGCGAGGACGAGACGGCCCCCGGGGAGCTGCTGGCGGCCGGGTTCGACGCGCTGTTCCAGAAGCCGTTCGACGTGCGCGAGCTGGCGGTCGCGCTGGCGGCCCGGCACGACCGGTTCGCGCCCGGGGCGGACCTGCCCCGCGCCGCGGCGCTGGCGTGAAGGCAACCTACCCCCCGGCCCCCTCCCTGAAGGGAGGGGGAGGCACCGAGAGGAGTGGTCCCGGAGCGAGAGGGGGCGCGGGGCGTAGACCCACCCCCCAGCCCCCTCCCTGAAGGGAGGGGGAGCAGAACCGAATACAACCCACCCCCAGCCCCTCCCTGAAGGGAGGGGAGGAAGACATGGGCGAACTTGAAGCGTGGCGTGCGCCTTCCGCGCCGGGATCATTCCTATCGGCGCCACCCCCTCCCTTTAGGGAGGGGGCCGGGGGGTAGGTTGCCTTTGCTCCCCCTCCCTTCAGGGAGGGGCTGGGGGTGGGTTGCCTTTGCCCCCCTCCCTTCCGCCGGCCCACGGAAGCTCCGCGGACCGGGCCGGCGAGCACGCCGAGGGGGCCGGGGGGTCGGTTGCCTTTGTGTACGAGGAACTCTGCATGACGACACACCCCGAGCGGGCGGCGCTGCTGGGCGCGATCCGGGCGCGGCCCGACGACGACACCCTGCGCCTCGTGTACGCCGACTGGCTCGACGACCGCGGGGCCGGGGACCGGGACGCGGCGACGGCGGAGTTCATCCGGGCGTCGTGCGGGGACCGGCCGCGGCGGGCCATGCCCCGGGCCGCGTACCGGTGGCTGCTGGGGGCGACCGGGGCGAACTGGCGCCGGCTGGTGCCGGCGGTGCTCGCCCGGTTCGGGGCGGGGTCGGGGGCCGGGTGCCGGCGCGGGCGGGCGGTGTCGTGCGCGCTGGCGCTGCCCGGTTCGGGGCGGCGGTACGCGGTCGCGTTCGAGTTCGAGCGCGGGTTCGTGCGCGCCGCCCGGTTCGGCTCGGCGCACGCCGCGGGTGTGGTGCTGGAGGCGCTTCAGGACGACCAGCCGCTGGCGGACCTGCTCATCGCGGGCGTGCGCCCGGAGCGGGCGCGACCGCTGGCGTCCCGGCTCGCGCCGGCGCGGGGGTGAATGGGAGGAAAGGCGACCTACCCCCCGGCCCCCTCCCTGAAGGGAGGGGGTGGCGCCGGGAGGGGTGGTCCCGGTGCGGGAGGGGGCGCGTGCGGGGCGACCCACCCCCCAAACCCTCCCTGAAGGGAGGGGAGCAAAAACCACCGCGCACCCGAGGCGGAATTGGTGCGCCGGTGCTTTGCTCCCCTCCCTTCAGGGAGGGGTTGGGGGTGGGTTGTCTTCCTCCCCTCCCTTCAGGGAGGGGCTGGGGGTGGGTTGCCTTCCTCCCCTCCCTTCAGGGAGGGGCTGGGGGTGGGTTGCCTTTGCTCCCCTCCCTTCAGG
>NZ_JAXBLV010000055.1:0-2432 GCF_034097035.1 Gemmata algarum
AGCCGCCGGGTGCCCGATGGGCCGGTTCTGGAACCTGACCACGGGCTTCGACGACGTCCCGTTCGACGCCACGCCCGGCGCCCTGACCGACCTCCGCCAAGCGGTGGCGTTCCTGTACCGGGAGCAGGGGCGCGGGCACCAGTGCTCGATCGAGCACTACGAGCGCGACGGGGCGCTGTACGTGTTCCTGTTCGTCGACGACTACACGCACACGCACACCGCCCACGACGTCCGCGGCACCCTCACCCGCACGCCGCTGCGCCCCACGTTCGAGGTGGTGTACGTGTACACCCCGTCACGAGTCGCGCCGAACGGGGTGGGGACGCTGGACCTGTACGCGCGCGGGGACCGCCGCTGGCGGGCGGAACTGCGTGACCGGTTCTGCGAGCACGTCCTGCACACCCGCGCCCCGCTCGCCGACCCGGCGCGCCGGTCGTACCACCTCAACGGGCTGATCGACCACTCGTTCCCGCTGACCACCGACCCGGCCCGCGGCGTCCTGTCGGCGGTGATCCGCAAGATGCGGGTGGTGGCCCGGGAGGACATGACCCGGCGGGTGGTGCTCGAGGCGAACGCGGCCCGCACCGGGGACGTGTACGAGATGCTCGACATCCACTTCCCGGTGGAGCGGTTCCCGCGGGACGAGCTGCTGGTCAGCATGGTCACGTTCACCATCATGCACACCCCGCCGGACGGGGACCGGGCGCGCCCGCTGACGTTCGACGTGAGCTTCCCGGACGCGTGCAACCTCAAGAGCCTGTCGCCGGCCCACCGCGAGGTGGGCGAGTGGTGCTTGCGCCAGTGGGGGATTCTCGGTGACGACGAACCGGGCGACTACGGGGGCGGGGGCGAGGACGACGGCACCGACGGCGGACCTGCTGGCGCGCACCGAGCGGCCTGACCCGACGTTCGCTGCGGCCGAGGTGGGCGCGTGGCCGGACGACACGACCGCCCGTCTGGTGCGCCTCGGGCTGCTGGTGCCGATCGAGCCCGCCGCGGTGTCGGTGTGCACGGCGTGCGGGTTCGATCACGTCGAGCCCGTCCAGTGGGCCGCGTCGGCGGGGGCGGAGCGGCGCGCGTACCTCGTCTGCCCGCACGAAGGGATGGCCGTCCCGCTCGATCCCGCGGTCCTGCGCCAGTGGGCGGTGCGGGCGCCCGCACTGGCCGCCGTGGTGGCGTCCGCGGCGGGCGCCGCCGGCGCGGTGACCGCACGCGTGCCCGGGCGCGTGTGGAAGCTCGGCACGCTGCGCCTCGGTGGGCGCGTGTGGGTGGCGTTCCTGGCCGTCGGGCTGACCCGCCCGGACGCGGCGGCCGTCGTCGAGGCCGTCCCGAAGCTGCGTGCCGCGAACGCGCTGGTGTTCGTACCCCAGACGGTTCCGCCACCCACTGTGTGGGCGGACCGGGCGCCGGTCGTGGTGCCTCTCACCGACCTGCTCACGCTCGGTCCGAAGGGGATGACCGCCGACCGGGAGCTGCTCGCGTCGGCCGTCACCCCCGCCACACGCCCGGTACCAAAAGAGGCGGGCCGAACGTTCCCGACGCCACCGGGCGCCACCTGGGAGCAGGTCACGCTGGTCGTCGGCGAGCACCACGTTCGCGTTCAAGTCGGTTCGGTAACGGAGCGGTTCGGGTTCGCGGAGGCCGGGTTCGCGGACCGCCGCGCGAAGGGCGCCCCGGACGACGCGTGGGCGTTGCTCGGCCTGCTGGCCCGGTCCCGCGGGACGCTCGGCACCGATGACGCGGTCCGCACCAAGTCGGGCGGGCTGAAGCAGAAGGTGGGGACCCTACGCACCCGGTTGCGGGGGCTGCTCGGAATCGAGGCCGACCCGTTTCACCCGACCCGCAAGGGGGAACCGTACCGCACCCGGTTCACGATTCACCGGGACGGGCCGGTCGTGTTCCCGACGCCGCCGGGCGCGACGTGGGACGACCTGACCGTAACCGAGACGAGCAATGGCGTCGTCATCTCGATGACGGTCGAACGGCGTGACGTCGCGTCCGCGTTCGACGAGACGGGCGGGCACCGGCGGGTCGGCATCGCCACGCGCGGCGAGCGGCGCTCCGCCCACACGCTCTCGGACCTGGGGCTCACCGACCCGGACGGGGCGCCGACGCGCGCCGGCGCGGCGCTCCTCGACCTGCTCCGGGGCGGCGGGCGCCTGACCCGACCGCAAGGCGCGCCCGAACTGCTCGCGCTGGGGCGGGCGCTGTCGCAGTTCTTTCAGCTCAACGCCCCGCCCCTCGCCTTCGATCCGGGCCGCGCCCGCTGGGTGGCGCGGTTCGAGGCCGAATCGCTCGTGCCGCCGTCCGATCGGTCATAAATGACCGACGCCCGCGGCGCCGCGGGCACATTTCTTCTCGATTTTCTTTGCCCGCAACCAGCGCTTTTCCCGCCCGTTTCGGTGCCCCCGGGGGGACCGGAGCGGCACGTC
>NZ_JAXBLV010000056.1:0-135212 GCF_034097035.1 Gemmata algarum
AACGGCTCAGCGAGCGGGAAAAGGTGTTCCCGCGCCGGTCGAGGGATCGGATCACGTTTCCCCGTGCGGCTCCCGGGCCTCACTTCACCCACGGAGCGAGCCGCTGCCACACGGCCCACAATTTCGCGCTCAGGGTGCCGGCTTCACCGGCCACACACGACACCACCCGCCGGTACGCCCGCGCCGCGCCGGGGGGCACGTCCTTGGTCGCACACGCGCCGGCCGCGACCCGCAGCGTGTCCTTTGCTTCCTTGAACGCCGCCCCCTTCCCGTCGGGGCCGGCCTGTTTGATCAGCATGACGGCCTGAGCCATTGCAACGATCAGGCGCGTCGCGTCCGACGCGGTCACGCCGTCGACCCGCGCGACGTGGGTGGCGGCCTCCGCCGGCTGGCCGCTCAGGGCCAGGTCCAGCGCCAGCCACGCGCGGAACTCGGCCAGCAGCTCTTCGGACCCGCCCAGCCGCACCGCCGCGCGGCACACGTCCAGCGCGCGCTCGTCCTGGTCCAGCAGGTGGAACACCACCACCAGCGGGCGCAGCATCCACGGCTCCACGCCGGGCCGGTCGCGCCAGTCGGCGAGCCACGCGGACGCCATCCCGTGGTGCCCGGCGGTCACCAGCGCCGCACCGGTTCGCGCCCACGCCACGTCGTCGGCGCGGAGGGCGTCGTTGTACTTCTGAACGACGCCTTGCACCGGCTTGCCGGCCTCGGCCAGCGACCAGATGTAGGTGAGCAACAGCTCGCGCCCGGCGGCCGGGTTCTGCGCGAGCAGTTCGGGCAGCCGCTCGGCCACCTGCTCCGCCGCCCCCTCGGCGACGGCCCGATCGGCCCACAGCCCCGCGATGTCGGCGTTGCCGCCGGGCGCGAGGGCCAGGTCTTTGAGCTCATCGGTGAGGCGCCCGGACCAGCCCTCGGTGTCGAACGCCAGCGCCGCCTCGCGGAGGGTGCCGCGGGTCACGTCCGGGTCGGCGGCCAGTTCGCGGAAGCACGCCAGCGCCGGTTCGGGCTCCCCCTGACGGCACGCGACCTGGACCGCACGCAGCCGCACCAGCGGGCCGCTCGCCGTTTCCTGGAGGGTCCGGAGCGACCGCCCCGCGGCGCCGACGTCGCCCGCGGCGAGCTGTTCCGTGATGAGGTTCAGCCCGGCCGCCTCGAACGTCGGGTCGAGGTCGAACGCCTTCTGGAAGTCGGCCATCGCGCCGCGCCGGTCCGCCACCCCGCGCCGGGCCTCGCCGCGGTAGATGTACGCCACCGGGTTCAGCGGCTCGAGCCGGACGAACTGCTCGCTCGCCTCCAGGCACTCGCGGGGCCGCCCGACGGTGTCGTACCACGCCGCGAGCTGCCGCCACCCGTGAACGAACTGCGGGTGCTCGGTCACCAGCTGCCGCATGACGGAGATGGCCCGCGCCCGGTCCCCGCGCCGGGCCTCGACCCACGCCACGCGCCCCCGCAACTCGAGCGGCAGCGGCTCGGCGAACTCGGCCGGCTTGCACGCGGCCAGCGCCTCGTCGTACCGCCCGGCGAGCGCGAGCTGCTCGGCCTTGCAGTCGTGCCCGGGCACGAACCGCGGGTGCGCCCGGATCACGGCGTCCGCGGCGCGGAGCCGCTCGTTCGGCTCGGCCTGCCGCCCCTCGGGGGACTCGATCCAGAAGATGGGCGCCCACGGGTGGAACGGCCCGCCGCCCTGCCACGACTCGCGCAGCACCCGGTGCGCCCGGTCCGCCATCCCGGCCGACTGGAGCTCGTTGAGCGCCGACTGGACCGGGTACGCCGACGCCCCCGGCCCCTCGCAGATCTCAGCGAACGCGCGGATCGCGGTGTCGGCGTCGTCGAGCCGGCACGCCAGCTGAATTTGCTTCACCGCGACCTCCGGCCCGGCCGCGTGCTCTTGCAGCACGGCCAGCGCCAGGGCCGCGTCACGGTACTCCTCGTCCGCGAGGCACGCGTCGAACAGGATCGCGGCGGCGGGCGAGTAGGTGGCGCTGATCTTCAGCGCCTCGCGCAGGTCGCCCTTTCCGCCCTCGCGGTCGCCGGTCTGGAGCTTCGCCTCGCCGCGCATGGTCCAGCCGGTTGGGTGGTGCGGCTGGAGCCGCACGAGCGCCGAAGCCGCTTCCAGGTAGTGCTCGGACTTGGCGGTCTCGTTGTACCAGTCGGCGAGCTGGTGCCAGCCCCACACGTAGGCCGGGTCGAGCTGTACCAGCGCGTCCATGCTTTTGATGGCGCCGGTGTAGTCGCCGCGGCGCGCCAGCACCCACGCCTCGCGGCCCTGGAGGATCATCGGCACCTCGTCCGCGAACTGCGGCGGCCGCGCGGCCTCGAGAGCGGCATCGAACCGCCCCATCTCGGCGAGCCGCTCGGCCTTCAGGTCGTGCGCCTCCACGTTTTTCGGTTCGAGCGCGATGGCCCGGTCGAGCGTGGCGAGAACCTCGTCGTGGAACCGCGGGTGGTGGAGCATGCGCGCGAGCCGGAGCCACACCCGCGGGTCGCCGGCCCGGTCGCGGGTGAGCTCGCGGGTCAGCTCCGCCGGCTCGTCGGGCAGCTCCATCCGGTCGGCCCACAGCTGCACCGCGTGCCACGCCCAGTCGTACCCGGGCTCCAGCCGGACCGCGGTCTTCGCGCGGTCGAGCGCCTCGCGCGACCGGCCCTCGTCCCACAGCCGCTCGGCGAGGAACCCGTGGGCCAGCGCGTCCGTCGGGTTACGAACCGTGGCGCGCTCGAGCACCGCGATGGCCTCGTCGCGCTGGTCCGCGTCGTCGAGGGCTTCGGCCAGCTCCCGGGCCGCCAGCGACCACCCGGGCGAGACGGCGACCGCCTGGCGCAGGGCGTCGAGCCGGCCGTCGGCGTTGCCCAAAGCGTGACACACTTGCGCGAGGTCGAGCCACAGCTTTCCGAGCAGCGGGAACCGGTCGACCGCCTCGCGGGCCAGCGAGTGGGCTTCGTCGAGCCGGCCCAGCCCGGTCAACTGCTGAACCACAACCGACCACGCGTGCCACAGGTCCGGGCGGTCGTCGAGGATCTGTTCCAGCGTTTCGAGCAGCCGGGTGTGATCCTCGGGGTCACCGTTGCCCTGGAACACGTGGTGCGACACGGTAACAAACGCGATCAGGCCTTCTCCTGTGTGCGGCTGGCGCCCCAGCTCGGCCTCGACGAATTCGAGCGCGTCGCGCTTCTCGCGGCGCCCCCGGGCGAGTTGCACCAGCTCGGCGATTTGCGGCTCCTGGTCGATGTTAAGCCGCAACCCGGCGCGAACCGCCTCCGCCGCCTCCGCGATGCGGTCCGCCCGCTTGTGGACCTGGGCGAGGACCGAATAGTACCACACGTGATTCGGTTCCAGTTCGCCGGCCCGAACGGCATCGGCGAGCGCCTCGTCCAGCCGCTTACGGTCCGCGCATACGAGAGCCCGCTGACGCAGCGCCCACGCGTCGCCGGGGCACACGTCGAGCAGGTCCCGAAGGGCTCGCTCGGCATCGCCTTCGGGATCACCGCTGAGAAATTCGGCCCGGAACTTGAGCAGCGGGTAGTAATGCGGGAACCGCTGGCACGACTGAGCCAGGTGCGTACGGGCCGCGCCGCGCCCGTCGGTATCCGCGAGCAGCGCGGTGAGCGTGCGATGCGCCTCCAGGGGAAGGGGATCGAGTTTGACAACTTCGAGGTAGTGAGCCCCGGCGGTCGCGAGATCGGGCCGGGTACGCGAGACTCGGGCCGCGGCCTTGTGCCACGCGACCGCAGGCACGAGCGGCTTCGCCGCAGTCAGATCGGCATCGGCGTCGGCAAAGCGGTCCGCGGACGCGCGACACTCTGCACGAAACAGCAGAAGCTCGCCGAGCGCGAGCGTGCGCTCGCGAACCGGGTCCGGGGCGTCTTGGCTTTCTGCCACCGCCGGGACCGTCGCGTCTTGGAGCTTGCGGATCGCCTGATCGACGGCCGCGGCGGCTTGCTGCGGTTCATCGCGGTCGAGCAGCGCGTGGTACAGCGCGCGCGTCGCCGCCGGGACCGGCACCGCGACTCGCCCGGCCCGCTGCTGGAACAACCGAATCGCCTCCGGTACCTGTTCGGTGGCGCGGGCCGCACGGAAATACGCGTCGGCGAATTGGTCCTCGCGTTCCTCGAGGGTGCAGGCGAACCGATACAGTTCGGTGGCCTCGTCGAACCGCCGCTCCTCCCACCATTGCGACGCGAGCAAATAGTAACCGGCCGCAGCGGTGGGGCGCACCTGAACCGAATGCCGCAACAGTAGCGCCGCCTCGTGCTGGCGGCGCGGATCGGGCAACAGCGCTTGCGCCAGCGTTTGGGCGACCATGGGCTCGGCGGTACGGCGCCAGCCCTCGGCCGCGAGTAACGCGTCGCGCTCGGGAAGCCGGTGCAGCTCGCGCAGCACGGCCGACTTTCCCAGCACCCAGGTCGATTCGTGCGGGTACAGTGCGAGCAGTTGGTCGTACAGAGCAAGCAGCTTCAGCGGGTGCGCGTCGTACCGCGCCAGCGCGAGCTCTCCGAAGAGCGCCAGCGTGCTCCCGGGGAACCGGTCCCGCAACACCCGGAGGGCGGCCTCTGCGGCAACACGGTCGTATCCCAGTAGCGGCTTCTGCACCGCGTACAGCACCTCTCGCGGTTCGGCTTCGGCGAGGCCGGGGAGCCCCTCGAGCCGGTGCGCCTCGTGGGCAGGGACAAGCGCGAGGCAGCGCGGGCCGAACGGCTTGAAGCGTTTCAGCAGCGATCCCACGGGCGCGTCGACCGGACGCCGGTCCTGGCCATCGACCACCGAAACGGTGCCGCGCATCGCGTCCGCACCGACGCACAGCCGCGGTTGCGAGAACCCGGCTTCAACCAGCGTGAGAAGGAACGGCACGCCGCGACTGATCAGCGCCACGGCCGCATCGAGCGAGAGGGTGAATTCGCGCACCGCCCAGCCGGCCTCCTCGGCGCGGCCGCGCTCCGCCGCGTCCGGAAGGCCGTCCACCGGAGGTGGGCTCTCACCTCGCTCCGGCAGCGGTTGCTTCCAGAACCGCGCCAGCAGTCCGTACACACTTGGCACCACGGGAACTTGAGGAAAGTCGAGCGCGATTTTCGACCGAGAAGCGATGGAGGTGCTGGAATTGTGATCCGCCCGTTCAAACGGATCGCCTCCGCGCGGCTCGGCGCACAAATCCTTTGTGTTCTGAGACGTTACCTCTTTGTTCGCGTGCGCGTCGAGGCGCTCGGCGAACTGGTCGTAGAATTCGTCCTTTACCCCGCGGGCGAGCCGCGCCGCGGCGGCCGCATCGCCCAAAAAATATGCGACATCGGCTCGGCGTGCCGAAAGCCACTTGGCGACCTCGGGCTCGAGCAGCGGCGACAGATCCGCGTACCGGTCCAGCGTGCGACGGGCAGTGGCGTGGTAACCGAGGTCCGCTTGCAGCGCGGCCAACTGCGCGGCGATTAGTCCGCTCTCCAGATTCGCATCGGCCTCGGTGAGAAACTCGAGAGCCGCGCGGTCTTGCCCTTGCCGGAGCAGAAAGTGGGCGACAGACTGCACCCCCGGCCGGAACCACGGGTGCAGTTCGAGCGACCGCCGCGCCACTGCCATCGCGTCGTCAAGGCGGTCCGCCAGTTCGTACACGCTCGACCGCTCGATGCACGGCCACGGCCGGTCCGGGGCGATCGCCTCGGACCGATTCAGCAACCGCTCGGCGCGGTCGAAGTCGCGGAACCGGGACACGACGAACGCGTGCAGCGCCAGCCAGTCGGCGTGCAGTTCGGGTGGCGCGTCGGACCAGTCGGGGTGCTTCCGCATGAACCGCCACGTCGAGAGCGGCCCGAACCGCTCCATGCGGTAGCGCGCGTGATAGTAGATGGCCTCGGGGTGTGCGGGCGTAGCGCGGAACGCCGCCAGGTGCATCTGGCGCCCCAGCTTCGGCCCCCCCAGCTGAATCGCGAGCCGCCCGCCGATGAGCCGCGCCGCCGTGCCGGACCACTCCCTCAGTGGCCCCCAAGCGGTCACCACGTCGTAGGCCCGTCGGTAGTACCCCTGCGTGTACAGTTCGCGAACGCGGGTCAGGTCGGCGGGTGCGATTTCCATGCAGCGGGTCCGAGATGAATGGCAGAGCCGGGCGGGTTCGTTCGTCCCATCCTCGGCTCCGGTCTCTTTTGTCGGGCGCGGGTTCAGCTCTTATTGGACGCGGAACTTGCATCCGCGAGCGGCGAAAGCTGATTGATGATGTTCCCCATTTGGGCCAGTTTCATACCGTACCGGTCCAGAAACTCGGCCAAAGCGAACTCGCTGGCCAGCAGCCCCTCTTCCTCGGCGAGCCGCTCGGTGGCCTCGTTGATCATGCCGATGTAAGCGCGTTCCAGGGCGGGCAGTGCGCGCTTGCACGCGCCGCCGACGTTCGGGAACTCTTCGGCCCAGCGCGCGAGGAACGACTTCCAGCGCCCGTTCGGGTCCTGACTCGCCGCTTGGGCTTGATGCAGGGCCACCAACTCTCGCTGCGCCGCCAGCAGTTGGCGGAGCAGGTCCGCGACCTCGGCCGAACCCGTAACTGGGGCCGGGCCGGTGAGCGGTGTCGGCATCACATAGACCGGTCCACTCATGGGCAAGCTCGTGCGGGATCGGGGAATGTCCTGGTGATTATACAGAGTCTTCCAAATACGAGGTGTTCAGTCGCTTTACCGTCGGCTGCCGGAAAACGAGCAAGCCGCCCGGTGGGGGACCGGGCGGCTCACTTGGGGGATGGAAGCAAACCGGATGCGGAGGCGGTGGTTTATTTGGGGGAACCTTACCGGCCTCTGGTCGGGGTTCTGGGGGAAGAACCGTCACGACGAAAATAAACTAAGCACCTGCCGTGCCAAACTTCACGCCGCTTCGAGGCGAGATCACAAACGGCTTGAAATCCGGGCAAATACGCGTCGCAATTTTAGGCGCATCTGAGGCCAAGTGAACAAGCTGCATGTGGCTTGCAATTTCGTGCGACGAAGATGCAATTCTTACCGGTAATCCTTACCGCCGCTGACTGCCGCGAATCCGCACATTCGGCACTTCTCACCACGCGACGAGCAGCGGTCGTGGTAGCGAGTGGGTAGCGACTGCCACCGTAAAGGTACCAGTCAGGCGCTAGCAGATGTCCCATTGGTGCCCGATCGCGGGCCGCCCGGAGCGGGCGGCGCTGTAACCCCCGTTACAGCGCCGAATCGGACCCGATGCGGCCACCGATTGTTACCTGATTTTGTCCCACAATCGGTTGGCTCACGGGGCGGACGCGAACCGCCACTCGGGCACGTACGACGGCATCACCCCGGCGGCGAAGGCGTCGGCGCCGATCGAGTCGCGGAGCTTCTTCAGCGCCGCCCGGCGCACCGTCACGTAGTAGAAGTCGCACTGCGCGTCACGAACCGCGTCCCACTGCTGGTACGCCCGGTCCGTTTCCTTCATCGCCTGCTGAAACAGGTCCGACCGGTCCGCCTCCCACACCTCGCGCTCCTCCAGGCTCTTGCGGAACGAGCGGTTGAATCGGATCAGCTCGTTCACCGTGCGCCGGTCCGGTAGGCGGTGGCAGTCGGCGAGCGGGGGCGCGTCGGCCAGGTCGGCGTACCGCTTGCGGAGCAGGTCCAGGTCGCTCAGGAAATCGTCGCGGGTGCCCAGCAGGTACCGCTCCTCGCGCGGGTCCATGATCTCCCACCGAATCGCCGTCTGGTGGACCGCGTTGCGGATGGAAACCCAGCGCTCTTCGGACGGCGTTTGTTCGGGGGTCCCGACAGGGGCCGAAAGCAGCACGGCCGCCAAGAACAGATCCGTTGTTGACATCTTCGCACCGTCACGATTGGTGGTGAGCGCGCGCAGGGCCGTGGCCCCAACGTGCGGGGGAAAATGGACCCTTCTGATGACACCCGGTGTGTCGGGTCGGGGAGGTGCGGGCGGCCGACGTGGAGAGGGGTCCGCGTGTTCACGCGCGGTGGTCGGCCCGGCCTCGGCGATCCGGCTACTCGTCGCGACGCACACCCGAACGCACCCGCCAAAAGGCGAGCGAGTAAGGTGCGAAAGCCCCGCGACGTGACGCCTGGCCTAATAGCGAAGGCGTCGAGAAAACTCAATACATTTTATGTGCCACCCGTTGCCGACTAAGTGCCGTTTCCGTAAAAACCGGTGGCTCACGTCCTGAACAATCGAACGCCCAAGCGGCGAATTTGCCGCGCTCGGCCCGACCAACCGGCCGATCCGGCCCCGTCTTTCCGGCTCGTAAGCCGTCACTGCCAATTTGCAGACCGGAGCCGCAAAACGCCGGTGGTAGCGGTTCGTACACTGCTCGCAACAGTCCTCCCTTATGGAGCGGGCCTCATGGCGCAATCGTCCGCGGGCAAGGTGGCGCTGGTCACCGGGGCGTCGAGCGGCATCGGATGGGAGCTGGCCAAACAGCTCGCCGCGAAGGGGTACAAGGTCGGCGTCGTCGCCCGACGGGCAGAACCACTCACCGACCTCGTCGCACAAATCGCCGCGGCAGGCGGGCAGGCGTTCGCGGCACCCGCCGACGTGGGCGGGCGCGACCAGGTGGAAGCGGCGTTCGCTCAGGTGCGAGCGGCGCTCGGCCCGATCGACCTCGTGGTCGCGAACGCGGGAATCGGGCGCCCCACCCTCCGCGACCCCGTGAACATGGCGGACATCGAGAACACCTTCCGCATCAACCTGCTGGGCACGGTGTACACGCTGTCCGCCGCGCTCCCCGAGATGCTCGCGCGGAAAAGCGGCCATTTGGTCGCGGTGTCGAGCCTGGCGGCGTACCGCGGGCTGCCGGCCGAGTCCGCGTACTGCGCGAGCAAGGCCGCGGTCAACGTGTACATGGACGGCTTGCGGATGCACCTGCGCGGCACCGGGGTCCGTGCCACCACCATCTGCCCGGGGTTCGTCAAAACCCCGATGACCGCGCCCAACACGTTCCACATGCCGCAGCTCATGGAGCCGGCTTACGCGGCCCGCAAGATGATCGCCGCCGTTGAAGCCGGGAAAAAGGTGTACAACTTCCCGGGGCGGCTGCACCTGATCGTCAAGCTCAGCCGGTGGCTCCCCGACGCCGTGGTCTGCTGGGCGATGGGCGACTACGACACGGAAGCCAAGCAGGCCGTTGCCAACCGGCAGAAGTAGCAATCGAACCGCCGGCGTGCGGCGTCTTGTTGGTGAGCGCAAGCGCGCTCGCGACCCCTCTGGAGAAACCATGCAACACGCGCTCCTGGCTATGGCGTTCTTGGCGGTGCCCGCTCTTGCGGCTGATGACAAGCCGGTCGTGCGCGAGCTGCAAACGAAGGAACTGAACGTAGCGCCGGCCCGCGGCGGAAAGGCCGGTGAGCCGGCCGAGATCAAGTCCGCGGACGACCTCGCCAAAAATCCGGTCCTCAAAGACGCGGCCGACGACGTGAAGAAACTGGTCAACTTTGAAAACGAGAAGCTGCTGGTGTTCGCGTGGGCCGGGTCCGGTCAGGACAAGATCGCGGTGACCGGGGAGACCAAGGACGGGAAGACCGTGCTGACGCTGACCTATACCCCCGGCCTGACCCGCGACCTGCGCCAGCACGTCAAACTGTTCGTCGTGCCGAAGGGCGCCGAAATTAAGAAGTAGCCCCGCGGTCGTGGCCCGGATCGCTCCCTCGCGGTGCCGTTCTTGGCCGTCCGTTCAGCGCGTGCCCCACGCCGGGCCGACCGTTACTGAACGGTCGGCCCATCTTCCTTTTGTATCATTTAAAAAGTGCACGGTAGCCATAATCGGCGCGCGGGAGCGCACCCGGTCGGCGTTTTCGCGCGGACCTTGTGCGTGCGCCCGCTGCTCGATGTGGTAGCCTTGAGCACACGATTACCCACACAGGAATCATTTCGGAATTCACACTCTCGCGCCTCTGCTGGTCGCGGGGAAGCGCTTACGGATTATCGCCTGTGGCCGATCCCGCACTCTTTTTGCCCGACCGCCGGTTTCACCACTTCAGCCGCGCGGTCGCCGCCGTGACCGGGGGCCTCGGGGCCGTTATTCTGGTCGGGTGGCTGGCTGGTGGGCGGGCGGTGGCGGACCTGCCCGATTTTCTGGTCGTGAAGGCGAACACGGCTCTCGCGTTCGTGGCGACCGGGGCCGCGCTGTGGCTGATGGTCCCGAGCGAGGGCAGCAGATCCGGGCGGGCCGCCGCCGCCTTCTCCGCACTCATCGGGCTCCTGACCCTCGTTGAGCACGCGTTCGGTTACGATCTCGGCATCGATGGGTTACTCGTTCGCGCCGGGCCGGACGCGGACAATGCGATCCCCAAGCGCCTGGCGCCCGCCACCGCGGCCAACTTCGTACTGCTCGGTTCGGCCCTGCTGCTGCTCGACGCGCCGACGGTTCGGGGCTGGGTGCCCGCGCACGCGCCGGCCGTGCTCGCCGCTCTTGTTGCCCTTACAGCTTTGGCGGGGCACACTTACGGAGTCGAGGCGCTCTACCGCACGGGGGCATACGCTTCGGTCTCCATCCAGACGACCGTTGCGTTCATCGCCCTGGCGCTCGCCGTGCTCGCGGTGCGCCCGCGCCGGGGCGTGGTCGCTCTGTTCGCGAGCCGAACGGCCGGCGGGCTGGTCGTCCGCCGGCAGCTCCCGCTGGTGTTCGTCGCGCTGTTCGTTCTCGGCGCGGTCCGGCTCGCGGGGGAGCGGGCCGGCTACTACGACACCGCGTTCGGGCTGGCACTGATGGTGGTGAGTGGCGGAACCGTGTTCGCCGTTATGGTCCTCTGGACCGGGTGGGCGGCCCACGCACTCGACCTGCGGCTCCGCGCCGCCGAACAGGTCGCCCACGACCGCGCGGAGTTGCTCCGGGCGACGCTCGCGAGCATCGGGGACGGGGTCATCACCACCGACCTGGAGGGCCGGGTCGTGTTCCTGAACGCGACCGCACAGGTGCTCACCGGGTGGGCACCGCCCGAGGCCGTGGGGCGGCCCCTGGAGCAGGTGTTCGACATCGTCAACGCGGACACCCGGCAGCCGGTTACCAACCCGGCGCGCCGGGCCCTGGCGGAGGGGACCGTCGTCGGGCTGGCGAACCACACCGTCCTGCTCGCGCGCGACGGAACCGAGCGGCCGATCGACGATTCGGCCGCACCGATCCGGACCGTCGCGGGCGGGATCGGCGGTGCCGTCCTGGTGTTCCGGGACGTGACCGAGCGGTACGCCGCCGAAGAGGTGCTGCGCCAGGAGCGGGCGCTCCTGCGCACCCTCATTGACGCGCTGCCCGATGCGGTCTGGACGAAGGACGCAGAGGGCCGGTTCGTGGTCAGCAACCGGGCGCACGACGAGATGGCCAGGGCGGTGCACGCGTCGGGAGCGGTGGGGAAGACGGGGTTCGATCTGCACCCGCCGGAGCTGGCCCGGGAGTACGAGGACGACGACCTGCGGGTGCTGCGCCACGGGGAAACGGTGTTCAACAAGGAAGAGCGGGGGCGCGGCCCGTGTGGCGGGCACCAGTGGCACCTGGTCACCAAAATCCCGCTGCGCGATCGCGCCGGCAACGTCACCGGGCTGGTCGGCGTCAGCCGCAACATTCAGGCGCGCAAAGAGGCCGAGGAAACGCTCCGGGCGAGCGAGGCGATCTTCCGCGGCGCGTTCGAGGACACGAACCTCGCGATGGGCATCGCCGACCTCGAGCACCGGTTCATCCGGGTCAACGCGGCCCTCGCCCGGCTGCTCGGGTACACGCGCGAGGAGCTGCTGGCGCGGTCCGTGTTCGACGTAGTACACCCGGACGACCGGGACGAGAGCCGCGCCCGTCGGGAATGGCTCCGGGGCGGCGCGATCCACTTTGCTCAGGAAAAGCGGTTCGTCCGCCGCGACGGCCGCGTCCTGTGGTGCGTCACCAACGTATCCCTCGTCCGCGACGCTGGCGGCCGGCCGCAACTGTACGTCGGACAGATGCAGGACGTGACTGCGCAGAAGCAGGCCGAGAGCGAACTGCGGGTCAGCGAGGGGCGGTTCCAGGCGTTCTTCGACGCGACCACCGTCGCAATGGTCGAGACCTCGCCGGACGCACACTACCTTCGGGGCAACGCCGCGTTCTTCCGGATGTTCGGCTACGCCCCCGCGGACCTCCCGGCCCTGGCCGTAGCCGACGTTCTGTTCCCCGAGGACCGGGACGCCGTCCTGACCCAATACGCCCGGATCGCGAGCGGTGAGGTCCAGTCCTACGAGGCCGACCGCCGCTACCGGCGGAAGGACGGGTCTGTGTTGTGGGCGCAAGTGAGCGTGGTCGCCGCCCGCGACGGGACCGGGGCGCCGAAGTTGGTGACCGCCGTGATCGTTGACATGACGGAGCGGAAGAAGCTGGAGGAGCAGTTCCGTCAGGCCCAGAAAATGGAAGCGGTGGGGCGGCTGGCGGGCGGGGTGGCGCACGACTTCAACAACCTCCTCACCGTCATCAACGGGTACGGGCAGATCCTCCTCGACCAGCTTCCGAGCGAGAACACGACCCGCGACATGGTCCAGCAGATGACCGCCGCCGGCGAACGGGCGGCGAGCCTGACGGCCCAGTTGCTGGCGTTCAGCCGCAAGGCCATCGTCGCGCCCAAGGTGATCGACCTCAACGAGGTCGTGTCCCAGTCCGCCAACCTGCTGCGGCGGCTGATCGGCGAGGACGTCATTCTCACCACCGCCCTGTCTCACGAACTAAGTCGGGTGAAGGCCGACCCGACGCAGATCGAGCAGGTGATTCTGAACCTGGCGGTGAACGCGAAGGACGCAATGCCCCGGGGGGGGCGGCTGACCATCGAGACGCGGAACGTCCAACTCCACGGGCCGATACCGGCTTGGCCCGACTGTCCCCCGGGCGACTACGTCCAGTTGGCCGTTTCGGACACGGGTGTGGGGATGACCGAGGAGGTCAAGGCCCGGTTGTTCGAGCCGTTCTTCACCACAAAAGAAGTCGGCAAGGGGACGGGCCTGGGGCTGGCGGTGGTCCACGGCGCGGTCAAGCAGAGCGGCGGCCGGGTGGACGTGTACAGCGAGCTCGGCGTCGGCACCACGTTCAAGATCCTGTTGCCGGCCGTCGGTGCCCCGCTCAGCAACGGGTCCGCGGTGGTGCGGTTCGCCCCGCGGGGGACCGAAACGGTGCTGCTGGTCGAAGACGAGGACGGAGTCCGTCAGTTCTCCCGACTCGCACTCGAGACGCAAGGGTACACCGTTCTGGAAGCGGCAAACGGGTTCGAGGCCCTGGCGGTGATCGACTCGCACGCCGGGCCGATTCACCTCCTACTGACGGACGTTGTAATGCCGCGCATGAGTGGGCGCGAGGTGTCCGAAGTCGTCCGGGCACGGCACGAGGGGGTGAAAGTGCTGTACGTGAGCGGGTACACCGACGACGCCGTGGTGCGGCACGGCATTGTCGAAGCGACCGACGCGTTCTTGCAAAAGCCGTTCACGCCCTGGTCGCTGGCGCGGAAGATCCGAACCGTCCTCGATGCGCGTGTTTGAGACCAAGTGCAGTTCGCCCATCAACTGGTACGGGGCTGTTCGACGAACCATCGTCGAACAGCCCCGTACCAGTTGATGGGCGAAGCGTCGCGCTACTTCTTGATCTCCCACACTTTCACGCTGCCATCGCGCCCGCCGGCGGCGAGCGTCGTGCCGTCCCGGGCGAACCGGACCACGTGGTACGCCGTCGGGCCGTGGAACGAGAACACTTCGGCCCCGGTCTCCACGTCCCACACCTTCACGAACCCGTCAGACCCCGCGCTCGCGACCCACTTGCCGTTGTTGCCGAAACTCACCGACCAAGCGTCGAGGTCGTGGGCCTTGATCGGTTGGAGTTGCGTGCCGTTGACCGCGTCCCAGATGCGGACGTAGCCGTCCCACCCGGCACTAGCGATCCGCGATCCGTCGGGGCTGAACACCACCGAGTACACGCCGCCTTTGTGCTGGGCCAGGTCCACCGACTCGACCGCCCCCTCACCGTTGATCCAGTTCACGTTCTTCAGGTTCCACACCTTTACCTTGCCGTCCGAGCCGGCGCTCGCGAGCTGGGTGCCGTCCGGGTTGTACGCCACCGAGTGGACGGTGCCGCGGTGCTGGAGCTTCACCACCGCGATGTTGTTCGCCCAGTCCCAGATCTTGACCTGCGAGTTCCGGCTCCCGGTCGCGAGGTACTTCCCGTTCGGGCTGAAGGCCGCGGTCTTGGTCGAGGTCGATTCGGGGAACGAGAACTCGGGCCGCTGCACGTTTTGCAGGTTCCAGAAGGTGACCGCCGAGTCGTCGGACGCCACCATCAGGTACTTGCACTTCAGGCACGCGTCCGCGGCCCAGATGTTCCCGCTGTTGCCGTCGGGGTGGTTCAGCTCGTTCCGCACCGTCCCCCGCTGCCAGTCCCAAATTTTGACCGTGCCGGACTCCATGCCCATCACGAGCTGGTTGTTGTCCAGGAACGTGATGGCCCACACCGCCCCGGCCTCGCCGCGGAGGACGATTTTCGGCTCGGGGTTCGTGGTCGTCCGGCGGGCCGCGCCGCTGGCCACGTCGATGCCGCGGAGCGTGACGAGCTGGGTCAGGTCGGCCGCGGCGGGCGCCGGCGTGGCGAGGTCCGGCGGAAGCACCGGTTCAGCGTTCGCGGGCTTGCTGTTCCCCCCCAGCGAGAACCAAAGCGCGCCGACCGCGAGGGCGCCGAGCGCCGACCCGCCGGCCCACGCCTTCGACCGGTGCGCGACCGCCTTCCAGCAGATCGGCTGCCGCCGCAGCCGGGTGCTGGAGCGCGACCCCGCGCACACCTCGGCCGGCACGTCGAGCGGCGAGAGCATGTGCATCTCGGCCAGCCCCTCGGCGAACACCTCCGCCACCTCGGCGGCGCTCTGGAACCGCTCCGCGGGCTCCTTCTGGAGGAGCCGGTCCACGGCGTCGGAGAGCCACTTCGGGATGTCGGGGTTGATCCGCACCAGCGGCATCTGCGTTTCGTCCGAGACGCGGCGCAGGACCGCCAGCGGGGTCTTGGCGTCGAACGGGGCGACGCCCGTGGCCGCTTCGTACAGCACCGTACCGAGCGAGAACAGGTCGGCCCGGGTGTCCACCGGCTCGCCCCGGGCCTGCTCGGGGGCCATGTACAGCGGCGACCCGGCCACGAACCCGGTGCGGGTGAGCTTCACGTCCTCCGCCGCCCGCGCGAGACCGAAGTCGGTCAGCTTCACGCGGTCGACGGGCGCCTCGAGCAGAATGTTGCCGGGCTTGATGTCGCGGTGGATGAGGCCGCCGGCGTGCGCGGCCGCGAGCCCCGCCGCAGCCTGCATCCCGAGCCGCGCGACCTCCCCCGCGGACAGCTTACCGCCACGCTTGATGCGCTGCTCGAGCGACTCGCCCTGGATCAGCTGCATCACGAGGTACGGGAGCCCCGACGGCTCGTCCTCGTTGACCTGGTGGACCGCGACGAGGTTGTCGTGCGTGACCGCGGCGGCGGCGCGGGCCTCGCGGCAGAACCGCTGCCGCGCCACCTCGTTGTTGGCCAGTTGCGGGTCGATCACCTTGATGGCGACGTTGCGGTCGAGGGACGGGTCGTAGGCCTGGAGCACCACACCCATCCCGCCCCGCCCGACGACCCGAACGACCTCGAACTGCGCGAGCTTGCCGAGCTGGTCCGCCTTATCCGGCGGCTGGAGGAACTCGAGCTTGAGGTCGTTCTCCGGTGCGGGGGTGTCGGCCAGGCCGCCGCCGGCAAAAAAGGCCGTCCGGCGCAGCTCGTCCTCGGCGTCGCGCAGCGCACGCCAGTACGCGGAGTTCTGGGCCGGGGCCTCTTGAGTGGCCTCGCGGAGGTGCTCGGCGAGGTCGGTCCCGGAGCCGGTAAGGCTGTCGAGCCGCTTCTGACACTCGGGGCACGCCCCGACGTGGTCGCACAGCGCCGACGAACGGGCCTCGGTGCAGCGGCCGTGCATGAGCCGTTGCAGCTCGCTCAGCGGCGGGCACTCGGTGGTGGTCGTCACTTCGTGAATCATGGAAGTTAGTTCCCGGTTCCGGGCCACGTTCCAAGTTGTAGAGTCGTGAGGGTGCGGTTCCGGTTCGGAACTAACTCTCTTCGGCAATCATCTTCTGCACCTCGTCGCGGAGCCGGGCGAGCACGCGGCTCTTGGCCACGTAGACCGCCCCGGAACTCATTTTAAGGCCGGTTCCGACCTCCGCGGCGCTCTTCCCTTCGACAGCCGTTTGCCAGAACGCGGCCCAGGTGTTCGGCTGGAACTCGCTCCGGACCAGTTCCATCGCGCGGGCGCTGAGCCCGCGCTGGTACTCCTTTTCCCAATCGGCGTCGGGTCCCTCTTCCTCGCGCGCCGGCGTGGCGTCGAGCCGCTCCTGGGCGTCCGCGTCGCCGGTCCCGCGCGGCCGGTTCTTCTGACTGCTCAGGAAGTTGTAAATCTTGTTCCGCGTGACCGTGTACAACCACCCGCGGAAGGTCCCGCGCTTCGGATCGTACTCCATGCGGTGGGCGTTCCGGGCCACGCTCCGCATCACATCCTGCATGAGGTCCGCGGCGTCGGCGTCTTGCAGCCCGCGGTTCCGCGCGAACCGGTACACGACCGGACCGTACAACTGAACGAACTCGCTCCACGCGCCGGTGTCGTGACCGTCCTTGAGACGGGCGAGCAACGTGACCCGCGTCAGGGGCGGCTCGGACATTCGTTGGCTTCCCAACAGGTGATACCAGTTCCGCGAGCGGTCGCTTACGCGCCGGTGAGGGAACCGCTTGCGGAGAGGATTGCACTAAATCAGTCCTCATTTTACGTGCCGGGGCAATCGTTTGCGATGGCCGCATGCGTCGGCTCCGCTTTTGTGACCGATCGCTTCCCCCGATACCACACCGCCAATGGGTTTAAGTTGCTATCAATATTGCAGTTATGCTCATCATCCTCGCGTCTGGCGTCATCAATGCGGTACGGGCCGAAGACAAGGATGCCACCACCACGGTAACCGAAACGGCCATCACACCAAAGGACGTTGAATCGTTCGGCAGCCGCGTGGTGGAGCTGCGGCTGTCCGGCATCAACAAGCAACTCGCGGATAGGTCAGCCGATCTGATCGAAAAGATCGAGCTGAAGGATTTTAGCCACGTGACGGGCAAAGAAACGAAGAAAGCCTTCACCGTCGGCGCGAAGGGCGGATCGGACCCGAAGGTCGCTATTACGTCACTGCGTTCGTGCGACACGGCGACGAGCGGCCCCCTTTCGGGGAGGCGGACCACGTTAAGGAGCGGTTCAACAAGGTGCTGACCGACGGCCACCCGCGTGAGGTCACGATCCGCTTCAAAGAGTTCGGCAAGAGGTAGCACCGGCGGACCTGCCGCGGTGCCCGCGCGTTACACCATATTTTGTGGTTTCAAGTTGGTGCGGCGTACCCGTGCGTTGGCCGTTGAGTGTGGTCCGCTCGCTCCGAGCGGTGTGATTTTTTGCCCCCAGCGTCCCTTCCCTTGCGCCCTCGCCGCTCCGCGGATCACACGCTCCGCGGGTCGCCTTATCTGTTCGTTTGCCTTTCGAGCGAACTGGCGCAGGGGGCCGCCTATGGTCGCTGCGGGTGCTTGTGTGCGCACAGTCGGTTATGAACGAGCGCGTGGAGCACCACCACGGCCCGCACCGCGACCAACCCGCGGACCCGGAACGGGTACAACCCGCGGTTGCGCATGCCGGTGTTCACCCACTCGGCGGTCGGCGCCCGTTCCTTGTCAAGGCCTGGCCCTGCGGGTGCCCATGCGCACCCGCAGGGCCTTCATCCCGGCCCTTCCCTCCGCTGCGGGGCGCACGCGTCCCGGACCGCTGGCAGACCATCTGTTCGGCTTCACCCAGCTTCTGTTCGGTCCCCGGAACTCGTGTGCGGGTTTTCCCGTCACTGCGTCCTGCGTGCCGCGTGACATCTGGTATTTGACGGGATCGTTGCACGCGCGTGGGCCGAGGGCAAACCCCACGCATTCGATGCCGGCTCGGTTCTTGGTTTGATTTTCGTGTCATGGGATTCCGGCCGGTTCCGCGTGCGCGGCGTACTGGCTGAAACGCTTCAATCACACGAAACAGGCAGAACCAACCGCATCGCCCGAGTGAACGGCGGGGCACTGTAACGGAGGTTACAGCACGGCGCTGGTGGTACCCGGACTGGTCAGCAACGGGACATTCGCTACCGGCCGACTACCAGTTCGCTGGGTGGTCGCTACCACCGAATCTCGCGCCCGGGGCTTGCCAGAGTGCCCGAAGCAAGCAAACGACGGTTTCGACGGCGTCCGGCCAACGCGACGCAACGTCATACCGAATAAATCCTTGCGGCTGGTCCAGTTCGGATGTGCTGTGCGATTGTTCTGGGCGAGAACGTGATGTCGGTCACCCCAGAGTGAGCCGCGCGGAGTTTTGGAAGCGCGGCGTGGGAGAAATGCGATGAAACAACACCCGATGCGCCGGCGACCCGGCCGCCGGCGCTCACGAGCGAGAGGGGCCTTTCTCACGCCGGTCATGGGGCGTGCTGCGTCCGGCCTCTCATTCCGCCAGCCGCAGCTTCGCCTGGCTGGGGTCCACGCTGACCAAGAGCGGCCGGGCGAAGTGCGGGAAGCTGACCACGGCCTGCCCCGGTGCGAGGTTCGGGAGCCGGTCCCAAAGTCCTTCGTCCACGCCGCCGACGGTGCGCTTCAGCAGCGTCACCACCTGCGGGTCTTGCAGCTTGTGGAGGACGAACGAGTTGCACAGCCCCAGCACCTGCTTCGGGAGGTGAGCGGGGAGCTGCGTGACGAAGCACAGCCCGAGCCACCGCTTGCGGCCCCGCTTCGCGATCTTCGCCACCTGCTCGAACAGCACCGGGGTCTTGTTGATCCGCTCCTCGCTCAGGAACTCGTGCGCCTCCTCGATCACGATCAGCACCGGGGTCGGCGCCGACTTCTGCTGCTCGGCCTTTTCGCACGCAAGGTCTTGCGCGTCCTGGATGCCCCGCAGGATGTCCGCGATCACGAGGTTGTTCAGCTCCGAGAACCCGGTGTCCGACAGGTCGATCACGGACAGCGCGCCGGGCTTCAGCAGGTTCGCGTACTTCAGCGGCGGGGTGCCGTCGCGGGTCTCGTCGAAGAACACCTTGAGCCGGTTCAGCCGCGACAGCCGGCCGTGGACCGCGTGCCACGACACCGTGTTGCCCGGCGGGTTCGCGGCGTGGACCCGCTTGTTCAGGTGCTCGACCGCGCCGGGCTGCTTCAACTCGCGGCACCACGGGTCGAAGGTCGGGGCGTCGTCGGCCTCGTCGTCGCCCTTCTTCCCGCGCTTCTTGTCGCCTTTGGGCTCGGCCCGCGCCGCGCACGCGCGGGTGATGTCGATGAGCAGCGGGACGGTGACCCGCGGGTAGCCGCGCTCGAACTCGTCGAGGTCGAGCGCCATCTGCTCCTGCTCGGCGTGCCCCCTTTGCGGGAAGATGTCGAGGTCGCGGAGGAGCGGCTTGGCGATGTCGTACACCTTCAGGAACCGCTCCTGCTGGGCGTCGGAAAGGTCGAGGATCTCCATCACGGCATAGGGCGAGAGCCGGGCGAACTGGAGCGAGAACGGCTTGCGGTTCGGGTGCTCCGGGTTCGCCGTTCCGCGGCCCACCAAGTGGTAGACCGTCATGTCCTGTTCGGGCACGCCCGCGGGGGCCAGCCCCCGGTCGCGCAGGCCGTCGCACATCGTCTTGTGGTCGGTGGGCTGGTGCAGCGCGGTGTACTCGCCCTCCACGTCGAGCACGACGACCGCCATCCCGGCCGCCCGCGCCCGGGCGATGAGGCCGGCGACGGTGGTGGACTTCCCGCCGCCGGTGGTGCCGAGCACCGCGGTGTGGCGGGGGAACACGGCCTTCGCGTGCGACGGCGCCCCGACCTCGACGGTCTGGTGCCCCACCGCCAGCCCGAGCCGCACGTTCCCGCCGCACTTCAGCACGCGGGCGGCGTCCGCGTCGTCGAGCACGAACACCGAGCTGTTGGGGAGCGGGCGGAGCCGGGGCGGGGCCAGTTCGCCGCCCTTGAGTTCTTCGCCGAGGATGGTCACCTGAACGCGGCCGTGGAACGGCGGCAGGTAGTCGCCGCGGTGGGTGGCGACGGCCTTGAGGATGTCGGAGTCGGCGCGGAGCCCGTCCGGCTCGGCGAACGGGCCGGCGGTGACCACCCCGAGGTAGTTGCGCTCGTCCTTGCGGCTCTTGATCCGCACCAGCGACTGCGACGGCGCGAGCTGAAGGTGGTCCCGCCCGAGCAGCACCGTGACGGTAAGGTCGTCGCTGCCGGGCAGGTCGAACATGGTGACGCCGACCGACCCGGCGTCGTCGGGGTGGGCGAGTTTCGGCCCGCCCGCGAGGGCGATCTCGTTCGCGAGTTGCTGCTGAGCGGTCAGCACGCCGTTCGATCCGGGCATGGTGTGGGCTCCGCGAGGAATAGGAAAGAAGGATCTGTCTTCACTCCGGCCGGTTCTGGCGCTCGCTGCCGAACCGCAACCCGGCGCCACTGCGCGCGTACGCGGCCACGGCAATGTCGTTCAGGCTGCCGCCGCCGTACACCGACTTGCACGTGCGGTCCGCGAGGTCGATCAGCACCGGGAACCCGCGGTTCGGCTGCATCTCGCTGTCGGCCAGCGCGATCCGCGCGGCGATCTCGAAGTGGTCACGGTGCGCGTAAAAGATCTGTGCCGGAGCGAACAGTGATGCCCGGTACACACCCACGAGTACTTGCGACGCGACGCGGTCGCGGAACCGTGCCACCCAGCCTTCCGGGTCGAGTGATTCGCCGTCCCACCGGTCGTCCACGGTGGGCGTTCCAGTGAAGTGGATGCTCTTGATGAACCGTTCGATCCGCTCGTCCAGTGTGCCGACGATCGCGTACTCGCGCGGGCGCAGCGCTTGGCCGATGGTGAGGTACGCGCGGTTCTCGGGCTCGCTCGCGACGAACACGAACTTCTTGTGCGTCTCGATCAGGTCCCGCATGAGCTTCACCGAACTGATCATCACGTCCGGGTTGCTCGCGCTCAGCAGCAGTTGGTACGGGGCCGGGCTGCCGTGGCCCATCTTCCACTGCGCGTTGGACTTCTTGACCAGCGCGGCCATCTCGGCGTGGCTCATGACGGCGCGCTGGGCCAGTTCGGACAATCCGTCGCGCCGGTCCGGCTGGTTCAACCCGGCCCGCGCCGCCCGCGTTTCCAACAGACGGAGTACCTCTTCTGCGGGGTTCTCGTGCCGCTCGCGCAGGTCGCGCCGGAAGAGGCGCTGGCTCCAACTGCCCTGGTTTCCGGAGTACGACACGAGGCACACGCCGATTTGGTACACGGTCAGCGCGAGGGTGTCATGAACCTGGGTGGTGCCGTCGCAGGCTTCCGTTTTGCCGTTGAACAGCAGGTTGTGCTGCACCGCTTTGATGTCGGCTTCGGGCACGACGTAATGGCCCGCTTCCGGCGGCGCGCCTTCCAGGAAACTGAGTTGCGGGATGACGTTGTCGCGGATCTCGCGGTGGGCTTCGTCCTCGTTCTCCACCGCCTGCTCGATTTCGGCGGTGACCCGGGCGTACTCGCGGACCAGGTCCGTACCTGGGTGCCACGTGCTCAGATCGAGAGCCCGCTCGAGCGGTTCATCGAAGCACGCAGCGAACGCTGCATTGGTAGCCCCGCTGGGGCGCGATACGGGTAACTCGACGGCCGAAGCTGAGTCCGACATAGGCGACCTCCGTCAAGCCGTTCCGCGTCGGGAGGCTGACATCGACACGATTCTGATGATTTTTCGGGAGGCGTGTAGTGGTCTTTTGTGAGAAATGGTTAGCGGAGCAGCGCCGCGGCGTATTTTCGGGCCGGTTCGGGCGGCAGCCCGAATGTACCGGTCAGCCGCGCGGCGAGCGAGCGGTGCGTGTCGGAAGTGGCGGGGCTCACGGCCTCAAAAGGGGCGAGCAACTCGAACGCGAGCCGGTCGGCGGCCTCTTCCGCCTCGTGCGCGTCGTCGCCGGTCACCCGGCCCCACCGGTCGCGCTCGAGGAAGTGCGTGAGGGGGCCAACTGGGGCACCGCGGAGCGCGCCCGCGAGTCGCTCGGTGAACGTGGGCTCGCGGGTGCCGTCCAGAACTTCGAGGATGGCGGGGCCGAACCGGCGACTGGCGCGGTGCCGCGGCTCGCGCCAGTCGTGGAGGAAGTGAGCTAATTCATGCGCGAACGTGAACCGGAGTTGATCGGGTTCGTCATCGGGATCGATGAGGATTATGGCGCACGTGCGTGCGCCGAAGCACCCGCACAGCGGGCGGTCGTGCGTCGCTTCGGAACAGGGGATGCCCGCACGCCGGAAGTGCTCCGCGGCGCGCGAAAGGGTGAGGCCCGGTACTTCTTGAACGGTCAGATCGGTGAGCCAGCACGCGACATCGCGCAGATTGCGCGGGAACGGCGGCGGCGGGCCGACTTCGGCCCAGAACCGGGCGGCGAGCTCGCACACCCAGACCGGCGGCCGAACGGTCATGACGTTGTGCCCCGGTCGCGCGCCGCTAGAACCGCGCCCGCTGGTTCGGTCGCACCGGCAGGCCCCAGCGCTTCGACCGGCACCGCCTTGGCGGCTTCGGCCAGCGCGACTGTGCTCAGACCGAACTTGGTGGCGATCGCGGTCACGTCTTCGCGGTACGTGGCGCTCGAGTCGAGCCGCGGCGCCCGGCACAGGCGCACCTGTGCGAGTACCGGAACGGCGCAACCGAGTCGCGCGGCCAGGGCGGGATCGTCGAGGCGCTCGCGCGCCGCGAACGCCTTCAGCCGCGAACCGAGAAAGAACGGTTCGGTGGAAGCTCGCTCCGCGAGCCGGTCGAGTGGGAACGTGGTCATGACCGACCTCCGACGGCGCGCCGCAGCCGCGCCTTGAGGGTGTCTTTGATCCGTTTTACGACGAGCGCGATGTCCGGGCGGTCCGTGTCCAGCCCGAGCGCCCGGGCGAACGCCCCGGTGTCGCGGACCCCGTCGCGCAGGAGCGCGAACGTGGTTCGCTCCGCGGGCGAGAGGGCCGCGAGTTCCGCGGCGAGCGCCGGGTGCGCCCAACTCGGCCCGTCGTCCGTCCGCGAAAACCTGTTCCCGGCATCGGACGGGGCCGCGACAAAATCGAGCGAAATTTCGCGCCGCCGGCGCCGGGTTTCTCGCTCGCGGGCGGTGGTCAGCTTGCGCCGCGCGGCCATCCGCAGGTACGCGCACACCGGAAGTTGTTTCGGGTCATACTGCTCCGGGTGCTGAACCAGTTTCAGGATCAGATCGCTGGCGACGCTCACGAGTAGATCTTCGGGGACGTGCCGGTAGCTGCGGGTCAGGTACGCGCACAACGGATCGTAAAATGCGTTTGCGAAAATGGATGCGGCGGTTGGATCGGGGCCGCACAGGGTCGCGTGAAGTCGGCGGCCCTCGTCTTCGCTCGGCCAGTTGAGGGGTTGGGGCATGTCGCACCTCCTGTTACGCACAAACCCTAAGCGAGTTGCTCTCGCGCGCCGATGTCCGTTGCCGATTTTGGCGGTCCGGAAAGCGGTCTACGGGCGTAGCCCGTCAGGAGATACCCCATTTACGACGTGGTGCCTGCGAGATCGGGATTTCGATTGTTCGATGCGCTGCGTAAAATGTCCCGCGTACCAACAGTATCGACGGGTGTTGGCTCGTGGCGCCGGCCACGTAGCATAGGACCACGCCCCGGACACCCTGTGCAACCCGCGCCCTTTTCGTGCGTGTTGGGTGGTGAATGCCGCCCGAGCGCCGAACCCGCCCGATCGGACCGATTTGATGAACTTGACACCGCGCCTTCCCCTCTCTGTGCTGGTCGTTGAAGACCAAGACGACTGCGCTCAGTCCACGGCCGAACTGCTTACCATGTGTGGCCACGCCGTCCGGGTCGCGACGTGCGGGCCGGACGCACTCCGTGACGCCGCGGTCGAGATCCCGGATGTGGTTCTGTTAGACATCCAACTGCCCGGCCCGACCGGGTGGGAGGTGGCGAGCCGGCTGCGCGAGCGCGCCGGCGGGCGGCAGCCGCTGCTGGTCGCGGTCACCGGATGCGGGTCCGAGGAGGACCGCTGGCGCTCGGCCGACGCCGGCATCGACCTGCACCTCGTGAAGCCGGTCGCGCCGGCCGACCTGATCCGGTTGCTCGACTGGGTCGGTGGGCACCTCGCGGCCCGCGCGGTACCCACGACGGCGTGCGGGTGACCAAGCCCCCCGTATCGGGTGAGCTACGGGTCGGGGAGCGAGCACAAGGGCCTCCTGCGATGCGGCCGAGCGCATACTGTCAGGCTTCCGGGTCCGGGTTCCACCAGCACGGCCCTTTGTCGCGCCGCGCGTCGACTGCGCGGCGTCTTATGCCTTCCATTTCCTTCGCCTCAAGCGGTCGGAACGATTGCGCGGCGGCGAACGCCGCGTCCTGCTCGTTCGGGTAGCTCAGCCCCAACAAAGCGACGTCGGGGTTCAGTGTGAGCGTATAGTGCAGGCACTCGGCGACGGTGAGTCGGGGCAACGTTGCGCTTGCGTCGTCCGTGCCGCCGCTGGACACCTTGCCGCGTGGCCGGGACTTGAGCGGCTGGTTGTAGCCGCTCGTGTCGCCGACCAACTTGCCCGCGCCGAATGTCTTGAAGCACACCGTTCCCACCCCGAGCGACCGCGCGAGCGGGAGCACGTCCGTGACATACCGCGCGTCTACGAACGGCCCGAGCGGGAACATCACCACATCGCACACACCAGCGTGTAGGGCCGCGAGTAGCACGTCCGGGTTGTGCGACGAGATGCCGCGGAACCGACACTTACCCCTTTTGACGGCGTCGGCGAGTTGGTCGAACCCGCCGCCGGGAGCGCACTGGCGGTCGAACACGTCCCGCTCCGAGAGGTTGTGGAACACGAAGGCGTCGGTGTGGTCCAACCCCAGGCGCGCGAGCGAGCCGTCGATTTGCGGTCCGACGGGCTGTTCGGGGTGGTCGATTTTGTCGATTACGAACACTGCGTCGCGTGCAACCGTTCGTACGGCGCGACCGACGATCTCTTCGGAATACCCGTCCTCGTAGTTCGGTGCCGTGTCGATTAGGTTCAGCCCGGCGTCGAGGGCGCGGCGGGCGGTCGCGACGCCGGTTTCGAGGGGCACGGCGCGGTCGGCCAAGTCGCCGATCCCGAGCACGGTCGCCGCGAACCCGGTGTGTCCCAACTCGCGCCGCGGGAGCCAGTTCGGATCGTCGTGCATCGCAGGTGACCTCATCTCGTTTCCCGTTTGTGGCACCGCGTTCATGCCCGCCGGGTCCGGCGGGGTGGGGTACAACTACGCCGGCGACCATCATTTAAGACATTGCCAGTATTCTACTTGTGCCAACAGAATCGATCGCCGACGGAATCGCGTTTGCCCGACTGCGGCTGCCATATTCGCGGGTTCCGCGGGCGGTTCCCTGGTAGCGAATGGGTAGCAGGTGGGTAGCGAACCGCGACCTCTCCGCCCGCGAATGTCCAGTCGGCTCCCCCGTTCGAGGTGCTGTAACCCCCGTTACACCTCGCCCCACAAACCCCGTCGAAGGTCCGCAGCCCCGGGTAGTTCGGGGGGTAGCTCTGGGGTAGCGAACAGGAGCGGAGTCCGGGCCGGCTCGCTCTTTCGGGGTAGCCTGGTGCCAGTTCTGTGCCAGTTCCCGGACCGACATCGCTACCGTCCGCGGCGGTGTTCCTGTGTGACGCCACGCCAACGACCGCGCGAGCGGTGCCTCTGGTGACGCCTGTCGCGCTGTCGGGTTGAGTCACGTTGCCCCCGCGCCGTTCGATGGGCTGAAGCGCTGTACCGGTCGCACGGTCCCTACCTTACTGATGGCATGCGGACCGTCGGTCGCGCAGGAACGAAGGGGTGCACTCAAGAATGCACGTGCGAGGTGCGGCGGTCGGACTGGCCGTGCCCCGAGTAGATATGTCGCTCCCCGTCCCGATCCGGCCAGATGTTGATGGCAGCCGCTTCGATGTTCAGAAATGTGGTGCTCGGGAGGTTCCCGAAGTCGGGGCGGGCCATGCGGTCTTGAACGATCCCCACGTTCTCTCAAGCGGCCAAACGTCGAGCTCCCACCCCGCGTCGTGCAGGCGGAAGCCGCCGAATCGCGTCTCGCGGCTGATGAGCTTGCCGAACAGTACGGGGGCGACCCGGTTGCCCCTCGACGAGCCGCGACAGGAGCAGCGAGCGTAGGGTGCTGCCGAAAAACACCGCCCGCCAACGGTTCCGCTGGATCGCGTCAACGACGTGCGAGATGTCCCGCCAGAGGGGGGCGAGTCGCCGGCAGAATAGCTCGACCTCCCGCCGCAGGAGTGCCTTCAGCAATACGACCGAGTTCACGTCAGCCATTTGTCAAATCCGCGTGGAGGCGTTTGGCGAATGAGTCGGTCATGCCGCAGACGTAGCCCGTGACAAGCTGTAAGCGGTGATATTCCAGGGGCAAATCGGCCTGCGCCTTCTCATCTTTGTCGGGCGGCACTTGCAGCCTGTCAGGCTTTACGCCGCGGGTCAGTTGCGACACAGAAGGCCGCAGAAAAGCTCAGAAGGATCGGCCCTTTGCGGACCACCTCAGCCTGTTTGAGTTCGGGCGAGGGTGGGGCGGATCGCTCAGGCGGAGTCGCGCTGCACTCCTCAACGGGAAGAGTTGGGCGGCGGCCGTTAGTTGACCGGGATGAGGGCGTACCCGTCGGCCTGCCGGTTGACGACCACGGTCAGGGCGGCAAGCGCGACCGTGATGCCCTTCTCAACTTCCGCCTCCTGAATGCCCTTGTAGCTCAGCGCCTGCCCGCACACGAACACCTCGACGCCGGCCTTCTGAAGGTCGCGGAGGACGGGCAGGTTGGGGTTCTTCGCGGTCCCGAACCTCGTCTTGTACGCGGCGTCCGCCAGGGCCGTCTTGGTCGCCTCACCGTGGAACACGACGGCCACCGTTACGTCGGACGCCTTCAGCCCCGCCGAGCCGTAGAGGTTGAGCAGCCGGGCGACCCGCTCCAGCCCCTTGTTCACGTCGCCGGGCTTGGCGTCGGCAGTAATGTCGAACACGACTTTCGCCCCCTTGCGCGGTTGCTCGGCGGCTTTGGGCAGCGGCACCACCCCGCCAACGTTGGGGATGATCGGGAAGACCAGCATCGGTTTGGTTGGCGGTTGGGCTGCGGCCCAGGCGGTCGCGCACAGGACGGCTGCCACGCTCAGGCACGTTCGCTTCATCGGGTCGTCCTCGCCGGGGGAGTGGGCGTGTGCAACAGGTACGTTTTGTAGCCGCCGCCCAAGTTGGACACGGCGAACCCGGCCTGCATCAGGATGCGGGTGGCGAGGTAGCCCCGCTGACCGACCTGACAGTACGCGACGACGGGCCGGTCCTTGGGCAGTTCGACTAGCCGGCGGCGGAGGTCGTCCACCGGGATGTTCAGCGCGTCGGGGATGTGGCCGCTCGCGAACTCGGTCGGGGTCCGCACGTCGAGGAGCAGCGGCTTGTCCGCCGCCGCCGCGACCGACTCCCAGTCGGTCTGCGGGTGGTCGCCGCGCAGCAGCCCGCCGGCCACGAAGCCCGCCATGTTGACCGGGTCTTTCGCCGAGCCGAACTGCGGGGCGTAGCACAGCTCCATCTCTTCGAGGTCGAACACCGTCATCCCCGCCTGGACCGCCACCGCCAGCACGTCGATCCGCTTGTCCACCCCGGCCCCGCCGACGCCCTGCGCGCCGAGCAGCTTGCCCGTCGCGGGATCGAAGATCACCTTCAGCGTCATGCCCTCGGCACCGGGGTAGTACCCGGCGTGGTGGGCCGGGTGGACGTACACCTTGCGGTACGGCCGCCCCGACCGCTGGAGCGCTTTCTCCGACTGCCCGGTCATCGCCGCCGTCGTGCCGAAGCAGCCGAGGATGGCGGTCCCCTGCGTGCCGCGGTACTTCGTTGTCCGCCCGAAAGCGTTGTCGGCGGCGATCCGGCCCTGACGATTCGCCGGGCCGGCGAGCGGCACCTGGGTGCGTTCCCCGGTGCCCACCTCCGTCGTCTCGATTACGTCCCCGACCGCGAAGATGTCCGGGTCGGTGGTCTGAAGGTACTCGTTGACCCGGATGCCGCCGCGCGGCCCGACTTCGAGTCCGGCCCGGACCGCGAGGGCGTTCTCGGGCCGCACGCCGACGCCCAGCACGACGAGTTGGGCGACGCGGGTGTCGCCGGACGTGAGCGTGATTCTCAGCCCGTCCTGGTCGGAGTCGATGGCCTCGGCGGTCTGGCCCAGCAGCACCTCGACGCCCTTCTCTCGGAGTGCCGCGAGCAGGGGCGTGGTCATCTCCGCGTCGAACGGGGGGAGCACCTGTCGGTTGCGGTCGAGAACCGTGGTGGCGATGCCCCGGTGCATGAAGTTCTCGGCCAACTCCAGGCCGATGAACCCGGCCCCGACGACGACGGCCCGCTGAACGCCGCCGTCCGCCAGGGACTTGATGCGGTCGGTGTCCGCGAGGGTGCGGAGGGTGAACACGTTCGGGAGGTCGGCCCCCGGCACCGGCGGGCGGATCGGGGCGGCTCCCGGGGCGAGGATGAGCTTGTCGTAGGTCTCCTCGTATTCCCGGCCCGAGGTGAGATCGCGAACGCGGACGGTCTTCTCCCGCCGGTCGATGGCCACGACCTCGCTCCGCGTCCGCACGTCCAGCCGGAACCGCTCGCGGAGCCGCTCGGGGGTGGTGACGAGCAACTTGTCCCGCGCGGGAATCACCCCGCCGATGTGGTACGGCAGGCCGCAGTTGGCGAACGACACGTCCGGGCCGCGCTCGATCAACACGATCTCGGCGTCCTCCGACAGGCGGCGGGCGCGGGCCGCCGCCGACGCGCCCCCGGCCACCCCGCCGACGATGACGAGCTTCATGAATGTGTCCTTTCGGCTTCAGGCGGGCGGCTCCGGTGCGGTGTGCTCACGTTTCGCTCGTGGCCTTCGGGCCGACCCTCTGGAGGGCCACCATGTGGCTCTCCATTGAGGCGCGGAACCCGTACCCGGCGATCTCTTCTCGACCACATCCGCGAACAGTCCGGTCCCGCCTCCGCAGTCAACTTCTCGTTCACTCAAGGGAACGGCGATCTCGGGGTCGGGTCACTTGCCGGCGGGGGCGAATCCGGCCTTGAGCAGGTCGGCGTAGCCGGGCTTCAGGGGGCGCGCGTCGTAGCCGAGTTTCTTCAGCTCGTCCGCCGCCTTCAGGCACCGAACGCCGGACCCGCAGTGCAGGTAGACGACCTTGTTCTTCGGGGCGATCTTGGCCACGTCCTCGGCTTTGGCCCCGCCCTTGAGGGTGCTCAGCGGGAGCAGCTTGGCGTCCTTGAGGTGGCCGTCGTCCCACTCCGACTTCTCGCGCACGTCGAGCAGCACCGCCTTATCGTCGGCGAGTGCCTTTTTGATCGCGTCGGTCGTGTCCTTCGTGTGGTCCGCCGCCCCCGCCGGGGCCACCAGCACGGTCGAACCCACGACCATCGCGCCGAGCAGGATCGAAGTCCGCATCGCCATCTCCTCCGAGGTGCCGCTCCACATCGCCACCGTCCGCCGGCGGCGTCAGAACGGGTACGTCTTCCGGGCTGCGCCGACCGAAGCTCTTTCACGGCCCGGCTAGTTCTGTCTGTTTCTTGTGGCACAGACATTCCTGTCTGTGCGGCCTTATCGCGCGGCACAGGCATTCCTGTCTGTGCCACAAAGACAAAACCAAAACGGACACCAACAGCCGGCTCGTGTATCAGGGTCGGCTGACCGCACAGGACGGCCCGCCGGCCCCGCTCGCCGTCGGAGCGACCCGGTTCCACGGCATCCGGGCCAGGGCCATCCCCATGCCGCAGGTGTCGGTGACGCCGGCGAACACCAACCCGGCCCCGACGAACGCCGACAGGCCAATAAAGTACGGGTGAACGAACGCGCCCAGCACCGCGCCCAGTAAAACCAGCAGGCCGGCGGCGATCCGCACCTGCCGTTCGAGCGCGATCGCCTTCTTGCCCCGGCTCGCGGGCAGGCCGCACTCCACCCACGCCGCGGTGCCGCCCGCCACGTTGACCACGTTCGCGTACCCCGCCGCGAGGAACTTCTCGCACGCCTGCCGCCCCCGACCGCCCGACTTGCAGATGACGTACAGCGGGGCGTCCGCCGGGCCGGTGCGGGCGGACATGACCGCCCGCGGGTCGAGGTCGGACAGCGGCACGTTGCGGGCGAACGGGCAGTGGACCTCGCGGTACTCGACCGGGGTTCGCACGTCGATGAGTTCGACCGCCGCGCCGCCCTGCCGCTTCGCGGCGAGGTCGTGCGGGCTGATGGTCGTGACTTCCATGAACGCCCTCCCGAAAGGTGTTAATGTCGAGATTTAAAGACATATCCGGCACGAAATCAGCCGGCCTGGGGGCCGGCGAACCGCTCGCGGATGCAGCCGAAGAACTTGCCCAGACACGGCTCGGTGATCTTGTAATAGACCTTCCGCCCGTCCCGCTCGGGTGCGAGGAACCCGCACCGCTGCATCAACCGGAGGTGGCCGGAAGCGATGTTGCTGGGGATGTCGCACGCCTCGGCCAGTTCCCCGACCGTGTACCGATCCTTGAGCAGCATCTCCACGATCCGCAACCGGTGCGGGTGGGCGAGCGTCTTCAGGCATTCCGCCGCCTGACTCAGGCGGTCGAGGTCAATCAGGGTGTCGGAGGTCATGCCATCTCCTCTGCAGATCAATATATCTTGATCTTTAGACATGTCAAGGGCGGGGCGCTCGCGCTTCGCACGCCCGACCGATTCAGGATTACCGGTCAGAAGTCGTCAGGTCAGCAAGTCACAAGACGTTGCATCGACCTGAATTCGTGACGTTACGACTTCCGGCGAGTGGACTTTTGACCGGACATTCTCAGGTTGCGGGCGGCGGGGTTGATCGAGACGGTGGAACCCGCGGGGCGGTTGAGGGGCTACGGCCTGATCTTGAAGGAGTGGCCCACCTGCCCGTTCTTCCGCTGACCTGTTTCGGATTGGGGCAGGTAGGCGCGGACGTATTCGACGGTGGCCTTGTCCGCCGCCACCGTGACGCGAACGTGGCCGGACGGCGGGAGGAATTCGCCACGGACGTACCCGTACTCCTCGGCGTTCCGCAGCCGGTCGAAGCCGGGGTGCCCCGGTTGCGGCACCATCAAGTAGGTCAGGTCGTCCAGTTCCTGATGGGCGTAGAAGTGGTCGTGGCCGTGGAACACGACCGACGCCTTGTGCTTCGTCAGGAGCTGGTGGACGGGCAGGTCCCAGCCCGGTCGCTTCTCCTTGAACACGTCCGTGCCGTTCCGCCCTTTGCCGCCCCACTCGTAAAGCCCGGCGGCCTCGCTGCCGCCGCGCCCCGAATCGTCCAGCCCGCCGACGAGGTGGTGGATGAACACGAACTTGTACCTGGCCTTCGACCCGGCGAGGGTCTTCGCCAGCCAGTCGTACTGCTCCTTGCCGAGGGTCCGCCCCCAGTTCCCGTCCGCCTTGTTGCGCCCGGTCTTGGCCGTCGTCCAGAACGGGTCGAGCGTCACGAAGAGGGCGTCGCCCCACTCCCAGGCGTAGTAGTTCTCGACGCGACCGACGTGCTTCATTTCGGTCGCGTTGCCGGTGTAGAAGCCGTCCGGGTACGGGTTCGGGAACAGCTTCTTCCGGGTCCGGCACGACCAGACGGGCATGCAGTCGGCGGTCCCGTCGTAGCGGTCGAGCCGCTCGCCGTCGTGGTTCCCGGGGACGAGAAAGAGCGGGGCCGAGTGCGCCAGCCGGCCGAAATAGTACCGCTGGGCGACGTACTGCGGCAGCGCGTCTTGGAACTTCTCGTACTTGTCGGTCATGAACGTGTCGCCGAGGTCGATGTGGAAGTCCGGCTTGTCCGCGAGGGCGTTGGCGAGGGTGCGCGTGTAAACCGCCGGGCGGGTGGTCTGGTCGAGGTGCGAGTCCGACTGGACGGTGAAGACGAAGGCGCTGCCGGGCCTCCGCCGGGTGTGGAAGGTGTGCTCCTCGTCGGCCTTGAACTCCTTCTCCCCGTCCGCGCGGGTGTCGAGCCGATAAAAGTACCGCGCGTCCGGCTCCAGCCCGGTCAGCACGAACTCGACCGGCTCGCCCGTCTTGAGCGGGCGGGCGTCCGCCTGCTTGTCGAGCTTGCCGGACGCGGCGCCGTAGCGGATGCGTGCCGTCATGTCCTTGTACGCCAGCACGCTGACCGTCACCGACGTGTCGGTGGGGCGGGCGAGGATCACGTCGAACGGGTGGGCCGGCGCCGGGCCGGCGAAGACGTGCTTCGGCCCGCCCTTGTCGTTGGGCTGCTTCTGCGCGAGGGCCGGCCCGCTCGACGGAAAGACGGCGGCGAAGACCGCCGTCAACAACCCGAGCGAGCCGGCGCGGAACGCTGCGGCGGGAGATACGGGGGTCATGACCTGGCCTTGACGGTGTAGCTGTGGGCGATGTCGCCCGTTTTCTGCGTGGCGGTTTCGTCCTTCGGGAGCCAGCAGCGGACGTACTCGACCTGCGCCTCGTCCGGGGAAACGGTCACCCGCAGGTAGCCCGAGTTCGCCCTCTTCGTGCCGGACGTGTAGGCGTCCTCGTTGTGGGTGGCGTAGAGGTGGTCCGCCGGGAGCGGCACCTCCTGGTACACCACGCCGTCCCGCTCCTGGCGGGCATACAGGTGGTCGTGGCCCTGGAAGAAGACCCCGACGCCGTGCTTGGCCATGAGCTGGTGGACCGGCAGTTCCCACCCCGGTCGCTTGGTCTTGAAGTCGCCGCCCGCGCCCTTGCCCCTCGGCTTGCCGCCCCACTCGCAGAACTCCGACATCTCGACGCCGCCCCGCCCGCTGCCGAGGACGTGGTGGGCGAAGACGAACTTGAACTTCGCCTTGCTCCCTTCGAGCGTCCTCTTGAACCAACGGTACTGGTCGTCGCCGAGGGTGATGTCCCACCAGTCCCGGTTCTTCGGCTTGTCCTCCCGCTTGCCGGCGCCGCCCGGGAAGCCGGTGTCCACCTGGGCGGGCGAGTGCCAGTAGTTGTCGAGGACGACGAAGAGCGCGTCGCCCCACGTCCAGGCGAAGTAGTCGCGGAGCAGCCCGATGCCCCGGAACGCGCGGGCGTCGCCGGTGTAGATGCCCTCGGCGGCGGGCATCGGGAAGAGCTTGTTCCGGGCCGTCTGCACGCCCACGGCCACGTCGTGCAGTTCGCCTTTCTGGTTGAAGTTGAAGAGCGACGCCTGTTCGTGGTTGCCGTTCACCAGGTACAGGGAGGCGAACTGGGCGACGAGGCTCAGGAACGGTCGCTGGAGCAGGTACGGGGCGGTCAGGCTCTCGGCGTTGACCGCCCGCACCTTGTTCACGCTGAAGTCGTCGCCCATGCAGAAGTACAGGTCGGGCCTGTCGGCGGCGGCGCGCTGGAGCGTCCGGGCGTACAGGTTCGGCTCGCTCATCTGCGGGCGTTCCGGGTGCGAGTCCCCCTGCACGCAGAAGGTGAACGTGTCGCCGGGCTTCCGCTGGGTGTGGAACTGGCACTCGGCTCGGGCGTTGAACGCGGCGTCGCCGGGTCTGCGGAAGTTGAGCCGATAGAAGTACCGGGTGCCGGGCCGGAGGTCGGGAATCGCCACCTCGACGGGCTGGCCGGGGGCGAGGGCCGTCGGCGGCGTCTTCAGGGCGTACTTGCCCGCCTCGGTGCCGTACTCGATGAACGCTTCGAGGCGGTCGGCGGCGACGAGGTTGGCCGTCACCGACTTGTCCCCGGCCCGGCCCAGCACCAGCGAGAGCGCGTTGTGGGCCGACAGGTCGGCGGGCAGGGCGTAGGCGCCTGCGTTCGCTCCTTTCGGCTGGCCCATCGCGGATTCGGGGGCCAGCGTCAGTCCGCCGGCCACGGCTGCGGCGGCCCCCAGGAAGGCTCGCCGGTCGGGTTCATGATCCACGCTGGCTCCTCGGATTGGGTGAGGCGGCGGGAGCGTCTTACTTCGCCTTCCGCTCGTAGGTGTAGCTGAGCGTCGTCTCGGCGAGGGTGATGTCCTTGATCGCCCCGAGCAGGTCGGCCCGCGTCACCCGGTCCGTGCCGAACTTCGGCTCGGCGGACAGGGCGTAGAGGGTGATGTGGTACTCCTTCGGCCCCGGCCCCTTCGAGTTCATCGGGTCGTACCCGGTGCGCCGCTTGTCGTTGTACCCGGCCGTGCCGACGCCCGTGCTGTTCTTCTCCAGGCCCGTGACCGTGGCGGGGATGTTCGCAACCACCCAGTACGACTTCACCTCGTCGCCGTCCGCCCTCGGCTTGTGCCACAGTTGCAGGGCATAACACTTCGTCCCGCCCGGTGCGCCGGACCACTTGAGCGGGGGCGACACGCCGTCGCCGTCGCCGGTGAACTCCGGCGGCATCCTCCCCTTGTGCTCGAACGCCGGGCTGGTGAGTGTGAAGCCGCTCGCGGGCTTCGGCACCGGCGCGTCCTCGTTCTTCGGCGGGGGGCGGTCGTCCTTGCCGCCTTTCTTCTTCGGGGGCGGGCGTTTGCCGTCGTCGCGGGCCTTGTACGTCTCGGTCGTCGTCGTCCCGCCGGGTTCGGTGAACTCGAACTGGTAGCCCTCGGCGGTGGCGGTGTACTTGACCGAGCCGGCCTTCCCGCCCTGCTCGTACCTCACCGTCGCCGTCTTCTTCGCGTCGTCCCGCTCGAACGCGGTGATCTTGGCCCCGCGCAGCGGCGTGAGGGCGGGCCGGGGGGAGTAGGCCCGAGGCTGCGGGTCGACCTGGTCGTCCCGCACCGTGACGACGCCCCGCAACCCGCCGTTCACATACGGGTACTTCTTGGTCGAGTAGTAGCGGTAGCCGCCCTTCTCCGTCCGCCCGTTGAACTCGTCGAGGTCGTTCGGCACCTTGCCGTCCGCGTCGGTGAGGCCGTACAGCGGGAACCCGTCGAGCGCGTACCCGATGGGGTTGCCTTTGCCGACGACCTTTTCCAGATGGACCGGGGCGGTGTGGTAGTGGTAGTCGTCGGCCCGCCCGCAGTGCCCGCCGTACTCGTCCAGTTCGCCGGCCAGGAACGTGTCGGTGCGCCCGTCGTTCTTGATCGGGTTGAAGATCGGCACCCCGTTCACGGCCAGGGCGATGGCCCCCCGGAACAGCGCCTTCTTCGCCGACACGGGCCTGTCGGACAGCTTCGGGACCAGGGGGATCTGCCACGCGTTGCGGCCGGTGTACGCCTGCGGGATCGGCACCTGTTGCTGCCACGCCGTGATGCCGACCATCATCGGGTGGTCCGGCATCCCGTTCGACCCGACGTAGAACCACGTGTCGTCGCTGCGGTACTGGAGCTTGTCCTTGAACGGCTCGAAGTGGGCCTGGATCGCCGGCTTCGGCTTGCCGTCCTGGGCGACGGCGAGGGCGCTGACCGTGCCGGTGACGAGCAGCGCCGCGACCGCGACGCCGCGACCGCCCTTCGCCGTTCTGCGGACCACCGCCGCCACGAACGCGAGCCCGAACACGGCGAAGACGGCCCAGGCCGGGTTCGGGGATTCGTTGCTGGCCGCAGAACCGGGGGCCGCGGCCTCCGGCGGGGCTTCCGCGGTCCCGCCGTTGAGCCGGCGGATTGCCTCGCCCCGGTCCCGAACCCACGCGCGGTCGGCCGCGCTCAACTTGTCGAGCGGCACCCACACCGTCGCCCCGCCGTGCTTGAGGATTTGCACCCGCCCGTCGCGGGCCAGCACGAACGCCCCTTCGATCTCGAACAGCCCGTCCGCGTCCTTCCACACCCGCAGGTCCGGCGGGTGGTCGCCGTCGTGGGCGTGGGTCGCGCCGCCGAGTGAGAGCAGCAGGGCGAAGCACCAACACGCTGGTCGGGTCACGTCAGTCCTCCTCGACCACCCGCCGGTCGGCGGCGTGGTGCGCCGGGTGCTTGAAGAAGTCGCCGCCCAAGTCCCGCTGTTCGAGCAGTTCGACCGCCACGCTGTCGGGACCGCCCCGCGCCTTCGGCATTCCGGCGAACACCATCCGGTGGACGACGCCGGTGGCCGGGTGGTACCAGAGTTCGACCCGGTTCGGCCCCCGGTACTCGGCCGACTTCTTGACCGCCAGCAGACCGCGCTTGCCGGCCGCGTCCGGGCCGAGTGGGGTTACGGCGTAGGCGGCTCGGAGTCGCACCAGATCGGAGCGCAGGTCGGCGAACGGGATCCCGTGCTGGTGCCCCGGAACCGGCCCCCGGAACCGCAGCGGGTCGCCGCTCACCCGCACCGCCCCCGCCCCGACCGGCGGCACCGACCAACTCTTCTCCCCGTCGCTGCCGGTCACGAACGGGCGGCCGTCGGGGAACTTCCGAACCAGAACGTACTGGTCGGGCCGGCGGACGTGGAGCGTGGCCCCGTCGATGGGGGGCCGGCGCTCGTCGGGTTGCTCCGGCACGGCGTCGAGGGCGCGGATGCGGTAGGAACGGTCCCGGCCCTCGTCGGCCTGTTCGATCAGCCGGTCGAGTTCCGTGGCCGCGCTCGCCTGGGGCGGGGTGCCCGACCACAGCGCCACCAGCGCGACGGTGACCAGGGCCGCGAACCCGCCCGCCAGTCCGATGCGCCGCCGCCACCGCCATCGGACAAGCGGGCTGCCGCCCGCCGGGGTCGGTGATCCGACCCCGCCCGGCCGCTCACGCCCCACAGCACCGGCCCCGATGACGCCGCGCAAGTGGTCGTGGAACCGGACCACGTCGGCGAACGCGGCGGCGTTCTCGGGCGACGCCTTGATCCAGGCGTTCAATTCCGCCTCCCGCTCCGCCGTCAGCGTGCCGTCGAGGTAGCCGTACGCCAGGAGCCGCTGCTCGGTACTCATGCCCCGGCCTCCAGCGCCTTCCGCTCCACGCACGCCCGGAGCCGGTCGCGGACCCGCTGGAGGGCTTTGGCGACCGCGTTCGCCGCCGTGCCGGTTCGCTCCCCGATCCGGGCCGGCTTCAGGTCCAGTTCGTACCGCAGCCGGCACAACTCCTTCGCCTGGGGGTCCAGGGCCTCGACGCACCGGCCCAGGTGGTCGAGCCGCGGGTCGTGCGGGGGGACGACCGCGAAGGCGTGGGCCAGGGCGTCCACCGCGTCCGAGTCGAACGCGATCCGCTCCCGGTTTTTCCGCCGGCAGTGCAGCCGCACCTGATTCCGAGCGATGCCGATGGCCCAGGCCACGAACGGCTGCGCCGGGTCGTACCGCCCGAACGCGTTCAGGACCGCGACCGCCGTCTCTTGCAGCACGTCGTCCCGGTCTTGGAAGTCGCGGACGAGTGACGTGACGAACGCGGAGACGTGCGGCACCGCCAGCGTCCAAAGCCGGGTCGCTTCCACTACCGCTGGGTTCACCGCAATCCCTCCCGCCCGGTCCCGCCGCCACCATTACTTAACCGACCCCGCCAGAACGTGACATGCATTTCCAAAAATGGGTCCGAAAGAACGCCGTCGCCGGCACCCCTCGATACACCCGGTGGAGCCCACCCGTTCGTCTGGTCGTGGAGCTACACCCGATGACTCATACCAAATCCGATTGATCCGTAACCCTCTTCAAAGCCGGGAAGGCTGGTTTTACAGGGTTGTTCTTACACTCGACGGTTACGGATCAATCGGATTTGGTATCAGCCCCCTCCATTCCACGGCTCACCCGGCTGGCGGATTGGGGCTATGTTTCACGGAGCGATTACGGGGCTGAAATGGGCCTGACAATATAGCAGGTGAGGGAGTATGAAGAGCGGGCTAGCCTAAAAGCTTGGGAAGCAAGGCACTTCCTGCGGGTGTCGTGCTACCGGCTTTTCTCCTGGTGTGGTCTCGCCCGGTTGCGATCCGCTCGATTCCCCTCTGCGTTTGGCCACCTGACTCACTTCGCCGGTATCGCCTTGAGCACCTCTTCCGCCTTTGCACGCCCGCCGTGCATCTTGCTGACGGTTGCGAAGGTCACCTTCCGCCTGGCGTCGAGGACGAACGTTGAAGGGTACGCGGTCTCGTTCTTCGCGTCCCAGCGCAGGCCGTAAGCGTTCGTGAACGTGTAGTCCGGGTCGAGCACCAGCGTAAAGTGCGCCGGGTAATCTTTACCCTTCACGAACTCGCCGGCGTGTTCCTTCAGCTTGTCCGCGGGTCCGGGGTACACGAGCACGACCTGCGCGCCGGCCCTCTTGAACTCGTCCGCCTTGCCGGTCAGTTCGCCGACCTGCTTGGTACAGAGCGGGCACTGGTAGCCGGGGTAGCCGCGCAGCACCACCAGCACCACCGGCCCGGACGCGGTCAGCTTCGAGAGCGTGATCTTCTCCCCGCCCAGCGCCGCCAGCTCGAAGTCCTTGGCCTCGTCGCCCACTTTGGGGGCGTCGGCCGCGGACGCGCAGCCGGCGAGAATTGCGAGGACCGCGGCCGTCGCCGTGAAACGCTTCGTCATGATCTCATCTCCTGGTAAGCCGCGGCGCGACACCGCACCGCGGCCGAGTTGGATGCCAGGCGAACTGGTTCGGTTACCCCGAACTTACCGATCCCGGCAGGTGCGGAACCCGCCCCACACGGGCCACACGCCGGGGCCGGCTCCAATCAGCGCCCGTGACCGCTCCGCGATGCCTTCCGGCTCCGCTACGGGCGCGTTCCTGGGGCGACACGGGTTAGTCCGCGAGCGTGTCGAGCTGGCGGTCGCGGTAGTGGGCGCGCAACAGGCCGAAAAGCTCCCGCACGCGAACCGGCGCGTGCCCGCGGGCGCGGTTCGCGGCGCCCACCCGGAACACCAGCGCCCACTGCGCGAACAGCGTCCGGTACGCCCGCCACAGGGGCCACGCCGGGTCGTACAGGTTGGTCGATTCGGAGGTCGCTCCGTTCAGCTCCACGACCGCGAACCCGCGACCGGCGCGGAACTCCGCCGGGTCGGCGTACCGCACGTCGAACCGGCCGACGAAGAACCCGTCGAAGTGCTTCGCGAGCGCGTCGAACGCGGCCTCCAGTTCCGGCGTGACGAGGTGCGCGCCGTCGCGGAACAGTGTGCCCTGACAGTGATTCCCAGCTAGTCCCAGCGCGAACGGTTCGCCCGCGCCGAGCACGCGGCCGGCGTCGGCGCGGTGGCGGGACAGGAAGACCGCCGCCTGCATCCGGTAGCGCGGGTGCGCCCAGACCCGTTCTTCGAGCGTGCTTCGGCCGTCTCCGGTTACGACGGGAAACACCTTGTCCGTGACCGAGAAGATGCGGCCGCGCTCTTCGCCCGGGACGCGCGCGTAGAAGACGCCCGCCTCGAACGGTCCGGCGTGGAACGGCTGCGCGATCACAGGGCCGGGGTTCGCGAGCAGGTACTTCTCCACGTCGGCGGGGTCGTGAACCTTTTTCACCCCCGCCCCGCGCTGCCCCGCGTCCGGCTTCAGCACCAGCGGGAAGTTCCATCCACGCTCCGCAAGCGATTCGCGGAGCTGTCGCACGCGGGCGCCGTGCTCACCGGCCGGGACCAGTAGCGTGGGAATGATCCGCTCGTTGGGCAACTTCGCGAGGATGTCCGACTTCGATTCGCCCACCACGCCGCCGGCCGGGATGCCGGGGTTCGCGGCCGTCCACACGGTGAAACTGCGGTACCGCAGGCTCAACAGCGCGTACCACGGCACGAGCGGCAGGTAGAACGCCCACGCCGGCCAGAACTCCCACCGCCACAGCTTCGACACCGCCGCCGCGACCTTCAGACGGCCGGTGCGGGTGAAGAATTGCGGCCCGGTGCGCACCGCGACGAACGCGCCGACCGCCGCCGAGAGAACCGCCCAACGGGGCAGCGCGGCGCCGAAGAACGCGACCGACAGCACCACCAGCGGCACCCACACCAGTGCGGCGACGAACGCCCACAGCAGGAACCGCACGCCGCCCCGTCGCGCGATCCCGGCCGCGAGCAAAAGCGGCACGCGGGTGCCCGGCAGGAAGCGGGACGCGAACGCGGCCCTCCCGCCGTGCCGGCCGAGCCAGTGGGAGAGCGCCGCGCGCCGCGACTCCGGCAGGCGGCGCGTCACCCACCCGCGCCCGCCCGCGGCGCAGCCGACCAGCCACACGCCCGCGTCGCCGAGCGCGATGCCTGCAAAGCACGCGGCCACCGCCGGGAACCACTCGACCCGCCCGGCCGCGACCAGGAGGCCGGCGCCCAGGCACGTCAGGTCTTCCGAAACGAACGTCGCGACGACCAGGGCCGCGAACAGCACCGGGCCGGAGAGCATCGCGGCATCGAGGAGCGTCGGAGGGGTCACGCGGCACCGGCGGCAAGGGGAAGGCGGGTCGTGGTGACGGCGGCCGGTTGGTCGGGCGCGCCGGCGCGGTACGTGAAGAGCGCGTCCGCCTCGCGAACGTCGAGGACCGCGTAGCTCACCGTGCGGGCGTCGGCGCGGCTCATGTTCACGCTCAGGTGCTCGCGCCCCGGCCAGCGGTGGCGGTGGAACGCGTACTGCGCCTCTCCCCACGTTTCCGGCGCGCCCGCGAACATCTCCGCGAACCGCTCCCGCCGCACGCCCTCGACCAGATGATCGCCCAGCCCGGACGACGTGAACATCTGCGGCGAACGGCCCACCAGCCGCGACATCACCATCGGTTCGCGACCGTCCCACCGCACGTCCGCGACAACGCCTTGGCCGACCAGTACAAGGCGAAAGGGCGCGAAGGCGCGGTAGTCCAGCCGCTCGCACGCGGCCAGCGCGGCGGAAGGCGACTCGCATTCGAGCAGCGCAGGAACGACCGCGCCGCGCGAGCGCGCGGGCCGGAGAGGGGGCCGAGCACGCGCGGGCGGGTTGACGTTCAGCACCGCAAGCGCGAGGCCGGCGTCGTTGACGGCCAGCCACGTTCCGCCGGAAACCGGGTCGGTCGGCAGCGCCGCGGCGCGGGCGCCGAACTGGCACACGCGCGGGGGCAGCCCGGCGGGGCGCGCCCGCGACTCGTCGCGGTTGAACGCGACCTGCACCGCGCCCGACGGGAGGGGCACGACGGTCAGCGTACACACGGGCGGCCCGTCCTGTGCGCGAGGGTGCTCGGGGCGTAGCCGAAGTCGGCGGGCACGTCGGCCCCGAGCAACTTCACCGCCACCCGGATCAGCGCGTTGTGGTGAACGGTGTGGCCGAGGACGAACGCCAGCTCGCGTTCCGGGCTGGTGAGGGCGAGGGCCGGCGGCCGGTCCGGGCTGACCAGCGATTCGAGGGCCACCGGGCGCGGCAGCGCGGCCCACTCGAACGCGAGCAGTTCGGCTTCGAGGCGCCGAACCGCTTCGAGCGCGGCGCGGCGGTCGCGCTCCACGTCGGTGCCGCGGTCGCGGCGATCGTAGCTGAGTCGGCCGGTCGGCAGCCCGCGGAGCAGGGCCGCGATGTGGTCGAGGGCGTGCCGAACATGCCCGCCGATGCTGCTCTCCACGACCCCGACCGGGGCGCGCGTGTACTCGTCGTCGGTGAGCGTTTCGATCAGGTCGGACAGTTGGCGCAGCAGCCCGGCCAAGGGGCGGACGGCCGCCGGTTCGCGCCCGCACGGAGGCTCGGCGGTACAAACGGACAGGGACATCGGGTCGGCTCCGAACGGGTTGGTCGGTCGGTACAGGTGTGATGCCGGGCGGCGCCGTTGGTTACACCGCGGCCCGCCCCACGAACGGCAGGTCGCGCCACCGGAACGCCAGTACCACCAGCGCGCACAGCGACACGACCAGCGCGAGCCCGAACAACAGCCCGCCGTCGCTCTCGCCCGTGTCGGGGTTCTTTACCGCGATCCCGATCATGGTCAGGTGAGTCATGAGCGCACCGCCCATCAGCCCCAGCGCCAGCACCGCGCCGACCGCGGCCGTTCGCGGGATCAGGATCAGTACCACGCAAACCAGTTCCATCAGGCCGACCAGGGTCGCCGCCGGGCGCCCCCCGAGCGGGCCGAAGATGTGCCGCGTCTCCGGGGCGTAGGTGAACTTGAAGTACAGCGTCTGCGCCAGAATCACGGCGACCAGGACTTGCGCCGACCACGACAGGGGCGCGGCGTATTGAAACCACGTGCCGGCCCGAGCGGGGGGCACGGTTCGCGGGCTGTCGGTCGTCATCGTCAACTCCGGGTTCAGGGCTCTCGCGGCGCGCCGCGGATGCTGGTACGATGCCAGCACCCCCGTTCCGGTTACACCGAGTCGCGATGCCCGACCTCAACCAACCCGCGGACCGCGAGGAAGTCGCCGCTTTGCGCGCTATTGTCGAGGGCACTGCGGGCCACACCGGCGAGGAGTTCTTCCGCTCGCTCGTGCGGAACCTGAGCGCGGCGACCGGCGTTCCGAACGCCTTCGTGGCCGAGTTCGCCGAGCAGAAGACCCGCATCCGGTCGCTCGCGTTTTGGCAGGACGGGGCGTTCCTCCCGCCCGACGAATGGGAACTGGCCGGCACGCCGTGCGAGGACGTGCTTGCGGGCCGCTTCTGCCACCACCCGACCGGCGTGTCGGAGAAGTTCCCGAAGGACGCGGGCGTCGAGAGCTACCTCGGGGTGCCGCTCCGCGACGCGAGCGGGGCGGTGCTCGGGCACCTCGCCGTGTTCGACGCCCGCCCGATGCCCGCCGAGCCGCGGCTCCTCTACACGTTCCAGATCTTCGCCGCCCGCGCCGCCGCGGAACTCGACCGGCTGCGCATGGACCGGATGCTCCGCGACAGCGAAGAGCGCTTCCGGGATTTGTTCGAGGAGGCCCCGGTCGCCTACGTTCACGAGGACATGGAGTCGCGCTTCATCCGCGCCAACCGGACCGCCCTGCGCGTCCTGGGCTTGAAGCCGGAAGAAGCGGTCGGCACCGTCGGCATGTCGCTGGTGCCGGACACGCCCGACGCTCAGCGGCTGGTAAAAGAGGCGTTCGCCTCCATCGGGCGCGGCACCGATACGGGCGGCGTGGTGCTCGAGCTCCGCCGCAAGGACGACGGGCGCCCGATCTGGGTTCAGTGGTGGTCGCGGCCCGACCGCGGGGGCCAGTTCACCCGCACCGTGTTCATCGACGTCACCGAGCGCGTGCTGATGGAGCGGGAGCAGGCGCGGCTCCGGCAACAGAACGTCTACCTCCAGGAAGAGCTCAAGGCGGCACACAACTTCGACGAGATCGTCGGCCAAAGTCCGGCGCTCGTGTCGGTGCTGCAGCGCGTGTCGAAGGTGGCCGGCACCGATTCCACGGTCCTCATCACCGGCGAAACCGGCACCGGCAAGGAGCTGGTCGCGCGGGCGGTCCACTCCGCCGGCCCCCGGAAGGCGAAACCGCTCATCAAGCTGAACTGCGCCGCGCTGCCGACGACCCTCGTCGAGAGCGAGTTGTTCGGGCACGAGAAGGGCGCGTTCACCGGGGCCGTCGCGCGCAAGCCGGGGCGGTTCGAGCTGGCCGACGGCGGCACCCTGTTCCTCGACGAGGTCGGTGAGCTGTCGCTGGAGGCCCAGGCGAAGCTGCTCCGCGTGCTCCAGGAGCGCGAGTTCGAGCGCGTCGGCGGCACGGCGCCGGTGAAGGTGGACGTGCGGGTGATCGCGGCGACCAACCGCGACCTCGCGCAGCTCGCGAAGCAGGGGACGTTCCGCGACGACCTCTTGTACCGGCTCAACGTCTTCCCGGTGCGCCTGCCGGCGCTGCGCGAGCGCCCCGGCGACATCCCGCTGCTGGTGCGATTCTTCTTGGGCAAGCTTTCGGGCCGGCTGGGCAAACGGATCGAGCGCGTGAGCGGGGAAACGCTGGACGCGCTGGTCGGCTACGACTGGCCGGGGAACATCCGCGAACTGGAGAACGTCATCGAGCGCGCGGCGATCCTGTCCGACGGCCCGGAGCTGGTCATCGACCCGGACGTGCTGCCGGTCACGCGGGGGGACGACGCGCCCGCCGGGGCCGGCGGCCAGAGCCTCGTCGCGGTCGAGGCCGACCACATTCGCAGCGTCCTCGCGCAAACCGGCTGGGTGATCGAGGGGCCGAACGGGGCCGCGACGGTGCTCGGCCTGCACCCGAACACGCTCCGCAGCCGGATGAAGAAGCTCGGCATCCTGCGGCCGTCGTAGCGGCCCGCCCACGGCCCGTCGTGGCGCCCACGAAATGTCGTGGGCGGCGGGCGCCGCCTCCCGACGTTGGCTCCCGCCGCTCCGAACAATTTCACGTCGCGATTGCCTTGCGAATCAAGCGATCCTGGGCCGCGGCGGGCCGCTCCCCGCGCCGCGGCACGGCCCTCGCTTTGGCTCCCGTCACCCACCCGACAGGAGCACCCGATGCCCCTCTCCGACGAATCCGAGTTGGTCGCCCGTTTGCGGACCGGCGACCACGCCGCTTACGAGCGCCTGTTCCGCACGCACGCCGGCGCGATGACGTCCGTCGCGCGGCGGTTCTTCGGTGCCACCGATGCGGCCGAAGCCGTTCAGGACGCGTTCGTGTCGGCGTTCCGGGCGATGCCCGCGTTCGACGGCGCCGCGAGGCTCGGCACCTGGCTGCACCGCATCACCGTGAACGCGTGCCTCCTCAAGCTCCGCGCCCGCAAGCGGTCGCGCCTGGTGCCGCTGGAAGGCGACGCGCCCACGGCCGGCGCGGGCGGCGACACCGCGTTGTCACAGGCGGAGACGTGCGCCCGCGTGCGGGAGGGCGTGGAACAGCTCCCGGAGGCGTACCGCACCGTGATCCGGCTCCGCGACCTCGAAGGGCTGAGCACCGAGGAGACGGCCGTTCAGCTCGGCACGAACTGCGGCGCGGTGAAGACCCGCCTGCACCGCGCCCGGCAGGCCCTCAAAACGATTCTCGAGCCGCAGTTCGCCAACGCGGTGTGATCGCCTTCATTTGCGGAGTTGAATCGTGACGCCGCGACGCTGGCGTCGCACGGGACCGGGCCGTGTACGTCCCTACGGGGCACCGCCAATTGGTCAGTCAAGAAACAGAGCCGCTCCGCCGCCGGCGTATTGTGGGGGCAAGCGGCTCACTCCGCCACCTCGGCAAGCACCGAAAGTTCAACGACTTTGTCTTGTGCCGAATTTGTGTACAGCACAATTTTCCCCACGAAGTGGCCGCAGCGTTTAAAGGCACAGGCCACCTTCAGAGTACACGTCTGACCCGGGGCCAGTGTTAGGGGGAACTCGCCTGCCAGTTCGGCACACCCTTCCACTTTGCAACACCCCTGTCCCCCAAGAACGATAAGGTCCGTGGCGCCGCCGTTGGTGAGGTCGAACCGGGCTACGGCTGCGGACCCGACCGACACGCGCCCCAAGTTTGTTGACCGGTTAATCGTAACCTGATCGCCAACGGGCGGCGGCGGACGGTACCGCGCGTGCGAGTCGCATCCGGCGAGTGCGCCGGCACCACACAACACCAACGCTGCCACAATACGCATGTCATCGACCTCCGCCGGGCGAGTGCATCGGGTTACGCGGTTCGCCGCTTCCGGTAAACGGCGGTGGCAGCGAGGCACAGCCCCACGACGCTAAAAGCGGCCAGCCCGAGCCAGCCCCAGCCCCAGCCCCGACTGGGAGGTGGGGTGGGAGGGGGTTGGCCGCCGGCTTGGTCATCACCCGGGGCGCCGATCTCGGGCAACCCGTAGGCGGGCAGTGTGTACGATTCGTCGGGGGACGGCTCTTGCGAGATTGATTTAATCGTAAACGTTTTAATTAGCTCGCGGGACGGCAGCTTACTGTTCACGGACACGCGCTCCCAGGCGAGTGGGGAGGGATCGGTCCCGGCGTACTGGATCTTTGCCTCGTCGCTCACCCCGCTCACACCGGGACGGCGGATAACCCGCCGGAGCATGGCCCACCCCCGCCCCGGGTCGTACACCGCTTCGCCACGGAGGGCGGTGCGGTTGGGGTCCGCCGGCAAGGTGAAATCGAACGTCGCCCGCACGAGTTCGCGCCCGTCCTCGCGGACGGCGTCCGCTTGGAGCAGCGTGACGAAGGGCTGGTCGAACCACTCGTCCATGCGAACGCCGGCGTAGAACCGGTGCGGCGCGATCAGCCAGCCGTGCTCCATCTCGACGCCCTGGCGCGAGCGCTCCGTCTCCGCCGCGCTGACGGCCAAGTTGCTGAGCGCCCAGTTCTTGGTCGTCAACTGGGGTTTAGTAACGACGAACGAGTACGCGGGATTGATGACGAGGGCGAAGTGCGCCACGCTTTGCTTGTCCGGCAACTCCTGCCGGTGCGTCTCGAAGGCGAGTCGGTCCGGCCGCCGGCGCACCACGACTTCGACGCCGTGGTGGCGCGCGGGCTGTTTCGCCTCGCCCGTCTTCTGCACCTCGTCCGTAACCCGGCCGGCCCACGAACGGGTGGCCGCCGACTCTTCGAGCGCACGCCACGCCGACCGGCCCTCGACCTTGAGCCGGGTCAACGTCGCATCGTCGGCCCAACTCCAGCCGGGCGATGTGAGTAGTAGAGCCATCGCCACACACCGAGTAACCAGCCACATGGGCGCCCCTCCATCTCGCGAGCGTGCGGATCGGACATCGCAGTCGGTCCACCGGCCACGTGCGACGCCCGCCGCATCGCGCCCGGTGGGATCCGACAGTCAGAACACGTACAGCGGACCGGAGCAGGGGATCACAGTCACACAACCGCTACACGTGGCCTTGCGCCCCGGCCGATGCGCCGGGTGATCGCAACCGGATCACCGGCCCCGACGGTGCCGCCATCGGCCGACGCAAGCATGCCGCACACGGTCCGGCCGGCCACGGCAAGGGCCATCGCCTCCCAGGCAGACCGCCCGCCTGGTATTGTGCCACCCGGTAAACCGAACAGGATTGCATGCCGACGACTCGCCTATCAAATCGACCTGACATTTGAGCTGTCGGCAAATATACTAAAATCTGACAATCTTTACTGTTGAAGATGCTAATTATGCAGGGGGTGCCGAGCAAGCATATTCTGCGATATTCTTTTTGCCCCGGCGCGGTCATTCGCGGCGGGTGTCGATGCCCGCGCACGGCACGCCGCATTGACCGACGATGAGGCCTACCACGAACCGGTGCGCGGCGTGCAGTCCGGGCGCGGCGGCGTGCCGGTGAACCGCTCCGCGGTGTGGCAATCTTGGCCGCTCGAAGAGGTCACGGCAGACCACCGCGAGAAGATGGCGGAGAAGTCGCGAGAGATGTGGCAATCTTGGCCGCTCGAAGAGGTCACGGCAGCGGAGGCACGCTTCCACTTGGACACGAGCACTCGCGGCACGTCTTTACGACGGGGCGCGGGTCGGTGCGGACCGACAAGTCGTGTCGCTGCGAATAACTCTGGCGACGTGATGCTCGGCGCGGCGAATCCGCAGCGGCCCCATTCGAACCAGCATTTTGATATTTTACAACGCTGCCGGCTGCACCTTGTGAGTGAACGAACTCAAGGGGCGGCGATTGTACCGAACGGCATTTGAATGGCTACGAACGCAATCAGCTTCATCCCGCGGCCACTGCGACGGGCCTCGGCTACTCGCGCGGCTTGGTCTTGCCGGGCTTGTTGGGTTTGATGATCGCACTCGGTGGCGGTTTGGGGGCTGCGGCGGGCTTTGAACTGTTCACGAGAGCGGGCAGTTCGGTCCCGGACGCCGCCACCGACGCCCGGAGCTTTTTCCGCGCCCGCGACAGCACCGCCCCAATGGTGTTAACCGGGACATCAGTTTCCGTGCTGATCTCCTCGTAGGTTCGCCCTTCCAGGTAGTAGAGGCGGACGACCTCGCGCTCCGGCCCGGAGAGGCGCTTAAGCAGCTTTTCCACCTCTTCCAGACTTTCCATCCCCTTCTGGGCAACCGGTGCGTCATCCGGTTCCGGTTCCGGCAGGCGCGACTCGCCCCGGCGGATCGCCTCCTTCACCTTCTGCCGACGGACCAGCTCGTGAATGCAGATGCGGCGGGTGATGACGGTGAGGTAGGTCGCGAGGCTGGACTGCTTGCGGAACTCGCGCAGCACCTTGAAGTTGTTCGCGACGATCTGGAGGAGCACCTCGGCGGCGATGTCCTCGACGTCTTCTGGGCCGACGCGGGCACTGCGGAGGTGCGCGGTGTACCCGATGGTGTGGTAGATGAGGCTGAGGAACCGGTCCACGAAATCGTTCCACGACCCGGGGTCGCGGTTCAGGCACCGCTTGAGCAGGTCGCGATCAACCGCGGTGAACGGTGTGTCGTCTTCCACAGCCGACGTGCCTCGGGGGGCCATTGAGCGGCGCATCCAACGGTATAAGCCTAGCCGGTATGTGAACCTTACACAACCGGTCGGTGCGTTTCCTCCCGCGCCCCCATTCTACCCCGTACCGGCACGACCTGCATAACCGAATCACATCTCGCCGCACACAGGACCGGGTTCGCGTCTGGTTGCGGTGGGAGCACCTTGCCGGTTGCCAAGTGGGTCCGGACGTTCGCCCGAGCGAGAGGACGATCCGTGGTAACGCGCGCAGCCAGTCGAGCAGCAGGATATTACGGCGGCGCGCAGGATACGCATTAACGCCAGCGGTCCGGCCCTTATTGCCTGTGATATCCAGCGCTTCAGCCCTGCTTATCTTTCGCGCTGCCGTAATAACGCGAGCCGAATAAAGCACCCGGCCGCGGTGCGTGACGACGACCGGCGCCCGGTTCTCTCTTCCGCCGGTGAACCGCTGCTGAGTTCCAAACCCGGCACGACACCCGGCGAATCGCTCCAGCCGCTACCGTCATTGTCACGCCTCCAACCGGCGCGGTACAACACTCCTCTCGAACGGAGCCCTCAATCAACTCACGGAGGGGAGACGATGCTCTGCCCGCGGTGCTACGGGAAACACGTTGTTCTGTTGAGCGCCTCCTGGGTGCCCTGCCCCGAGTGCGCGGGGGCCGGCGAGTTGCACTGCTGCGACGGCCTTCGTGAGCAAGGCGACTGCGCGCCGCCGCTGCGAGCCGAACCGCGAACCGTTTCTGCCCCCGCTCTGCCCGCGTCGCGTGCGGGCGTGTAACGGCGCCGGCCGTGCGCTTGCCTGTGCCCCTCGCGCTCCGCTACGCTGGATGGCGGAACGTCGCTCCCCGTCGCCGCGAGGGCACCATGCGGTCCGCACTCCTCCTCTGTGTCGCGCTCGGCGCGGTTGCGGGGGCCGCCCCGGTGCAACCGGTCGGCCCGCGCGACATCCCCCGGCTGATCGACGCGCTCGGCAGCGAGGACTTCGCCGAGCGCGAGGCCGCCACCAAGCGCCTCGACGAACTGGGCGCGCTCGCGCTCGCCGGGCTCCGCGCCGCGACCCGGTCCGAGAACCCGGAGGTGGCAGACCGCGCGAAAGATCTGGTAAAGAGGATCGAGCGCCGGGCCGCGAACGACCGCCTGCTCGCGCCGACAACCGTCGAACTCGACGCGACCGACGCGCCGCTCGACACGGTCCTGGCCGCGCTGTCCAAACAGGCCGGGTGCGAGGTGGTCGTCGGCGGACCGCGGGCCAACGACACCGCGGGCGCCAAGGTCACCGTCGCGACGGGCAAGGTGCCGTTCTGGGTCGCGGTGCAGAAGGTGTGCGCCGCCGGCCGGCTGCGGGTGGCGAGCGCGGGCGGCTTCGTCGCCCCCGGGGCCATGCCGTACAACGTGCGCCCGGGGAAGTTGCCGGACGGCACGCCCGTCCGCACCGCACGGAACCCGAACAACACGGTGGTGCTCGAAGCGCACGACGGCAAGCCGTTTCCGGCGTCCGTTCACGGCGCGGTCATGGTCGAGGCGTTCGAGCTGCCGAAGGGGACCGAGTCGCGCGCCGTCGCCGCAACGGTGCTCCAGGTGTGGCCCGAGCCGAAGCTGTTGTGGCAGTCCAACGCCGACGTAAAGGTCGCCCACGCCGCGGACGCCGAAAAGCGGAAGGTGATCCCGGACTTCACCCCGGCGGCCGTGCCCCAGGTCCAGCGGCTGCGCGGCGGCGGGGTCGTGGTCGTGCGCAACCCGGACGGGTCGGTCACGGTGGTCAACCCGAACGCGCAGAACCCGCTCGAGGTCGGGCCGAACTTCACGCCCAACGCCCGCCAGTCGCTGGTCAAGTTGAAGACCAACGCGAGTTCCGCGAGCGAGCTGACCGGGTCGGTGTACGGCCTCACGCGCTCGGGCGTGGAGGCGCTGGCCGCGGTCGCGCTCGACGGCGACAAGACCGTCACCGGGCGCGGGGTTTCGGGCGTCGCCCTGACGGCCACCCCGCGCACCGACGCGAAAGGCAAACGGTTCGTGGACGTGAGCACGGCATACGAGCCGCTCCGGGTGCAGCCCGCCCGCGTAAGCGACGAACTGCCCGGCGCGAAGCTCAACGCGGCCGGAAGCAACTCCAGCGTTCTGGGCGTGCGCGTCACCGACGCCGACGGCAACGTGTTCGACCTCGCGCTGCCGAGCCAGCAGAGCGGCTTCGACCCGTCCGGGCGACAGATCATCGCCCGGTTGACGCTCGAACTGCTCGACGGCAAGGGCGCGCCCCGCGCCCCCGCCACGGTCACCTTCTGGGGGACCTATACGCGGTCGGTGGAGGTGCCGTTCGTATTAAAGGATGTGCCGCTCGCTGGCGGGTCGAAGTAGTGCGCGGCGTCGCGCCGCGGGCCGCGAGCGGGGGCGCCGGCCGCTCGTAACACGGAACCGAAACGTGGAACTCGGAACCTGGCTGCTGGCGCTCGGGACGCACCCGGCGGTGCTGCTCGCGGCGGGCGGCGGCGCCGGAGCGAACGCCCGCTACTGGCTCGGGCTGTACGTCCGCACGCTGCAAGGCGAGGCGGCGTTCCCGTGGGCCACGTTCGCCATCAACGCTTCAGGGTCGGCGATCCTCGGGCTCGTCGCGGCGGCGTTCCTGAACCACCCGGACGAGTCGCGGAAGAGCTGGTACCTGTTCCTGGGCACCGGGTTCTGCGGTGGGTTCACCACGTTCTCGACGTTCAGCCTCGAAACGCTCCAGCTCCTGCGCGCCGACCGCCCGGCGACGGCTGCGGTGTACGTGCTGGGCTCGGTCGCGGCCGGGCTGTTCGGCGTGTGGCTCGCGATGCGCCTGGCGGGCGGCCGGGCGTAACAGAACGCCCCCCGGGGCCGCGGCCCCGGGGGCAACGGGCTCAGCGCGAGAAGATCACGGACCCCTGGCCGAGCAGCATTTCCAGCTCCTCGAGCTTCACCGCCGCCGGATTCACCTTGTACTCCTCGCTCATCTTCAACTGGACCTGCTTCCCGTTACCGTCGCGGACGCTCAGGTACACCGGGCACGGCCCCCGGTACCGCTTCAGGATCACGCTGACGGCCTCGAGCTTGCGCAGGTCCTCGTCGGCCTCGGAGTACGCGACCTTCAGCACCAGGCTCTTGGTGAACTCGGTGCGGGCCTCCTCCATCGTGATGAGCTTCTTGACCCCGAAGTCGGGCTCGGCCCGGTCCGGCGCCCAGTTCAGCACCCCCTCGAAGATCGCGACCGTGTCCGAGCTGACCAGCTCGCGGAACCGCGAGTACTCGTCGGACCACATGATGCACCGCACGGACCCGGTGAAGTCCTCGATGCGGAACATGGCGTACTTGCGGCCGATGTTGCGGCCCTTGTTCGCGGTGCGCACGTCGAGGTTGGTGATCATCCCGGCGATGCGCGCCTCGGTGCCGTTCTTCCCGCCCTTCGCGAGCACCCCGCAGTCGTGGGTGCGGAACCGGCGCAACTGCTCGTCGTGCTGCGCGAGCGGGTGGCTCGAGATGTAGAACCCCAGCGCCTCCTTCTCGAACTTCAGGCGCTCGGTCTCGGGCCACTCGGGCACGTCCGTCAGGCCCTGGTTGGTGGGGCCGGCGTCGGCCGCCTCCTCCACGTCGTCGAACAGCCCGGTCTGCCCCTTGCGCTTCTCGGCGGCGCGCTGGTCGGCCACCGCGTACGCCTTCGCCACGGCGGCGAACTGCGCCGACCGCTTCCCGAACACGTCGAACGCCCCGGCCTGGATCATCCCTTCGACTGCCGCCTTGGCGATGATGCGCCGGTCGACCCGCTCGCAGAAGTCGAACAGGTCCTTGAATTTCCCCCCCTCGTTGCGCGCCCGGACGATCTCGAGCGCCGCGCCGCGCCCGACCCCCTTGATGGCCGTCAGGCCGAAGATGATGCGGTTGTTCAGCACGTCGAAGTCGGCCATCCCGCGGTTCACGTCCGGCGGGAGCACGTCGACGCCGAGCCGGCGGGCGTCGGAGATGTGGTCGATGAACACGTCGCGCTTGTTGCCGTCGTCGATCTCGCTCGACAGCAGCGCGGCCATGTACTCGGCGGTGTAGTGCGTCTTCAGGTACGCGGTCTGGTACCCGATCTGCGCGTACGCCGCGGTGTGCGAGTTGTGGACGATCAGCCCGTTCGCGACGAAGTTGTGGTCCTCGTCAACGGTCAGGTCGTAAGTGTCCTGAACCCCGGCGTACTCGATCGAAACGACGCGGTCCCAGAACACGTCCGAATCGGCAGCGGCGTCCGTGCCCCGTGTTCCGGTAACACGAGGCGAGGCGGTTACAAGTTGCGACAGGGAGCCCGCTCCCGGGGGGCTGCTATGAGCTACTTCATCCCACCCCTTCGGAGTGAAGAGGTCATTGCGCGACCGGTCGGCGCGCCGCGCGCTCATCAAGAGCGAGACATCGGCCGTTCCAACGGCATCGCCAATCGCCAGCTCACCTAGGTTCACCCACCCGTAAGGCGTCCAGAACGGGTGGTTGTCGGTCGCGGTGATGCTCTTGCCGAGTTCGGTCGTGAGCCGGTACACGCGCTTGCGCCCGTTCCACACAACGTCGGTCACGGGGCGCGGGCGGAGCTTACTGTCGGCGCCCAGCGCGTGAACGGTGACCGCGCGGCGCGACTCGAACAGTTCGCCCACGGTAACGACTTCGCCCGTTTCAGCGTCCGTCACTTCGGTCCCCGCGACCACACACTTGTTGAAGCCGTACCCGCCGAACTTCACGATCAGCTCGAAGATCTCGTCCGCCTTTTCGGCCTCCAGGCCGCGCTCCTTCGCGCCGGTCACGAAGTCCACTTTGCGGGCGTTGATGATCTCGAAGTTCTTCTTGCTGATGGCCTTGATGCACGCGTACGCTTTCGCGAGCTCGATCCCCCCGAGCTTGTTCAGGATCCGCATGATCTGTTCCTGGTAGACCATCACCGCGAAGGTCTCACTCAGCACCTCTTCCATCACCGGGTGCGGGTAGAACGGCTGCTTCCGCTTGTTCTTGCACTCCACGTACTCGTCCACCATCCCGCCCTCGAGCGGGCCGGGGCGGTACAGCGCCAGCACCGCGATCAGGTCGCGGATGTTGTCCGGCTTCATGCGCTTCAGCAGCTCGCGGATGCCCTCACTTTCGAGCTGGAACACCCCCTTCGCGTCGCCGCGCTGGAGCAACTGGTACGTGGCCTCGTCGTTCAGCGGGAACTTGGTCGGCTCGACCGTGATGCCGCGGGTCTTCTTGATGAGCTTCACGCAGTTGTCGAGGACCGTCAGGTTCCGCAGCCCGAGGAAGTCCATCTTCAGCAGGCCGACCTTCTCCAGGATGCCCATTTCCCACTGGGTGGTCATCGTGGTCGTGTCGTCCGAGCCCTCGTCGCTGCCGCCCTTCTTGGGCGGGCGCTGGACCGGCACGTAGTTCGTGACCGGGCCGTTCGCGATCACCACCCCGGCGGCGTGCTTGCCCACGTTCCGGTTCGCGCCCTCCAGCTTCAGCGCGATGTCCACGACCTGCTTGATGCTCGGGTCCTGGTCGTACTCGCGCTTGAAGTCGGGCGACTCGTCCAGCGCCTCCTGCAAGCTCTTCGAGATGGCGCCCTTCATCGGCACCAGCTTGCACAGCGCGTTCATGCGGTCGGGCGTCTGCCCGAGCACGCGGCCCACGTCCTTGAGCGCGGCCTTCGCGGCCAGCGTCCCGAAGGTGCCGATCTGCGCGACGGACTCCTCCCCGTACTTCTTCTTCACGTAGTCGATGACCAGCTCGCGCCGGTCCTGGCAGAAGTCGATGTCGATGTCGGGCGCTTCCGAGCGGTTCGGGTCGAGGAACCGCTCGAACAGCAGGTCGTACTCGATCGGGCAGACGTGGCTCATGTACAGCAGGTAGCAGACGATCGCCCCGCACCCGGAGCCGCGGGCCGTACAGGGGATGCCCTCCTCGCGCGCGAACCGGACGAAGTCCCACACGATGAGGAAGTAGCTCGAGAACCCCATCCGCGCGATGATGCCCAGCTCGTGGTCGAGGCGCTTGCGCACGGCCTCGGACGCCTTCCCCTCGTACCGCTCCTCCATGCCCCGCTCGCACAGCTCGCGCAGGTACTGCTCGGGGGTGCGCCCCTCCGGGGTGGTGAACACCGGGAAGTGCCGCTTCTTGAAGTCCAGGTCGATGTTAACCTTGTCGGCGATCTCCTGGCTGCGCGCGACCGCGTCCTGGTAGTTGGGGAACAGCCGGTACATGTCCTCGGGGCTGCGGACGAAGTACGGGTTGGGCATCCGCTCTTCGGGGTACTTCTTCTTCCGCGGGTCGTGCATCTGCCGCGTGTTGATGCAGAACAGGATGTCGTGCGCCTGGGCGTCCTCGGCGCACAGGTAGTGCGCGTCGGCGGTGGCCACCAGCGGGACGCCGAGCCGGTTCGCGATGTCCGCGGCCACGGGCGTGCACTGGTCCTGGAGCCCGATCCCGTTGTTCTGGATCTCGATGAAGTAGTTCTCGCCGAACACCTTGCGGAACCACTTGGCCGTCTTCTCCGCCTCCTGCGGCTTGTCCTTGATGATGTACTGGTTGAACTCGCCGGCCAGGCACCCGCTGAGGCAGATGAGCCCGTCCTTGTGGGCCTCCAGGATCTGGCGGTCGATGCGCGGGTTGCGGTAGAACCCTTCCAGGTACGCGCTGCTGGACAGCTTGATGAGGTTTTTGAACCCGGTCTCGTTCTGGGCCAGCAGCGTAAGGTGGGTCGAGAACCCGAGTTCGCCCTTGCTGTCGCGGTCGAGGCGCGAGCCGGGGGCCAGGTACGCCTCGTACCCGATAATGGGCTTGATGCCGCCCTTCTTGCACTCCATGTAGAATTCGATGGCGCCGTACAGGTTCCCGTGGTCGGTGATCGCGACCGCGTTCATGCCCAGCTCTTTGGTCTGCTTCACCAGCGGCTGAATGCGGTTGAACCCGTCCAGCAGGCTGTAGTGGGTGTGCAGGTGCAGGTGGCAGAAGCACTTCGCCATGCGTGGTTACCGTCGCGGTGAGGGCGTGAACATTCGAACAAGACCGGTTACACTGTGGTTATACCCCCGGCGCGCGCGGGACGGAAGGTGAGCTAGCGGGCGCCGGTGCGAGGAGAACGAACGATGCTTCAGCTCACGCGCCCGGCGCTGGGTGGCGCCCTGGCGCTCGCGGCGTGCGTTGTGTCGGGGTGTGCGGACGCGCCGGAGTTCGTCTCGACGGCGGACAAGTTCAAGGTGAAGTTCGGGACCGCCCCGCAGACGAGCGACCGGGTGGTTGGCGGCACGCGGTCGGTGACGTACAAGGTCGAGACGTCGGACGGCGCCCGCTCGGTCACGGTCACGGAACTGCCGGTGAAGGGCGACGAGCCGCCGGAATTCGTCCCCTGGGTGCTGAACTCGGCGAAAGGCGACCTGATCCGCGCCGCGGGCGGCAAAGAGGAGTCGAGCGGCTCGCACGTTCTGGCCGGTAAGTACGCCGGGCGCGAGTTCTCGGCGTCGATCACGCAGCCCACGCGGGGGGCGATGCGGGCGCGGATCTGGGTTGTCGGCCCGCGACTGTATCAGGTGATGGTGATCGGCACCGACACCTACGTACAGTCCGACCTCGCGAACGAGTTTCTGAACTCGTTTCAGCTCACGGAGTAGGTGCGCGAAAGCGAGCCTCAACCAAGAACACGAGGCGGTATCAAACGCATTCGGCGCCGTGCGGCTACGGCCCACCCGAGCGAGACCGCAGCACCAAAGCTCAACGGAGAAGCGAGAAGATTTTGACAGGATCAACAGGATAAACAGGGTCGAAGACCGATCAATTTTAAATCTTGTTGATCCTGTCGATCCTGTCAAAACTAGCTTTCGTAAGCACGGAACCGACATGGGTCTGCGCGACATCATCCGTGTTGCGCTGGCCTCTGTGAGGCCAGCTACAGAAATATAGCGCAACCAAGGTGGCGCATCAGTCGCGGCGCCAGGGGATCTCGCGCATCTCGCGCCGCTCCTTGTTGCGGCGGCTGATGCCAGGGGTGTACGGCGGGCGCGCCGGCGGCGCCGGGGTCTTCACGAAGAACGCCTTGATCTTCTCGGACAGCCGGTCGAGCGCGTCCGGCGGCTGGACCGGTTGACCGTCCGGGCCGACGAGGGGCGCCACCAGGTCGTTCGGGCTGAAGCTGCTCCCCTTGAAGGCGTCGTAGGGGTGGTTCGGGTCGTACGGCCGCTGCTGAGCGTTGCCGGTAATCGCCTGACCGACGGGCGGCGCCACCTGGGGCAACCGGTTACCAACCGGGTTCACGTTTCCGCTGTACGAGCCGACCACCTGACCCGGCGTCGAGAAGCCGGTCGCGCTGTTCTGAGCTATGGTGCGCCCGGTCACCGCCACCGCGCACAACACACCCGCCGCGAGCACAATGCGCCGCATGACACGCCCCCCCCGAGCTATTCGGCCCCGATGCCGGCGGATATGCCGTCATGTGTCTCCCGCGTCAAGGGTCTACCGGGTGATTCTTCGCGCGGGTGCTAACGGAACTTACGCATCTCGCCCTGGCCGCCGAAATCGTTGTGAGCCCTCAACCTGGCGGACGCGCTCCAGGACGCCGGGTGTGACTCCGACGACATCCTGAACCACTGCCGCAGCGACGGAGTACACGTGCGCGGGTGCTGGGTGGTAGACTTGGTACTGGGCAAGGAGTGACGCCACGAGCGTCCCGCTCCCGCAACGCGACCTTCCCCGATTCTCCGCGAGCAACACATATGACCGACCGGCTCCCGATGCTCCTCGCGTGGCTGCTCGTCGCCTCCCCCGTCTTTGCTCAACCGCCCGCCGATACCCCGCGCAAAGCGGACGCCCCGGTAAAGCCGCTCGCGGTCGGCGAGGCACGTCACGAGCCCGTCGCACCGAAGCCCGGGGTGCCGGTGTTGGTGACCGCGAAGCTGCCGGCCGACGTGATGAAGGTCACCCTGAAGCTGCAAACGGTCGCGCCGGGGAAGTACGTCCGCAAGGCCGACGCCGAGTACGAGAAGGACTGGACCGACCTCCCGATGCGGGACGACGGCAAGGAGGGCGACGAGAAGGCCGGCGACGGCGTGTTCAGCGTTCGGGTGCCGGCGACGTATCAGAAGCACCGGTGGCTGCTCCGCTACCGGGTCACCGCGACCGACGGGGCGGGCAAGGCCGTGCGGTTCCCGGCGGCCGACGACACCTGCCCCAACTTCGCGTGGTGGTGCAACGCCGGCCCCGCGACCTGGACCGGCTCGCGCGAGCCCGGAAAGGTGCTGCCGCTGGCGTTCTCGGCGGCGTTCCTCGGCACGCTTCAGCCCTTACACCTGCTCGCGCGGGCGGACGACGTCGCAAAAAGCCAGTGGGACGGGAACTTCCACAAGCAGAAGCAGCAGGGCACGGTCGTCTACCGCGGAATCGTGTACGACCACATCCAGTACAGCAACCGCGGCCAGGGGAGCGCCCACATCGCCGGCAAGAACAAGTGGGCGCTGAAGTTCGCCCGCGGGCACGACGTGCCGATGGTCGATCACGACGGCGTCCCGTTCCCGGTCCCGTGTGACAGCCTCGACCTGAACCCGGGCGGGTTCACGCCGTACCTGCCGGTCCACCGCGGCATCACCGGGCTGGACGAGGTGCTGTGCATGCGCTCGTACCGGCTCGCCGGCGTCCCCAGCCCGCAGGCGACGTGGGTGCAGTGGCGTGTGGTCACCGGGGCCGACGAGGTGGCCGCGAAGGACCAGTACGCGGGCGACCTGTGGGGCGTCTACATCGCGCTCGGCGAAATGAACCCCAAGCTGCTCGCCGACCGGCCGCTGGCGGACGGGTTGACGGTCAGCATCCAGAGCGGGATCAAACACACCCCCAAGGGCATGACGGACGCCCAGAAGGAGTGGGACAAGTTCCTCAACGGGATGCGGTCCAACCCCAAAGAGGACTGGTGGCGCCAGAACCTCGACCTGCCGACGTACTTCAGCTTCCACGCGCTGAACCGCCTGCTCGGCAACGTGGACCTGCGGCCCGACGGCAACCACGGGTACTACCGCCGCCCGGACGGGCGCTGGGCGCCGATCCCGTGGGACATGGACATGACGTTCGTGCCGCGGCACCACCAGCCGGGCTACATCGACGCGGCGAACTGCCTCCAGCACCCCGTGATCGCGCTGGAGTACCGCAACCGGGCGCGCGAGGTGCTCGACCTGTTCGCGGCCGACGGCACCGACCGCGGCGGGCAGGTCGGCCAGTTGGTGTCCGACCTCGGTTCGGCGCTGACGCCGAAAGGGTTCCGTGTGGACTGGCCGCGGTTGGACGAGGCCCGCTGGAACCACCACCCGCGAATCAACCCGAAGGGCGCGTACTTCGTCAACCCGGCCACCGGCGACCACTTCGGCGGCGCGTGGAAGCGGACGCTGGCGACCGCCGATTTCGCCGGGTTCCGCAAGTACCTGATCGAGTTCTGTACTGACTCGCGCCCGGTCAAGAACTACGCCCCCAACGACGGCGACCAGCGCGGCTACGGCTGGGGCTACCTGGCGCACGAGGCGAAAGACGACAAGATCCCGGCGAAACCGACGGTCACGCGCCCCAAGGCCAACGGTTACACGTTCGAGGCCGCGGCGTTCACATCACCCGCCGGGGCCAAGTCCGCGGCGCTGGAGTGGCGGGTGGGGCGGGTCGGCCAGAAGGGCTGGTACGAACTGGCGGACCACTGGCGGAAGGACGTGGCGGAGGGGCGGTCGGTGGAGATCCCGCGCGAGGTGTTCGCGGAGAAGGGCGAGTACCGGGTCCGCGCCCGCTGGCGCGACGCCACGGGTCGCTGCGGGAACTGGAGCGCGCCGGTCGCCGTCAGTGTGAAGTGATGCGACGCCGAAAGGCAGCGAGGGCAGCCGATGACCGAAGCGGAGTGGCAAACCGCCACTGTTCTCAACGGCATGGTTGATTGCGCTCGGCTCACGGCGAGCGAACGGAAATTTCGTCTTTTCGGATGTGCTTGCTGCTGGCGATTGAAGGATGATCTGCCGTACGGATGTGCGGAGAGAATTGCCGCCGCAGAGCAGCTTGCAGACGGGGACGTTTCGGAAGCGGAATATTTGGCTCGCTTTGCCGTAGCGAGTCAGGGAAGGCTGGAATCCGGATCGGTTCGCGGAGCAGGGCGATTGGCAGTCCATTCGCTGCTCAACTCGACAGCCGCTGGTGTAAAGCAAACCGGCCTTGCGACCGCCAGCGCGCGAGCCCTAATTCAATGCAAGTGGCAGTTCGGCAAGAGTTATCACACCGGACAACACAGTATCCGTTTTGGGAACCTCCTCGCGCACGAACAGGCACAACAGTGTGTCCTTTTCCGTGACATCTTCGGCAACCCGTTCCGCCCTGTTACCTTCTCCCCGGAGTGGCGTACCGACACCACTGCCGCACTGGCGGCGCAGATGTACGAGTCGCGTGACTTCGGCGCGATGCCGGTCCTGGCGGACGCGCTCCAAGACGCGGGCTGCGACTCTGACGACATCCTGAACCACTGCCGCGGGCCGGGGCCGCACGTCCGCGGGTGCTGGGTGGTGGACCTGGTGCTGGAGAAAGGGTAACGGCTCGTTCAGTGTGTATGGCGTAATGCGACGCCGAAAGGCAGCGAGGGCCGTCGATGACCGAAGCGGAGTGGCTGGCATGCGAAGATCCGGCCGAGGTGTTGGAGGCCCTCGGCACCCGCGCGAGTGCCCGGAAGCTGCGCCTCTTCGCCTGCGCGTTAGCTCGCACCCTTCAAGTGCGACCGACCGATCCGCGGTTGCGGGCGGCGGTCGATGCGGCCGAGCAAGACGCCGACGGACTGCTGGAACGATCCCAGCGTGAGCAGGCGTTTTATGACGCACGGGTTGCGATGTGGGAACTCTCCGGCCGGTTGCAAGTCGAGCCCTTGCTGGCCGGGCGCATGTCGCAGAGCATCGCAGACGCGCCGGAGTTTCAAACCGCGTTCTACGCCATCTTCGCACTGGACGGGGAAACAGAGAATATCGATCAGCACTTGGCCATCACCGAACTCGGTGTGTTCCCACCGACGACCATCATTGCGATCGCCCGTGACATCTTCGGCAACCCGTTCCGCCCTGTTACCTTTTTCCCTGAGTGGCGTACCGACACCGCGGTCGCACTGGCGGGGCAGATGTACGAGTCGCGCGACTTCAGCGCGATGCCGGTTCTGGCGGACGCGCTTCAGGACGCCGGGTGTGACTCCGCCGACATCCTGAACCACTGCCGCGGGCCGGGGCCGCACGTCCGCGGGTGCTGGGTGGTGGACCTGGTGCTGGGGAAAACGTAACAGCTCATTCAGGTCAGACCCGCTGGCGCGCGTCCTCGGACGATTCCGACATCCATCACTACCGGGTTCCGCACCCGGTTCACCACCTCACACCACGAACGACCACTGCCTGCCATCAGCCGGATGTCCTCATCCGGTTCGGAACCGGCGTTTTGATTTTGTGAGACCGGCCTGTCAGTGGATGCAGGCGCTGCCGGTTTGAAAGACGGCGCCTTCCGCGATCGCTTGTGGAGCGGGTCGGAAATACGCCCGAGCGACTGATGGGGCACCGAGTGGACATCTGCTGGCATCGGCCTGGTCGGGAGCTGGCGATTCGCTGGCGGGTTGCTACCCACGAATCACACGCCGCAAGCACTTCCAGTGCGGTTGCCGGTCCACCGTAAACGGGTTGCAGATGTTTGATGTTTGTTGTTGTAAACTGCTTGCCGAGTGTGATTTATGGCAAGATCGCAACTCGCGGACGAAACGGCTCTCACAAGGGCGCGGGTGGTTTACCGGCCCGAACCGGCACAGGCCCGGTACCGAAAACAGCCGCACAGGATGAAATGCGCGTGCGAAAAGTGCCACGAGCCGTTCTCATCTTCCACGTTCTGGACACAGAACGACGGGTGTGGTAAGTTAGCTCCCCTACCCGCCAGAATCGCCCTTCCCGCCTTAACAACTCCACTCATGCGCCGCAGTTCCTTCATTGCGATCGGCTTGCTCGCGGCGACCGTCGGGCGCGCCCGGGCGGCGGAACCGATCACGTTCGAGCAGCACGTGCGGCCGATCCTCAAAGCGTACTGCCTCGACTGCCACGGCGGCGGTGAAAAGCCCGCCGGCGGGCTCGACCTGCGGCTGAAACGGTTCGCCGTCGCCGGGGGCAAAAACGGTTCGGCGGTTGTGGCGAAGGAGCCGGGCAAAAGCGCGCTCGTCGAGCGCATGAAATCCGGCGAGATGCCGCCCGGCGAAAAGAAGGTGCCCGCGGACCAACTGGCCGTGATCGAAAAGTGGATCGCGGCCGGCGCGCCGACGCTCCGCGACGAACCCGCGACACTGCCGCCCGGACTCGGCATCACCGCCGACGAGCGGGCGTACTGGTTCTACCAACCGTTGCGCCGGCCCGCCGTGCCCGAGGTCCGGAACTCGAAACGACCGATCCGCAACCCGATCGATGCGTTTGTCCTCACCAAGCTCCGCGAAAAGAACCTCGACTTCAACCCCGAGGCCGACCGGCGGACGCTCATCCTCCGGGCCTCGTTCGATCTCACCGGGCTGCCGCCCACGACGGCGGAGATCGCGCAGTTCGTTCAGGACGACGCCCCCGACGCCTACGAGAAGCTGATCGACCGGCTGCTCGCGTCCCCGCGGTACGGCGAGCGCTGGGGGCGGCACTGGCTGGACGTGGCCGGGTACGCCGACTCGGAAGGCGACGGCAACGCCGACACCGTCCGGCCGCACGCATGGCGGTACCGGGATTACGTCATCCGCGCGCTCAACGCCGACAAGCCGCTGAACCAATTCGTGACCGAGCAACTCGCCGGGGACGAACTGGTCCCGCGCCCGTGGACCAACTTGAAACCCGAACAGGTGGAGTTGCTCGCCGCGACCGGGTACCTGCGCACCGCCCCGGACGGCACACCCACCGGCGCGGCCGACGCCGAACAGGTCGTGACGGATGTCGTGAAGGTGGTTTCGTCCGGGTTGCTCGGCACGTCGGTCGGTTGCGCGCAGTGCCACGACCACCGGTACGACCCCGTGCCGCAGCGCGACTACTTCCAGCTCCGCGCCGTGTTCGAGCCGGCCCTCGACCCCGGGAAGTGGCGCAAGCCCGCGGAACGGCTCGTGTCGCTCTACACCGACGCCGACCGCACCAGGGCCGCGGCGATCGCGGCCGAAACGGGCAAAATGCAAGCCGCGTTTAGTGCCAAACAATCAAGCGCGGTACGAGCCGCGTTCGAGCTGGAACTGGCGAAGTTTCCCGAAGGCGACCGCGCGAAGTTGAAGGCCGCGTTCGACGCACCCGCCGAGACGCGCACCGCGGAACAAAAAAAGCTGGTCGCGTCGAACCCGAAGCTCAACATCACGCCGGGGGTGCTGTACCAGTACAACCCGAAAGCCGCTGATGAACTGAAGGCCGAGCAGGCGAAGATCGCCGCGAAGCGGGCCGAGCGCCCGGCCGAGGGGTTCGTGTCGGTCGTCACCGAAGTGCCCGGGCGCGTGCCGGAAACGAAGCTGCATTACCGCGGCGACGCGCGCCAGCCCAAAGGCCCCGCCCTCGCGCCCGCGGACCTCACGATCGCGGCCCCCGACGCCCGGCGGTTCGAGATCGCGCTCAAGCCCGCCGGCGAAACCAGCGGGCGCCGGCTCGCGTGGGCGCGGCACATCACCGACGGAACGCACCCGCTGTTCGGGCGTGTCATGGCGAACCGCATCTGGCTGAACCACTTCGGCCGCGGCATCGTGGACACCCCCGGCGAGTTCGGCCGGCTCGGCCAGCTCCCGACGCACCCCGAACTGCTCGACTGGCTCGCGACCGAATTGCCGAACGGCGGGAAGGAAAAGGGCTGGAGCCTGAAGCGGTTCCACAAGCTCATCATGACCTCGACCACCTACCGGCAGTCGTCCCGGCGCGAGCCCGCGAAGGACGAGGCCGACCGCAGCAACACCCTTTACGGTCGGTTCCCGGTGCGCCGGCTCGAGGCGGAAGCGGTGCGGGACCGCATCCTGCTCGCCGCGGGCCGGCTGGACCTGACGCCGTTCGGGCCGCCGGTGGCGGTGGTCGAGGACGGTGCCGGGCAGGTCGGGGCGCCGGACGACCAGCCGCGCCGCAGCGTGTACCTCCAGGTGCGCCGGACGAAGCCGGTCGCGTTCCTGTCCGCGTTCGACGCCCCGGCCCTCGAACCCAACTGCGACCGCCGCAACACGACGACCACCGCCCCCCAGGCGCTCATGCTGGTCAACAGCGACTTCGTTCGCAAGCAGGCGGCACACCTCGCGGCTCGGGTGAAGGCCGAGGCGCAGCCGGGTGCAGGGGCGGACGCACTTGCCACGGCCGCGTGGCGGGCCGTGTACCTTCGCGCCCCCGACGCCGATGAGGCGAAACTCGCCGCGGCGTTCCTCGACGCGCAACCCGCACCGAAGGCCGGCGCGAAGGGGGCGGACCTCGCCGCGCTCACCAACCTGTGCCAGATGCTCCTGACCTCGAACGAGTTCCTGTATGTGGACTGAACCGCTCGCCACGCGCCGCTCGTTCCTCGCCCGCACCGCCGGCGGGGTCGGGTTCTTCGCGCTCGCCCACCTGCTCCAGCGCGAGGGGCTGCTCGCCGCCGAGGGGCCGTCCAAGCCGGGCGAGAACCTCCCCGCGAGCCTCGCGCCGCGGAAGCCGCACTTCGCGCCCAAAGCGAAGGCGATGATCTCCCTGTTCATGCACGGCGGGCCGAGCCACGTCGACCTGTTCGACCCGAAGCCGGAGCTGACGAAGCACTCCGGCCAGGAGTACAAGGGCGACGTGCATTACAGCTTCGTGAACCGCGCGAGCAAGAAGCTGTTCGGCAGCCCGTGGACGTTCGCCAAGCGCGGGCGGTGCGGCACGGAGGTGTCGGAACTGCTCCCGCACACCGCCGGTATCGTGGACGACATTTGCGTCGTCCGCTCGATGCACACCGGGTTCAACGGGCACGAGGTGTCGATCCGCTACTTCCACGGCGGCATCGCGGGCGTCACCGGGCGCCCCACGATGGGGAGCTGGATCACCTACGGGCTGGGCAGCGAGGCCCAGAACCTGCCCGCGTACATGGTGCTCTCCGACCCGGGCGGCCCGCCGGTGGACGCCGCCCACAACTGGAACTGCGGGTTCCTGCCGCCGCTCTACCAGGGGACGGTGCTGCGCCCGAAGGAGCCGCGGATCCTGAACCTGGACCCGCCACCCGACGCCGCCGGCGACACCCAAAAGCGGAACCTGGCGCTGCTCGCCGAATTGAACTCCCGGCACCTCGCCGCCCGCCCCGGTGAGGCCGACCTGGAAGCCCGGATCGCGAGCTACGAGCTGGCCGCCGCGATGCAGACCGCGGCGAAGGAGGCGCTCGACGTGTCGCGCGAGCCGGAGCGCGTGCGGGTCATGTACGGGCTCGACCGGCCCGAGACCCGCGATTACGGGACCCGGTGCCTGATCGCCCGGCGGCTGGTGGAGCGCGGGGTGCGGTTCGTGCAGATCTTCCTCGGCAACCAGCCGTGGGACAACCACAACTCCATCCGCGAGGGCCTGCCCGCGATCTGTCGGCGCACGGACCAGCCGGCCGCGGCGCTGGTGAAGGACCTCAAGCAGCGCGGGCTGCTCGACTCGACGCTGGTCCACTGGGGCGGGGAGATCGGGCGCCTGCCCGTGTGCGAAGGGGAACTCGACGCGAAGGCCGGGCGGGACCACAACGGCCAGGGGTTCACGAACTGGCTCGCGGGCGGCGGGATCAAGCCCGGGATCACCTACGGCGAAACGGACGAGGTGGGTCACAAGGCCGCGGTGAACGTGGTCACGCCCAACGACTTCCAGGCCACCGTACTGCACCTGCTCGGCCTGGACCACAACAAGCTCGTCTACCACCACGGCGGGCGCGCCCAGCGGCTGACCGACGGCCGCCCGGCCCGTGTGGTGAGCGAGATCCTTGCGTGAGCAGAGCGGAAGGGGTTGGGCTCCGGACAGCCCCTCTGCTGGTTGTCGAGCATTTCAGGGACCGGGGCGACCATTCGCCCTACCGGCTGGCGTCGGCGAGAAAGCGCTGAAGGAGGCGGCCCGTGTCCGCGTTGAACGGCGAATCGAACTCGGCGAGCGCGCCTTCTCCCCCGGACCGCGCCGAGGGAAGCTCCTTCGCCCGCGCCGCGAAGTACGCGCGCACGCGCCCGGCCGTCGCGTCATCGACGGCCCGCACGCGCAGTTGCACCTGTGGTTGCTCACCGAGGCGCACCGAAAGCGCCCCGCCCCGCCCGTCCTTTACCGCGGTCAACCACTTCTTCACTTCGGGGGCGCTGCCGAACAGCTTCAGCGCGGGTTTCTGCGTCCAGTCGCGGTCGTCGTCGGCCGCGACCCACACCGCGGCGTCCGCCGGTACGGCCCGGATCATCCCGCGAAGTCCCGAGCGATCGTCACCACGGAACTGCGCCGCCGCCGCCGGGCGGGGCTCGGCGGCCTCGATCGCGGTGAAGTCTTTCTCGTCGAGTCCGAACGCCCACACCGTCGGGGAGACGCGCGCGAGGAGCAAGCCGAACCGGCCCACCGCGGCTTCATACCGGTCCCGCTTCCCGGCCACCGGTCGCGCCTTCAGCTTACTCAGAAATGTGTCCTCGTCGGCGGGTGGTTGCTTCAGCACCAGCACCAACGTAAGTCGGAGGGCGTCGTCGCCCTCGCCCAGTTCGAGCCCACCGGCGAGGTGATCGATCTGCGCGAGCGGAACGCCCAGTTGCTCGACCGCCCCGCCGAGTCCGTCCGGCAGCCCGGACCGTTTCAGCACGTCGCCGGGCTGTTGTTTGGTACGTTCCGCGTAAGCGAGCAGCGGTTCCGGGCGAATCGCGAACACGATGTTGGCGTTCCCGCGCAGGTAGCGGAGGGCGGTCAGCTCCGTTGCCGTTGCCGTTGCCGTTTCCGGTTCTGGGCGAGCCACACCCGGTGGGTCGTCCATGTTGCGCATCCCGCGCCCGATATCGTAGACCACCCAGGCGGCTCCGACGAGGGCTAAGAGCAACGCCGCGGCCCCCGCGATCAGGAGCTGTCGCGGCCACCGCGGGCGAATGTCTACCACCTTCGCGGGCGCGCTGGTGTCGGCCTGCGCGGCTTCGTCCGGCACCTCCGTGTAGGTCCGAATCGGGAACACGTCCCCGCACCGCGGGCACGTCGCGCGACGGTGCTCCGGCAGGGCGGGGAGCGCGAAACCGTGGTTACAGGACGGGCACGACAGCCGGATGCTCATTACGCGGCCTGCTCGAGGGGACGGACCGGGCGACCTTCCATCATACGAACGGCTTGAACAGTTCGGTGGTGAAGTACCGCTCCATCCGGTCCGGGAACACGGTCACCACTTGGGCGTGCGGGTCGTTGAGCTGGCGCAGGGCTTCGAGCGCGGCGCAGTAGTTCAGCCCGGAACTCGGGCCGACCGGGAACCCCAGCCGGATCAGCTCGCGCGTCGTGGCGATGGCGTCCTCGTCGCGCACCTCAACGGTCAGCAGGCCCGGAACGCGCTCGGGGCGGAAGATTTCCGAGATCGAGTCCGCGACACCCGGGATGCGTGCCGAGAAGCTACAGCACTCGACCTCCGGTGCGCTCACGAGGTTGACCGGGCGGGCCAGCACGGGCACCACCCGGCACCCGTTCTCGCGGAGCCCCTCGAACAGCCCCACCAGCGTCCCCCCGGTGCCGACCCCGCTGACCACCGCATCGACCCGCCCGCCGGGGATCTGGTCCAGCACCTCGCGCGCGGTCCCGAGCCGGTGGGCTTCGGCGTTGTCGAGGTTCGCGAACTGCTTCGGCAGGAACACGCCGGGTTCGGCGCCGAGCCGCTCCACCTCCGCGATCGCGCCGCGAATCCCCAGCGCCGCCGGGGTGAACGTCACGTCGCCGCCGTAGGCCCGGATGATGAACACCCGCTCGTTGCTCACGCCCTCCGGCATCACCGCCAGGAACTTCAGCCCCATCTGCGCGCACGCGAGCGCCAGGGCGATGCTGGTGCTCCCGCTCGACGCCTCGACCACCCGGCCCCCGCACGCCACCAGCCCGCGGCGCCACGCCTTCTCCAGGATGAACCGCGCGATGCGGTCCTTGGTGCTGCCGCTCGGGTTCAGGAACTCCAGCTTGCACCACACCGCGGGCCGCCCGGCGTCCAACTGCACCGGCACGAGCGGCGTCGGGGCGATGCGGTTCAAATAGCGGTGACAGCCGGGCAGTTCGGTGGCCATGAACGTTGTTCTCCGGAACCGGGCTGGTGTTGTATGTGTGAAGGTTGCTGCAATCCGAACAATCCGAATTGACACGAATCCGCCGGCAATTATGATGCGAATGAACGTTCGCTCGCGATGAGAGACCGCCGTGTCCGCACTGGCCGACGACCGCCGCAAGCAGATCCTAGCCGCGGCCGAACGGTGCTTCGCGCGCCACGGGTTTCATCAAACGTCCATGCAGGAAGTGTGTCGGGAGGCCGGGCTGAGCCCCGGGTCCGTGTACCGCTACTTCCGCAGCAAGGACGACATCATCGTCGCGATGGCCGGCGAGAACCGGCAGGACACCCACGCGCGGTTCGCGACCGCCGCGGCCAACCCGGACGTGATCGCGGGGCTGCTCCAGTTGGCGGAAGACGTGCTGGCGCAAATCAACGACCCGGCGTGCGGGCCGCTCCACTTCGAGTGTACCGCGGAAGCCATGCGCAACCCGCGTGTGGCCGAGGTGGTCCGACGCGACGATCAGGAGATCGTCGCCGGCATGGTCGAGCTACTGCGCCGCGGGCAAGAGGCCGGTCACGTCGACCCCGCCCTCGACCCGCGCCGGGCCGCCGAAACACTGATCGCGCTCGCCGACGGGCTGACGTGGCGCAAGTTCCTCGACCCGCGGATCGACCTCGCGGCGTTCCGCGACACCGCGCGGCTGATGATCGAGCGGTTCCTGCGCCCACGGGCGTAACACCCGACTTCTGCGGGCGGCCCGCCGAACGACCTGATACCTCTCCGACACCTGTGCCCCACCCAGGGAGGCTTTGACGTGCTCCACCGGACCCTCGTTGCGCTTTCGCTCGCCCTCGGCGCGAGTCCGCTTACGGCCGGGGACCAGCCCGCGCCTATCGGAGCGAAGGTCGCCGATTTCACCCTGACGGAACCGCTCTCGGGCAAGCCGTGGGCGCTGAACGAGCAGGCCCGCGACGCGAAGGCCACCGTCATCGCGTTCACCGCCCTCGATTGCCCGGTGTGTAAAGCGTACTGGGGCCGGCTCGCCGACCTTCGCAAGCGCTACACCGACGACGGCGTGGTGTTCGTCGCGGTCAACAGCCAGCTCACCGACTCGGCGGGCGATGTGGCCCGGGCCGCAAAAGATCTGAAGCTGCCGTTCCCGCTTCTGAAGGACGACGGCACGAAGCTGGCGGACAAACTGGCGGTTTCGCGCGTCCTGACGGTCGTGGTGCTCGACGCGACCCGTACCGTCCGGTACGCAGGGCGGATCGACGACCAGTTCGCCCCCGGCGTCCACCGCGACAAGGCCACCACCCGCGAACTGGCCTCTGCTCTGGACGCGGTTCTGGAGGGCCGGGAGGTGAAGAAGCCGTTCACCGCCGCGGCGGGGTGCAGGCTGACCCGCGAGAAGAAGCCCGCGACGGCCGCCGCGGTCAGTTACCACAAGCACGTCGCTGCAATCTTCCAGTCGAAATGCCAGGAGTGCCACCGCGCCGGCGAGGTCGGCCCGTTCGCTCTGACTTCGTACAAGCAGGCGAAGGGCTGGGCGGACATGATTCGCGAGGTGGTCGCGGACGGCGTCATGCCGCCGTGGCACGCGGACGCCCCAACGGGCCACTTCAAGAACGACCGCCGACTGTCGGCGGAAGAAAAGAAAACGCTACTGGCGTGGATCGACGCCGGGTGCCCCGAGGGCGATCCGAAGGACGCGCCGGCGCCGGCGCAGTTCATCGACGGGTGGCGGCTCCCACAAAAGCCGGACCTGGTGCTGAAGATGAACCAGCCGTTCGACGTGCCCGCGACCTCGCTGCTCGGAATGGGCATCCCGTACCAGCACATCACGGTCGGCGCGCCGCTGAAGGAAGACATGTGGGTGCAGGCGGCGGAGGTGCGGCCTGACTACCGGGCCGTCGTCCACCACGTCATCGTGTACATGGTCCCACCGAAGGGAAGGCTGGACCACAACAACTTCGCGCGCTACATGGTCGGGACGTACGTGCCGGGCGACCAGCCGCTCGTTTACCCCGAGGGAATGGCGAAGAAGGTGCCGAAGGGGTCGCAACTGATGTTCGAGGTGCATTACACGCCCAACGGCACGGCCGGAAAGGACCAATCGGTACTGGGGATCGTGCTGGCGAAGAAGCCGCCGGCGCGAGAGGCCAAGGGCGACGCGGCGCTGAACGTGCGGTTCGCCATTCCGCCGGGCGCCGAGAACCACCAGGTGACCGCGAGCCACACGTTCGAGAAGCCGACCACGCTGCTGTCGCTCAGCCCGCACATGCACCTCCGCGGGAAGGCGTTCAAGTACGAACTGGTGACCAAGGACGGCACCCGCGAGACGCTGCTGAACGTGCCGAAGTACGACTTCAACTGGCAGTTGTCGTACGCGCTGACGAAGCCGCGCGAACTCCCCGCCGGGAGCAAGATCGAGTGCACCGCGTGGTACGACAACTCGGCCAAGAACCCGTTCAACCCGAATCCGGGCAAGAAGGTGACCTGGGGCGATCAGACCTGGGATGAAATGATGATCGGGTTCTTCGAGTACTACGACACGCCGTAACCGGAACCGGGAAACGACGCGCGCCGGTGTGAACGCGTCCCGCCTCTTCCGCCTCTATACTGAACGGAGGAGGGCCGTATGGCGCGTGTCGTGTTGGCGATGAGCGGCGGGGTCGACAGTTCGGCGTCGGCGGTCCTGCTGAAGAAGCAGGGTCACGAGGTGATCGGACTGTTCATGCGCACCGGCACGCACGGCCACGACCAGCCCGACGAGCGCCGCGACAGCAAGAAGGGCTGCTGCTCGGCCATCGACGCGGGCGACGCGCGCCGCGTGGCCGACAAGCTCGACATCCCGTTCTACGCGCTCGACTTCGAGAGCGAGTTCAACCGTATCATCGACTACTTCGCGGACGAGTACGTGCGGGGCCGCACGCCGAACCCGTGCGTGGTGTGCAACAACTGGCTGAAGTTCGGCCAGTTGTGGACGTTCGGCCAGAAGTTGGGCGCCGACTTCATCGCCACCGGGCACTACGCCCAGGTGCGGAACGGCGAACTGCACAAGGGCGTCGACGCGGACAAGGACCAGAGCTACGTGCTACACGGGATCAAGCGCGAGGTGCTCCCGCACCTGCTGTTCCCGGTGGGCGGGTACACGAAGCCGCAGATCCGCCAGTTCGCGCGCGAGGCGAGCTTGGTGGGCGTCGCGGAGAAGCCGGACAGCGTCGAAATCTGTTTCGTGCCCAGCGGCAACCACACCGATGTCGTTCGCACCCGCCGGCCCGGAGCCGCCACCGCGGGCGTGATCGCCGAGCGTGACGGCACCGTACTCGGTGAGCACGACGGCATCGACCGCTACACCATCGGTCAGCGGAAGGGGCTCAACATCGGTGGCGGCAAAAAGCGCTTCGTGCTGGAACTGCTCCCCGAGACCAACACGGTCGTCGTGGGCGACGAAAGCGATCTGCTCTCATCGGGCCTCGTGGCGAGCGGGATGAACTGGCTCATCGACCCGCCCACGGAACCGCTGACGTGTGTGGCGAAGATCCGCTACCGGCACGCGGGCGTGCCCGCGACCGTAACCGCGTTGCCCAACGGCGGCGCAGAAGTGGCCTTCGACGCCCCGCAAGCCGCGGTCACGCCGGGGCAGGCGCTGGCGCTGTACAACGGCACCCGCGTTCTCGGCGGAGGCTGGATCGAGTCGGCCACGAAGCCGGCGCAATAGCCCGCGCGCCGGGCGCTCGCCCCTTCGGTTCCACCAGAAGACTAAAACGCGCAGCTTCGAGAGCGGGGGAATAATCTCCCCGCTCCGGCATCTCTATTTGCGAGGGGCAGCAGCGGGCGCGAGCGGCCCCTCAACGACCGGTCACTTCCGTTTCGCGCCCGTTTCCGATTCCATCACACCGAACATAGAGGGTACGTTCCATGTTACGGACGTGCGTGAGCTGCTGCGCGATGATGATCGCGGGCCTGACGGTCGGGTGCGGCCAGTCGAAGGACACAACAAAAGACACGAAGCTCACTTCGACAAAGAAAGATGAACTCGTGATCGCGTACAAGGGCGATCTCGGCAAGCTCGAAAAGCAGGTCGATGGGCTGAAAACGAAAGCGGAGAAGGCGGCCGGCGACGAAAAGGTCAAGCTGGACGCGCAGCTCAAGGACGCGGGCGCGAAGCGCGACGCCGCGAAGAAGAAGCTCGACGAACTGGAGAAGGCCGCGGCGGACAAGTGGGAGGCCGTGAGCAAAGAGGCCGCAACGGCGTTCGATGACCTGAAGAAGGCGGTCAAGGAATAACGTCACGAGCGCGGGCCGGCGCCCACGGCCCGCGCGACACTTGCACCCAACAAGCCACCGCCCCCGGATGGCTTTTGTGATAAGTGCGGCGCACGGCGGACGTGAGCCGCGTCTACTCTTCATCTTCATACCGTTGGTTGCGCGTTGCCGCCCGATGCCCCGGTCGTTGAATAGCGGTGGCTACACATCCCGCTTCCCGCAGGAACTTGCCATGCGCCCCGTTCGCGCCGGGCTGCTGTTCGCGCTGATCGTCGCACTCGGCCCCGCCGCCCGTGCCGACGACCCGAAGGTGCTCACCAGGATCGCGTTCGGCTCCTGTGTCGATCAGGACAAGCCGGTGCCCATCTTCGGCGCCATCGCCGCCGCGAAGCCGGACCTGTTGCTACTCCTGGGCGACAACATGTACGCCGACCTCGACCGGAAGGTGAAGGTGACGCCCGAGGTCATTCGCGAAAAGTACGCGCAGATGGCGAAGGTGCCGGGGTTCGTGAAGCTGAAGGCAACGTGCCCGATGCTCGGCACCTGGGACGATCACGACTACGGCAAGAACGACGCGGGCGCCGAGTGGGAGCACAAGGACGCGGCGCAGAAGGAGTTTCACGACTTCTTCGAAACCCCGGCGGATTCGCCGCGGCGCGCCCAGAAGGGCGTGTACCACGCGGAGATTTACGGCCCGCCCGGCAAGCGCGTTCAGGTCATCATGCTGGACACGCGGTACTTCCGCAGCCCGCTCAAGAAGGGGCCGTTCGACGCGAAACTGCGAACCGCACCGTACCTCCCGAACACCGACGCCGACGCCACCCTGCTCGGCACAGAACAATGGAAATGGCTCGAAACGCAGCTCAAAAAGCCGGCCGAGTTGCGGTTGCTCGTGTCCAGCATCCAGGTGATTTCGGACGAGCACCCGTTCGAGAAGTGGGCGACGTTTCCGAAGGAGCGCGAGAAGCTCTACGCGCTGCTCAAAAGTGCCGGCGCGAGCGGGGTGATGATCCTGAGCGGCGACCGCCACCTTGCGGACATCTCGGTGGACCCGATTGCGATCGGCTACCCACTGTACGACGTGACCAGTAGCGGGTTCAACCAGTCGTCGAAGAACTGGCGCGCCCCCGAACTGAACTCGAAACGCGTCGGCGGGATGCCGCACGGCGACAATTTTGGGTTCATTACCATCGACTGGACAGACAATCCGCGTGTGAGCGTCCAGATCTGCGACGAAGACGGGGACACCACATGCGGGTTCAAGGTGCGGCTCGCCACGCTCAAGGGAACTGGCACCGCGGCGACCACAGCCCCCGTCGGACCGAAGCCGCCGGAAGGGGTACTCACGCCCGCGGAGGCGGCGAAGAAGGCCGGCGAAACGGTGAAGGTCCAGTTCGTGGTGCAGTCGATCGGCGGGAAGGCGAACCTGTACCTGAACTCAGATAAGGACTTCCGGGCGAAGGACAACTTCGCGGTGGTTGTGCCGGTCAAGGTTCAGAAGGGCGCGCTCGCGAAGGGCGACATCGAGAAGCTGGTCGGGGCGACGATCCGTGTGACCGGCAAGGTCGAGACCAACAAGCAGGGCAGCGCGACGCTCGAAGTCGCCGACGAAAAGGCGTTTGAGGTCGTGAAGGAGTAAGGCAGAAGAGTGTTCACCGCAGAGGGCGCGAGAGGGCGCAGAGAAGAAGCCAAGAGAGTGAAAGCGACTCAGCTCTTGGCTTCTTCTCTGCGCCCTCTCGCGCCCTCTGCGGTGAACACGAACACTCTTGGCCTTGGGCCTATTCACCGGGTTGCAAGATCCCGATGAACGGCAGGTGTCGGTACTCGTCGTTGTAATCCAGCCCGTACCCGATCACGAACTTGTCGGGGATCGGGAACCCGACGAAATCGGGCTCGAACGGTACTTCCTGGCGGCCGAGCTTGCGGAGCAGCACCCCCACCTTCACCGACGCCGCGCCGCGGTCGATCAGGTGCGCCACGACGCGGGCGAGCGTCTTGCCGGTGTCGAGGATGTCGTCGAGCAGCAGGATGTGGCGCCCGGCGATGTCGGGCAGTAAATCGTCACGAATCTCCAGCAGGCCGGAGACGGTGGTCGTTCCCCGGTAACTGGACGCGGTGATGAACGCGACCCGCAGCGGCAGGTCGATCCGGCGGATGAGGTCCGCGGTGAAGATGAGGCACCCGGTCAGGATGCCCACGACCGTAACCGGCTTGCCGTCGTAGGCGCGCATGATCTCGGCGGCCATCTCGTCCACGCGCGCGCGGACCTGGTCGGCGGTGATGAGAACTTCCATTCGGACGGCTCCAGCGGGTGACGCTAGTTTGGGGCGGCGCCGTCCGGGTTTCAAGTTGGCCGCTCGTGGGCCGGTCATTTCTTCTTGGCCGCGACCTTCTTCGCCGCAGGTTTTTTCGCGGCCGCCTTGGCCGCGCGCGTACCCGCTACTTTTGGCTGTGTCTTCTTCGCAGCAGGTTTCTTCGCGGCGGTGCTCTTGGCGGTTGCCTTCGCCGCGCCCTTGGCGACGGGTTGTACGGCGCGAGCCGTTTTTGCGACCGCTTTCGCCGCCTTCTTCACGGTGGCCGCGACCTTCTTCGCGACCGTTTTGGGCTTCGGCTCGGCCTCGCCCGCGCTCTTGCCGGCGAGCGCGCCGACGATGCCGCCGAGGACCGCACCGGCCGCCGCGGTGACCGGGCCCAGCAGCGCGCCGGCCGCCGCACCGGTCGCGGCCCCGCCTGCCGCACCACCGACCGTGCGCACCGCCTCGTCCCCGGTGCGGCTTTTGTTGGACTTCGCCATTAGCCTGTACCCTTCGCAAGTGATTTGAGAATCGGAACGGTGTTCGCGAAGCATCCGGCATGCCGGAGCGCCAGGGGCGTTTGCTACACTGACGGTACGTGCGGCACGCGCGGCGGCACAACCCCACCGAACCGAGGCCCGGCATGGCCAAGCGACTCGACCACGTCATCGTCATCGACATCGAATCGACGTGCTGGGATGGTGGGTTCCCACCGAAAGGGGAAACCAACGACATCATCGAGATCGGCCTGACGCCGCTGGAACTGAGCACCGGGCGGCGCCTGGAGAAGCGGAGCATACTGGTGCGGCCCGAGCGGTCGAAGGTGAGCCCGTTCTGCACGCAGCTCACCACGCTCACGCAAGAGCAGGTGAGCACGGGCATCCGGTTCAAGGACGCGTGCAAGATCCTGGAAGACGAGTACCTGTCGCAGGAGCGGCTGTGGGCGAGCTACGGCGATTACGACCGCCGGCAGTTCGACAAGCAGTGCCGCGACGAGGGCGTGCGGTACCCGTTCGGCCCGTCACACCTCAACGCAAAAACGCTCTTCGCCGTCGGCCGCGGGCTCCCCAACGAGGTCGGCTTGCCGCAAGCGATGGCGCTGCTCGGGCTCAAACTGGAGGGCACGCACCACCGGGGCCACGACGACGCCTGGAACATCGCCGCGGTGCTGTGGGAAGTACTGAAGAAAATGCGAACCGGTTGAACGGTTCGGAACGGCATCACTCAAACCTTGGGCACCGATCGCAAGTCGGTCACGCTGGGTGAACGGGGCGACGGCCAGGCGTGGAGTGTGGTATGAACTCAAGCGGCCTAACACGCCGGGGCGCGAAACGGCTTCCCGTGCGGGCGACGTGCGCGACGTTAGCGATTGGCGCGATGATCTTCCAGCACGACAGCCCGGTCCTTTTGTCGCCGCGTCTCTCGTACTGACCTCTTACCGTTTCATCGCGGCAATCATCCGGACCGCACGCCCGCAACAACGGAATGGGGCTCAGGGAGCCGTGAAGCTCCCGCACCGTTCCAGGGGGTGAGACGTTCCGCACCTTTACCCCGCAGTCACGACGGTAAACGGCTTGCACGAGAAAGACACAACCCGGCTGGTCCTATGGGCTACCGTGCCGCCCGCTTTTGCTCTGGCACATCAAGCCGCGTAGCCATCGACGGGCCGTCGCGACGAGAACCACGTCGAGCCGGCGGCGAGCACGCACCGGCGTCGCTCACAACGGCACGGGTCACGGGATGTTCCGCGACCCGTGCCGGTTCGGTATAGACCCGACTCGCCCGCCGTGCCGGCTCAGAACTCGGCGAACCCGTTGCCGCCTTCGTGCGGGTGCCCGCGGCTGGTCACCTTGGCCGCCGCCGGGCGGGGCTTGTAAGCGGCTTTCTTGACGGGTCCGGCCGCCGACCGGGGTGTGCCCCGGCCGTCGCCGCTGAGCTTGAACCGCGCGATCAGGTTGCGGAGCTGATCGGCTTGGTCGGTGAGGGCCTGCGAGGTGGCGCTCATCTCCTCGGTCTGCGAGGCGTTGCGCTGGGTGACGGTGTCCATCTGTGAGACCGCCCGGTTCACCTGCTCGATACCCGTTGATTGTTCGCGGCTGGCGGACGCGATCTCAGTAATGATGTCGGCCACCCGCTTGACGCTGGTGACGATTTCGCCGAGTGTGGTACCGGACTTGTTCACCAGCTCGGTGCCGGCGTCCACCTTCTTGACGGAGTCCTGGATCAACCCCTTGATCTCCTTGGCGGCGGTGGCACTTCGTTGGGCCAAGTTTCGGACCTCGGTGGCGACCACCGCGAACCCGCGGCCCTGCTCGCCGGCGCGGGCCGCCTCCACGGCCGCGTTGAGGGCCAGCAGGTTGGTCTGGAACGCGATCTCGTCGATGGTCGTGATAATGTCCGCGATCTTCTTCGACGACTCGTTAATCTCGGCCATCGCTCCGACCGCGCTACCGACTACCTGCCCGCCCTTCTCGGCCACCTCTTTGGACCCGTCCACGAGTTGCCGCGCCTGCTGAGCGTTGTCCGCGTTCTGCCGCACGGTGGCGGTGATCTCCTCCAGGCTGCCGGCAGTCTCCTCGAGGCTGCCGGCCTGCTCCTGGGCGCCGGCCGAGATCTCCTCGCTCGCGCGGGACAGTTGCGCGGACGCGTCGGCCAGTTGCTCGGACACCTCCCGCACCCCGTCCAGAGCTTCTCGCACCGATACCACGGCCTTATTCAGAGCCGCGGCCACTCGCCCCACGTCGTCGGTGCCCAGATCGGGGATCGCCACCGTGAAGTCGCCGGCCGCCAGCGCATCGACCCCGGTCATCACGGACGCAACCTTCTCGCGCAGTTCGGCCGCAGCGGCGGCGTCCCGCTGGGCCTGCGCGCGGGCGACCTCGGCTTCCCGCGCGATCCGCTCCCGCTCGGCCGCAGCTTCTTGCTCGGCTCGTCGCCGGTCCTGTTCGGTACGGACCCGCTCAGCCTCCTTGGCGGCAACCAGCGCGTCGATGGCCGCGTTCAGTGCGGTGGCCATTCGCCCGACCTCATCCTGCGTGTCCACATCGGCTCGCCTGGAGAGGTCCCCCCGTGCCACCCCCTCGAGCACGTCCACGGTTTGCCCGAGCGGCCGGGTGACGGAGGCCGAGAGGGCCATCCCGAGGCCGACCGCCACGATTACCGCCCCGGCGATGGTCGTCCGGAGCGTCGATCGGACCGCCCCGTACGTGCTGTTGGCCTCCGCTTCTTCGTGTTTGGCGGTGCGCTCCTGGTGCGCCATGAGCTCCTGGAGCTGCTGGTTCAACCGGGCCGCCGTTTTTAGCTCGCGTGCGATCGCCGCTCGCGCCTGATCGGTTTCCCCCTTGTCGGCGTGTGTAACAATGTCCTCCTGGTCGCGCTTCCAGTCGGCCAGCGCGGACTGGATGTCTTTCCACATCGCCGCTTCCTTCTCGTCCAGCGGGAGGGTGCTGTAACTTTTCGCACCCTCCTCGATCGACTTGAGCCCCGCGTCGAGGTTGCTGCGGACCGAGCGGTAGGTGCTCTCGTCGCGCTTCGGGTCAAAGATAACGAGCCCGCGCTCGGCGCGCTGCGATTGGAGCGCACCGGCTCGGACCTTGTCGAGAGCGATCGCGCTCGGAACGATGTTGGTCGCCGCGTTCACCTGAAAGCCGCGGATCTCGCCGAGTGCGCTCAGGGACACATATCCCAGGTACGCACACCCGCTGGCGATCAACAGGAAGCCGGCGATCAGGCGGGGGCCGATGCGGACGCGGGTGAGCAGGGTCAAAAAAGGCTGAGGCATAAGCGGCTATTTCCCGTTGAGGACGCTGGCTTTGAGGTCAGTGATTCGGGGCGGCGACGCACGTTACGCACCTGGAACTCGTGCCATGTTCGGCACCGATACGTGCCGCTGCGCCGTGCTGCCGCAGCGGCACGTATCGGTGCCGAAACCGGGCTCAGTCGGCCTGCAATTGCACGCGCGAAAATATAGCCAATCGTAAAAAAACACGATCGGCTGCGCAGCGAATAATCCGGCGTTAAAAATATTTGCGTCTATTCGCATTATCGATTGCGGGCGGCGGCATTTGCCGACCGGCACCGCTTAAGACGATTTGATTATTGCAATTGCGCCGACCCGGCCGAGCATCCAGCTCTTCAGATCTTGACATCGCCTCCAACATGATGGACAATGAAATCCATCATGTTGGAAAACTCGCTCAGTGTGAATGCTCGCATTGCAACCCGTGTACGAGAGATGCGCGCCGCTGCGGGGTTGTCGCTTGACGCGCTCGCAAGCACGTGTGGCGTGAGCCGCTCGATGATTTCGCTCATTGAGCGCGGCGAGAGCAGCCCTACGGCCGTGGTTCTGGAGAAGCTCGCCACCGGTCTTGGGGTCATGCTCGCCGACCTCTTTAGCCCACCGGCGGCCACTCCGAACCCGGTCGCGCGACGGGCGGAACAACCGTCGTGGACCGATCCGGGCTCCGGATACACCCGACGCAACGTGTCCTCGTCAGGCACATCCAACCCGATTCAGATCGTCGAGGTTCATTTCCCGCCTGGGGCCACCGTCGCGTTCGAGACCGGCCCCCGCGAGGCCCGCGTGTACCAACAGATTTGGTTGCTCGAAGGGGCGATGGAAGTCGCTCTCGGAGCGGGCCGGCACCAACTCAGCGCCGGCGACTGCCTCGCGATGCAACTCGACCGACCGACGGTGTTTCACAACCCCACGCGGGAGCCGGCGCGTTACGCGGTGGTGATCGCGTCCATTCCCCTTTCGTTGCGATGAGTACACACACCTGGACCGTTCGGCGACTCGGTGCGCTTCAAGACGCTCACGTCGAAGCCCTAGCGGACGTGCTGATCGACTGCGTCGAGGGCGGCGCGTCGGTCAGCTTCATGCTCCCGCTGTCGCGCGAGCGGGCGACGGACTTTTGGCGCCGGGTGGCGGACGGCGTGAAACGGGGCGAGCGTGCGGTGCTTGTTGCGGAGGACGCGGAAGGCGTGTGCGGTACCGTACAGGTGATTTTCGACCTACCTGAGAACCAACCGCACCGAGCGGATCTGGCGAAGATGCTGGTCCACCGGCGGGCGCGGCGCCGGGGCGTGGGAGCCGCGCTCATGCGCGCGGCGGAGGATGTGGCCCGCGAACACGGGCGCACGCTGCTGGTTCTAGATGCCGTTACAGGCGGTGACGGGGCGCGGCTGTACGAGCGGCTCGGCTGGGTCCGCGCCGGGGAGATCCCGAACTACGCGCTGATGCCGCACGGCGGGTTTTGTAGCACGACGTACTTCTATCGCGCGCTGGACGGCCGCGCGGGCTGATTCACGCGCGGCCCGCGTACCGATCGCCGTAGGCGGCCTTCAGATTTGTTTCGGTGAAAGCGACGGCCGTCGGACCGCTCGCCACCTTCCGCACGTTCAGCACGGTGACCCAGTCGAAGTACTCGGGCACCGTGGCGAGGTCGTGGTGAACGACCAGCACCGTGCGCCCGCGGTCGCGCAACTCGCGCAGCACGTCCACGATGGCCTTCTCGGTTACCGCGTCCACCCCCTGAAACGGCTCGTCCATCAGGTACACCGGGGCGTCCTGAACGAGCGCACGGGCCAGAAACACCCGCTGCTGCTGGCCGCCCGAAAGCTGACTGATCTGCCGGTCCGCGAAGTCGGCCATGCCGACACGCCCGAGCGCGCCGCGGGTCGCGGCGTGCTCGGCGGCGCCCGGCCGGCGGAACCACCCGAGGCGCCCATACGTGCCCATCAGCGCCACGTCCAAGACCGTCGTTGGGAAGTCCCAATCCACGGTGCCGCGCTGCGGCACGTACGCTACGGTCTGTGCGCGCGGGGAGTACGGAACGCCGTTCACCAGCACCCGCCCCGACACCGGCTTCACCAGCCCGAGCATCGACTTGATGAGTGTCGTCTTCCCGGCGCCGTTCGGGCCGACCACGGCCATCAGCACGCCGCGCGGAACCGCAAGGTCGATGTCCCACAGGACCGGCTTCTCGCGGTACGCAACGGTCAGGTCGTGAACCTCGATCGCGTTCAGCGCGTGCGCGGCGCCGAGTGCCGGTCGGTGAGAAGCGGGTGCGGCCGGCGAACGTTCGCTCACCGCACCCGGACCGCTAAGAGCAGCCGACTCGATCATCACGTCCTCGATTCGTCACCGGCCCGTTACCGCCCCAGAGCCCGCACGATGACCGCCACGTTGTGCCGCACCATGCCCGTGTACGTTTCCCCGCGCGTGCCGGGTTCGCCGAGGGCGTCCGAGTACAGCGCCTCTTCGCCACCCACCAGCGACACCGTGTGGTTGTGGTCGCGCCGGCACGCGTCGAGAACCGTTTTCAGCCCCGCGTCCGGAACCGACGTTTCCGTGAACACCGCGGGGATTTTGTTCCGGCCCAAGAAATCGACCAGTTCCTTGACGTCCTTCGTCCCGGACTCGCTGGCCGTACTGACCCCTTGCAACCCGCGTACCTCGAACCCGTAGGCGCGCCCGAAGTACCCGAACGCGTCGTGCGACGTGACCAGCACGCGCTTGTCTTTCGGCACGACCGCGAGCGCCTGCCGCACCTCTGTATCGAGCGATTCGAGCTCGCGCCGGTGGCCCGCCGCGTTGCGCTCGTAGTCGCCGGCGCCGGCGGGATCGAGTGCCACAAGCGCGTCACGAACCACGTCAACAGTCTTGGCCCAGAGCGCCACATCGAACCAGACGTGCGGGTCGTGCTCGCCGCCGTCGACCTCGGCGTGCCGGAGTTGGGCCTTATCGATCGCTGCGGTGACCGCGTGCGCGCGGACACGCCCGCGGCTCTTCTCGAAGGTGTCGGTCATTTTGCCTTCGAGGTGCAGGCCGTTGAAAAACACGACGTGTGCGGCGTCGATCTTCTTGCGGTCGCCCGCCGTTGGCTGGTACCGGTGCGGATCGACGCCGGGACCCATGAGGGCGTCCACCGACACGCGGTCGCCACCGACCTTCTTTACAAGGTCCGCGATCATGGTGGTTGTAACGACCACCCGCACCGGGGGCTTCTCGAAGGCGGGCGGTCCACCCGAACACCCCGGCAACCCGAGAACCGTGAAGCCGCCCGCAACAGCAATCAGGGCGATTTGCACAACACGCACCACGACCTCCCCGGCATCTAGCTTGAGCTAAACCCTCTGTTAGGGTAGGCGAACGGCCAAAGTAAGTCGAGAGGAATTGTACCCCGCCGCCCCGAAGTGTGGACGAAGACCGCAACACCACTTCGCTTTCAGTCGAGCAACGGATAAACTGACACTACGACCCCTTGGCAACTCGAAGGCAAAGCGGCTGCAATGCTGAACGTGATGGTGATCGGGAAGGGCGGGCGCGAGCACGCGCTCGCATGGCGGCTGAAACAGTCGCCGCGCGCGGGAACGGTTTTCTGCGCCCCGGGCAACGCCGGAACCGCGCGGGACGGTCTCACGAACGTGTCGATCGACTACACCGAAACGGACAAGCTTCAGCGGTTCTGCCTCCGGGAGAAGGTGGGGCTGGTGGTGATCGGCCCCGAGGACCCGCTCGCGGCCGGGCTCGCCGACTTTCTGCGCGGCAAGGGGCTGAAGGTGTTCGGGCCGTCGAAGGAGGCGGCCCGGATCGAATCGAGCAAGGTGTTCGCGAAGGAGCTGATGCGCCACGCGGACGTGCCCACCGCTGAGTTCCGGGTGTTCGACCACCCGCAGCCGGCGCGCGATTACATTGAAACCCGCGACTACCCGGTGGTGGTGAAAGCCGACGGGTTGGCCGCGGGCAAGGGCGTGGTGGTGTGCAAGACCGGCGCGGAAGCGACCCAGGCCGTGAAGCGCATCATGACCGACGCCGAGTTCGGCCAGAAGGCCGGCCGGAACGTGGTCGTGGAGAAGCGGCTCGACGGCGAGGAGGTGTCCGTGCTCGCGCTCGTGAGCGGGCGCACGTTCCTGCCGCTGCCCGCGTGCCAGGACCACAAGGCGGTGGGCGACGGGGACACCGGGCCGAACACCGGCGGCATGGGCACGTACTGCCCGGCGCCGGTCGCGACGCCCGAGCTGATGAAGGAGTGGGAGAAGACGGTCTTCTTCCCGACCATCCACTGGATGAAGCGGAACCGGTACCCGTTCCAGGGCGTGCTGTTCGGCGGGTTCATCCTGACCAACCAGGGCACCCGCGTCCTGGAGTTCAACTGCCGGTTCGGCGACCCCGAGACGCAGGTGCTGATGATGCGCCTGAAGACGGACCTGCTCGACCTGCTCGAGGCCGTCGCGGACGAGCGGCTTCACGAGTTCGAAGACAAGATCGTGTGGGACCCGCGGCCGGCGGTGTGCGTGGTGCTGTGCGCGGGCGGCTACCCGGGCAAATACGAGAACGGGAAGGTCATCACCGGCGTCCCGGAGGCGGACCAGCTCCCGGGCGTGAAGGTGTTCCACGCGGGCACGAAGATCGACGACCGCAACCGCACCGTCACCGACGGCGGGCGGGTGCTCGGGGTGACCGCGCTCGGCGACACGCTCGCGGACGCCAAGGCCCGGGCGTACGAGGCGGTCAAACTGATCCAGTTCCCGGGGATGCACTACCGGACCGACATCGCGGACAAGGCGCTGAAAGTGAAGCCCCCCGCGCCGCCGCAAGAGGCGCCGAAGCTGCCGGCGCGGTTCCGGAAGCCGGGCGGCGACAAGCCCGCCAACTGAAACCGGCCCGCCGCGGCCGTGTCACTCCGCGGCCGAAGGCGCGGCCGGTGTCCCCCCAACGGTTAGAGGGCGATCGTGCGCCCGGTGCGTGCGCTCTCGTACACCGCGCAGATGAGATCGACCGCCTTCTTGCCCTCGCGCCCGTCGACCTTCGGTACGCGGTTCTGCTGCACGGCCTCGACGAAATCCGCGAGCTGGCGCCGGTGCCCCTCGTGGCTGATCGCCTTCGGGTCGGCGGACCCGCCGCTCGCCCCGACCCGGGCCGCGAACCGCCCCTTCACCATCCAGTCGTCCGGCGTTTCGGGCGTGAAGTCCCACTTCAGAACGTCGTCCTGCTCGATCACCGCCGAGCCCTTGTCGCCGTGGACCGCGACGGTCTTGGGGTACCCCGGGTGGACGCTGGTGGTCGCCTGGATCACCCCCAGCGCCCCGCTCTTGAACCGGACTACCGCGACGGCCGTGTCCTCCACCTCGATCCGCTCGTGCGCGAGCGTGGCCGTGAGCCCGCTCACGTGCGTGGCGTCGCCCATCAGCCAGAGCAGCAGGTCCACGTTGTGGATGGCCTGGTTCATCATCGCCCCGCCGCCGTCGAGCGCCTGGGTGCCTTTCCACCCGCCTTCGTCGTAGTAGGCCTGCGAGCGCCACCACTTGCAGGTCGTTTCGCCGAGGGTGAGGCGCCCGAACTTGCCGGCCTCCACCGCCGCCTTCAGGGCGCCGTTCGCGTCGCCGAACCGTGACGGGAAGATGGTACACAGTTTCACCCCCGCGCGGTCGCAGGCGTCGATGATCTCCTGGCACCGCGAGCCGGTAATTTCGAGCGGCTTCTCGACAACGACGTGCTTGCCCGCCGCCGCCGCAACGAGAGCGGGCTCGCGGTGCGCGCCGCTCGGGGTGGTGATGATGACCGCGTCCACGCCGGGGGCGTTCACGGCTTCTTCGACCGAGTTGAAAACGGGGCACGGCTCCAGTTTGGTGTCCGCGATCAGCTTGTCCGCACTCGACTGGCTGCGGCTCACCAGCGCCGCGACGCGCGCCGCCGGGATCTCTTGCAGCGCGCGAACGTGGAACCGCGCGATCATCCCGCAACCGACGATCGCGAACCCGAGGGGCTGAGGCATGGCGTCTCCCGTGTGTGAGGTGCGGGAGATTTTAGCGGCCCCGGTCACTCGCCGGTCAGTCCAGTTCCTTACGCGAGCTTTCGCCGGGGCTCGCCGGGATGATTGTGCTCAGTTGCTCTCCGGTTCATGGGGCGATTTGTTGGCAGCGAGCCGTCGGCCGACCGGAATGGAAGAAAGCCGTTGGGGCTGACAAAGAGCGATTCCGCACACCGAGCCGGCACCGATTCCGCGCAGCAAGTAATCGATCGGACTTGGAAGCAGCAGGCCGGCCCCACTCCACGTTCACTTCAAAAGCCGTGCGGCCTTCACGAGGTACTGCGCCCCGCTCCCCATCGTGGCGACGAGCGTCAGCCACAGTAACGCGACCTGCACCGGCGTCAGCACGCCCAACGCCCCCGTCGCGCCATCGACGGTGCGGAGCCACGCGATCAGCAGCACCCCGGCTAGTACCGCGCACTGGAGGGCCATCTTCAGTTTGCCGAACCAGTCGGCGCCGAACTTTTTGCCGGTCGCCTCGACCATCCCGCGAAGGCCGGTCACCAGCAGCTCGCGGCACACCACGACGGTCACCATCCACGGGTCGATGCCGGCGCCCGGGACGGGAATCAGGTAGATGAAAGTGCCGCACACGAGGATCTTGTCGGTGAGCGGATCGAGGCTGCGACCGACTCGCGTGAGCGGGCCGTACCGGCGCGCCCACCAGCCGTCGGCCCAGTCGGTCGCCGTGGCGGCCAGAAACACCAGCAGCCCCGGGAGCCACAACTCGTGGACGATGCACGCGAACAGCACCGCCGCGAGCGGCACCCGGGACAACGATAACACGTTGGGGACGTTCAGGAGCGGTTCGGGCGCGGCCGGCGCGGACATGCGGTTCCCCCTCGTCAGCGGCGCCAACGGCCGCCCGGGGTCATTCTCGTGACGGGCGCACAAAAAACACGGCCGCGGGAACACCCGCGGCCGTTCGTCCGGTTCGAGGAGTCCCCGAACCGGCTTCCCGACACGTTTATTTGGCTTTCTGTCCGGGCGCTTCCCGCTTGGGCGGGGGCGAGCCGGCCCCCGCCGTCGGCGGGTTTTTGTCCCCGTCGCACCCGAGGGACACCAGCGATGCGCCCAGAATCAATACAAGTACGAACCGGCGGAACATTACAAAGTCCTCCGAAGTCAGCGGGTCACGGGGCGGCAAACACTTCGCCGCCGGCCCGCGAAGCCATCGCCTCGAGGAGCGTCACGTTGACCCCGTTGATCTGGGTGACCACCTGGGAGCCGGCCGAGTAGGCGATGAACTGCACCGAGCCGTCGGCCCGGGCCCACATCGCGCCGCCCGAGTGCAGGCTCCAGTAGTGGTTGAAGTGGGTGTCCTGGTTCAGGTTGCCCGGCCCGTACACGCCCGGGGCGTCGTTGATCGACGGGATCCGCTCGCGCACCCCGAGCACCACGTCGCCCGCGCCGAACGCGCCGGGGTCGTACCCGGCCCCGGCCCACATCCACCCGTACTCCAGGCTGTTCGCCGGCGGGCGCTCGCCGACCATCAGCGTGTTGCTGGTGCCGTCGGTGATGCCCGCGATCTTGACCGACGAGTTCACGTACATGATCCCGTCCTGACCCGCCAGCTTGCTCCCGGAGATGGTCTCCTTATACGTGTCCCGCCCGGCGACCGCCATGTAGTCGGTGAGGGCGGCGCGGTTCCCGGTGCCGGACTCGGTCCAGAACAGGTCGGATCGGGAGTCGGACGGGCAGATAAACGTTTTTGCTTGGATGCCGACCACCGTGTTGCTGCCGCCGGTGGTGCCCGGGATGATCTGCCACCACGGCCAGCCGGCGGAAGTGCCGCTCATGTTGGCGGCCTTCTGGACGTTGTCCATTTCCATGTACGGCGCGATCCGCATGGCCCACGACCAGAACGGGCCGTCGGCCGGGTAGCTGGTGGTGGCGTTGGTCCACCCGGCGGCCGGGTTGTCGTAGGCGTGCGCGTTCGTGTACCAGCCGGTGCCGTTCCGGTTCTTGCCGAGCGTGGTGCCGGCCGGGAACCGCTGGTTGGCGTCGTGGAACCCGTGACAGGCGATGGCGATCTGCTTCAAGTTGTTCGTGCATTTAATGCGCGCGGCGGCCTCACGCACCTTCTGAACGGCGGGCAGCAGCAGCCCGATCAGGATCGCAATGATCGCGATCACCACCAGCAACTCGATCAACGTAAAGCCGCGGCGCAGACCCTTCGAATAAAGTGACATGTGCTGTCCCTTCGACGAGAATGGAAGACAGTAGGCGCAGCGTCTCCTACGAATGCAGAAGGCAAGCTGCTACGCCATGTAAAGAGAGAACAATCAGACAAAAGTAAACGCGCGACCGAAAGGTGCGTCCGAGGGAGAGTGAGTTGTGTCGGATAGCAATTCGATTCGGCGCGAGTCTGCGAGTGCTTACGTTGTACGCTAATCCGACGAACCACACAAGAAGAAAATGAGGAGAAACTGAAAAAGGGGGCGGGGTTGTCAGAAACGGGTTTTCAGGCACCGGGCGGCCGTGATCGTTGCCCCCGGTCCGATCACGGCTTCGACATGCCGACGAAGCTCCCGTCGTTGTCGCGCGCGAGCGACCAGAGGAACGCCCCCACCTCGACGCTTTCGAAGTAAAACCCGATGGCGTTGATCCGCACCCGCGACTGTCCGGCGTCGGGCTTGTTCCACGTGCGTGCGAGCGTGTCGCGCACGTGCTTGCCGAGGATCACCCCCAGTTCCGACTCCGACAACGGCGGGCTCGCCTTCTCTTGCTCCCGCGTCAGCCCGGGGCCACTCGTCGGCAGCCCGTCGGAGAACAGGTACACCGTGTCGAGCCCCGCGGTCTTCAGGCCGAACGCCTTCTCGAACGCCGCGTACATGTTCGTGTCGTCCACCGGCTTCGTTTTCAGCAGCGCGTCGCGCACCCGTTCGACGGACCGCTCGCCGTTGAACGAGCACCACTCGCCGTCCTCGAACAGCCAGCGGGCGGAACTGGAGAACACGATCACCTGGTAGCGCTCCAGGGTCGGGATGCTGCGCATCACCTTGCACACCGTTTCGACCACCAGTGGCCACTTCGTACCGTCCACGGTCTGAAGGTCACGTTTGCCCATACTGCCGGACATGTCCACGAGGAACACGACCCGCTTGCCGGTCATCGCCACCCCGGCGAACCGCGTCTCCGCTTCCTTCTGGAACCGGTCGTACTTGTCGGCCAGTTTCGCCTTCTCGCCCTGGAGGTCGATGATGGTGGCGTTCGCGTCGTCGACCTTCTTGTTCAGGTCCTTGATCTGCGCGCGGGCGGTGCCGAGTTCCTCGCCCGTTTTCGCGGCCCCGGCCTTCGTGGCGGCGATCTGCGCGTCCAACTCCCGCCGGGTCGCGCGGAGCTTGGCGTCAAGTTCGGCGAGTTCCTTGCGCGCCTCCGCGAGCTGCGCGTCCAGCGCCAACCGCTCGGCGTCCTTGGACAGCATCGAGCGCCGGAGGCCGTCGAGTTGGGTGGCCCGGGCGGCGTCCTTCTTGGCGAGCTCGTCGATGTCGGTCTGGCGCGTCTTGAGGAGCCGGTCGGCGGCGGCGGCCTCGGCCCGCGCGTCGGCCAGCTCTTTCGCGGTCGCGGTGGCCTTCTTTTCGAGCCCGGCGAGGCTCATTCGGGTCGAATCGAGGAGCGCCCGCGCGGTTTTCAGCTCGTCGCGCGCGGTGTCGAGCTTGCGCCCGGTCTCGTCCTTCTCGGTGCGGGCGAGCTTGAGGTCCTCGGTGAGGGCGCGGGACTCGTCGACCAGCTTGAGCCGCGCCCCTTCGAGCTCAGCGAGCGACGCGGTCAGCTTCCCGCGCTCGGCTTCTTCGGCCGCGAGCTTGGTCCGGGTGGTTTCGAGCGCCGCGAGGGCGGCGGCGAGCTGCTGGTCGGTGTGCGCGAGGTCGGCGCGGGCGTCGCGGCTGGCGCGGGCGGCTTCCGTCGCCAGCCGGCTGTTCAGCAGGAACAGGAGCGTGACGCACCCCAGCGCGCAGCAGAACACGTCCAGCATCCACATGCTGACCAGCGTGGGCTGCTTGTGGCGGATTCGCATCGGCGGTTCCTCCTGTCGTCCGGGTCACCCGCTGGCGCGCGGGGCCGCTCGCGCGCCGGCCGGGGCGGCCGGTCGCGGGGGCAGCGGGATCAGGCTGTCGAGGTGCGCCCGGGGCAGCGCGCCCGTGAGCCACCGCGGCACCAGCGCCGCCGCCGCCGCCGCAACGGCGTTCGGGGGCAGGATCTCGACCGCCGTGCCCTCCGGGGTGTTCGCGTGGACCTCCCGGACGAACCCGGGGAGCCGCCCGGCGGCGTCGGTCAGCCAGACCGCGCGGGGCGGCTCGGCCAGCCCGATCCCGTTCACGAAGTCGCGCACCGACTCGCCGGCGAGCCGGACCAGCGCCGAACAGTGCGCCTCGAACTCTTCGGGCTGCTGGACGATGTCTTGGAACCAGTGCGCGGTGCGGACGGTCAGCCCGATGCGCTGGCCGGCGCGGGCGCGGTCGAACGCCTCGTCCAGTTGCTCGAACAGCAGTTGCTCGGCCTCGCCCGAGTCGCGCGGGTCGCGGCGGCACAGCTTCACGCACCGGTCCGCAACGGCGTCCAGCAGCCGCTCCTTCCAGACCTTGACCGAGAGCCGCGGCCACGCCGCCCCCCCGACCGCGCGCACCTGCTCCCGGTCCACCGCCACCAGCAGCGCCGACACGGCGAACTCGTCCGCGTCGAGCACCACCACGGCCCCGGGGCCGCTCGCGCCGGGCCGCAGCGGCACCACCCAGCCGGCCGCCGGCGGGGTGCCGGCCCCGTCCCCGTCGAGCACCCCGGCGGCGCGGTCCGCAGCCAGCGCCAGCCCGCCGACCGCGGTGCCCTTGAGGGCGAACTTCGCGCGGCCCGCCGCGGCGCCGACGCGGGTCACCTGCGAGGGCGTGAGGTACGCCGGCAGGGCCAGCGCGGTGCCGTCCGACTCCCCCCCCACAACTGCCCGGAGCCGGTCGAACACCAGCCCGAGCGCGGCCTCGGCCGTGAGCGTGTGCCGGCCCAGCTTCCACTCGCGCGACTGCCCGAGCGCGGGGAGGAAGTTGGAGCAAACGAGGTGCGGCAGCTTGCGGTACAACCCGACCCCGGCGCGCCCGACCTCCGGCCCGCGCCGGTCGCCGGCGACGAACAGCGCGAGCTCCTCGTCCGGGGCGTCGAGCACCAGCGCGCGCGACTTCTCGCCCGCCGCTTCCGCGCGGGCGCGGCTCGCGGTCAGGTCGATGCCGACCGCGCGGTGGCGGTCGTGAACCGGAGCGGGCTTGCGGGACCAGAGCATGTCAGTGTGACGAATGTAGGTGTGGGACCCGGGCCGAGAGCACGCGAGAGCCACCGGACGGCCACTTCGGCCCCCCGGAACCCTGCTTCGCGCTCACTCCCCCTCGCCCCCTGAGTACAACCGCAGCAGGAGGTGCTCCTGGCAGTACTGCTGCGCGTCCGTGACGAGCGACTCCTCCGCCCGCTGCACCGCGTGCACCAAGTACATCAGCACGAGGCTCAGCACCAGCGCCACCAGCGTGCAGTCGAACGCGACCTTCAGTTGGTCCTTCGCCTGGCGCGTGAACTCCGCGATGTCGGTCGCTTCGGCGCCGAACGCGCCGCCCAGCCCGCGGACGGTGCCGACGAACCCGATCGCCGGGATCGCCCAGGCGAGGTAGTGGACCGTGGACATCCCGGTCACCATCCGCGACATTTCGACATCGGCCTGGTTCCGGACCACCTCCGCGACGTCGGTCGCGGACTTGCTCACGGCGAACTTCCCCAGCCCCAGCCGCACCAGGTTCGCCAGGACCAGCGGCCGGCCGGCGGTCACCTGCTCGAGCTTCCGGCCGAGCGGGCGGGCGTCCTCGGGCAAGATGCGCGCCCCTTCTTCCGTGGGCAGCAGGTCCAGGGCGAACGCCCGGCGCTGGGCCAGCACCTCGCGGAACCGGCTCTGGAGGATCAGCACGGCCCACGCCGCGCAAACGTAGCACAGCACCTGCTCGAAGCCGAGGAACAGCTTCGCGAGCCGGTCCCGGGTCCACCGCGCCTCCAGCTCGGCCCGGGACTCCGGGCTGCCCATCAACTGCCACAGCGGCGCCACCACCACCGCCACGACCGCCAGCGCGATCAGGAGCAGGAGCCATTCCCGGGCCGGGCGGTGAGACGCGGGTATCGACATCAACCGTTTCCTCGTGCGTTCAGGATCCCACAAACCGGGCGCCGGGCAACCTCAGAGGCGTATTGTCCGGTTCCAACTGTCGGGCTGCAAGGAGTTGTGTACCGAACGGGTCGGTGTGGTAAGCTGGGCGGTCCGCGGAGCCGCCCCATCTTCTCATCCCGTGAGAACCAATTGCCGTGCGCCACCTACTCGCCGTCACCGCCGCACTCTGCGGTTTCCAGACATTCGCCGCAGACGCGCCGAGATTTAAAACTCAAGAGATCGACACCGGACTGAAGATCGGGTACGCGGTCGTCACCGCCGACATTGACGGCGACAAAAGGCCCGACATCGTGGTGGTCGATCAGCACAAGGTCGTCTGGTATCAGAACCCCGGGAAGGCGGGCGCGGACTGGAAGAAGTTCGTCATCCTCGACGGCAAGACGAAGCCGGACAACGTGTGTGTCGCCCCGATCGACATCGACGGCGACGGGCTCCCGGAACTGGTGGTCGGCGCGGCGTGGAAGCCGTTCGACACCGCGAACCCGGGGCAACTCGTGTGGCTGAGACGCGGCGCAGACGTGACCAAAGAGTGGGCGATGTACGAACTCCCCTGCGAAGAGCCGACGGCCCACCGTGTGCGCTGCTTCGACATCGACGGCGATGGGAAGCCGGAAATCGTTCACGTCCCGCTGATGGGACGCGGGGCGAGCGCGAAGGGCAACTGGACCGATGGCAAACCGGTCCGCATCGTGGCGCTGAAGGTGCCGGCGAAGGAACCCGAGAAGAAGGAGAACTGGAAGGCGCAGGTGCTCTCGGAAGAACTGCACGTGTGCCACAACTTCGCCCTTCTCGGACACAGCGGCGCCGGGGGGCGCCCCATGACCGGCGTGCTGGTCACAAGCTACGACGGCGTCCATGTGCTCCGCGGGGGCGGCACCGGCTGGTCGGTGAACAAAATCGGTGAAGGCAACCAGGCCAACCCCAAGGGCAGCCGCGGTGCGAGCGAGATCAAGCCGGGGCAAGTGAGTAAAGCCGCCCGGGTGATCGCAACCGTCGAGCCGTGGCACGGGAATCAGGTGGTGACGTACACCCCAACGCAAACGGGCGGAACCTGGCAACGCCACGTGATTGACGAGCAACTGCGCTGGGGCCACGCGGTCTGGTTCGCGGACCTCGACGGCGACGGCGCCGACGAACTGGTCATCGGGGTGCGCGACGACCCGAACCCGAAACTGGGCGACACGTTCAAGGAGCGCCGCGGGGTGCGGGTCTACAAGTGCACCGACGGTAAAGGAGCCAAGTGGGACCGCGCCATCATTGAAGACGGCGGCGTGGCGGTCGAAGACCTGACCGTGGCCGATCTCGATGGCGACGGCCGGCCCGACATCATCGCCGTCGGCCGTGCGACCGGGAACGCGCGGATTTACTGGAATCAGGGAAAGTGATGGCACGGCGCGGTCGCACCGTATCGGCCACGGTTCGATCGCGCCCCGGCCTTTGGCCGGCTCACATCACACCGCCGGCAGTTCGAACCCCTTGCGGTACTCGCGGCCGAGCAACTTGTTCGCCTCCGGCGAGTCCGTCGTCTCGGTCGCGGCGTCGAACTTCAGCACCTTGCCCGTCCGGAACGCGATGTTCCCGAGGTGACACAGGCGCGTGCTCTTGTGGCCCTCCTCAACCTCCGCGTTCGGCTTCGCGTCGCCGCGGATGGCGTCGATGAAGTTCTTCTGGTGCGCCTTCACCATGTCGGGGCCGTTCGGTTCCTTGATCTCCTCCCCGTCGCGCACGTGCCAGCCGTTCCCGTCGAACAGTAACGTCCCCTTCTCGCCGTGCAGAATGATCCCAAACGACTGCTTCTCGGGGCCGTTCTTCTCCCACACCCGGTGCTCCCACACCACCGTACACCCCGGGAAGTCGAACGTGGCGGTTTGCGTGTCCGGCGTCTCCTGGTCGTCGTCGAACACGTACTTCCCACCCATCGACGCGACTCGCGTGGGCGCGTCGAGCTGGAGCACGTTACGGATCACGTCGAGGCCGTGGATGCCGTTGTTGCCGAGTTCGCCGGTGCCCGTTTCCCAGAACCAGTGCCAGTTGTAGTGGAACCGGTTCGCGTTGAACGCGCGCTCCGGGGCCGGGCCGCGGAACAGGTCGTAATCGACGCCCTTCGGCGCCGGCCCGTCGGCCTTCTTGCCGATCGGCTTGCGGCTCCCGGCGATCCACGCCCGCGCGAATGCCACCTTCCCGAGCTTCCCGGACTTCACGAACTCCCGCGCCGCCGCGACGTTGGTCGAACTACGGCGCTGCGTGCCGGCCTGAATAACCACCTTGTACTTGCGGGCCGCTTGCACCATTCGCCGGCCCTCGATCAGGTTGTGCGACACCGGCTTCTCGACGTACACGTGCTTGCCGCGCTCCGCGGCCCAGACGGTCGCGAGCGCGTGCCAGTGGTCCGGGGCCGCCACCACCACGGCGGTTACGGACTTGTCGTCCAGCACCTTGCGAATATCGGTTTCGATTTTGGGCGGCGACGCCGGGTTCTTGATCACGTCCAGGGCGGGTTTCACCATCGCGGGGTCGGGGTCGATGACGTGCGAGATCTCGACCCCGGGCAGCGCCGCGAAGCCCGGAATGAGTTGCTTACCGCGGGTGCGGAGGCCCATCACGGCGAGGCGCACTTTGGCGCCCGGGTTGTCGGCGGCGCGGGCGTAGGACGCGGCGGAGAGGGTGAGGGCGGATGTGGCAAGGAACTGGCGGCGGGTCGTCGGCACGGGCAGCGCTCCGGCGGGGGAACAACGTGGTGAATCGCGACGCGAAGCATGGTAACCTGAGTGCGCTCGGGTTACCAAGTGTTTCGAGCCGGACCACACGTCCGGGGCCATCGAGGCAACAGATGCGACTCCCTCTCCCGCTCCTCGTGTGCGCGTTCCTCACACCGGCGGTCCGTGCCGAAGATCGCAAGGACGTTCTCGTCGCGGATTTCGAGGGCCGCACGTACGGCGCGGGCTGGAAAACCACCGGCACCGCGTTCGGCCCGGGGCCGGCCGCGGGCGCGCTCCCGGGCCAAATGTCTGTCTCGGGCTTTCTTGGTAAAGGGCTGGTGAACAGCTTTCTCAACGGCGACGACAGCACCGGCACGCTCACCTCGCCGGAGCTCACCATCGACCGCAAGTACCTGAACTTCCTCGTGGGCGGCGGCAAGCACCCCGGGAAGACCTGCATCAATCTGCTGGTCGGCGGCAAAGTGGCACGCACCGCGACCGGGCCGAACGACCGGCCGGGCGGGAGCGAGCACCTCGACTGGCACTCGTGGGACGTGACCGAGTTCGCCGGCCAAAAGGCGGTCATCGAGATCGTCGACCAGCAGAAGGGCGGGTGGGGACACATCAACGTCGATCACATCGTGCTCAGCGACACGAAGAAGCAGAACGAGCTGCTGACCGCCACACTCGACCTCACGCAGTCGTACCTGCTCCTGCCGGTGAAGAGCGGGGCGCCGGTTCGGCGGGTCCGGTTCCTCGTGGGCGGGGACGTGGTGCGCGAGTTCGACATCGAACTCGCCACCGACGGCAAAGGCGACTTCCGGGCCACGTCCGACGTGTCGGCGTTTAAGGGCAAGAAGCTCACCGTGGAAGCGCTGCTGCCGGCGGACGTGAAGCTCGCAGGGCTGGTCGATCAGTCGCCCCGCTGGGCCGAGGCGGACGAACTCTACAAGGAGAAGCACCGGCCGCTGTTCCACTTCACCAGTCGGACCGGGTGGCTCAACGATCCGAACGGGCTGGTGTACGCCGACGGCGCGTGGCACCTGTTCTACCAGCACAACCCGTTCGGGCGCGAGTGGGGCAACATGCACTGGGGCCACGCGGTCAGCACGGACCTGTTCCGCTGGAAGGAAGAGGGCGTGGCGCTCTACCCCCGGAAGTACGGCGACTGGGCCTTCTCCGGGTCCGCGGTGGTGGACAACGGAAACACCTCCGGGTGGGGCACGAAGGAGAAGCCACCGCTGGTCCTGGCCTACACGAGCACCGGCCGCGGCGAGTGCGTGGCGTTCAGCACCGACGGGGGCCGCACCTGGACCGAGTACGACAAGAACCCGGTGGTGAAGCACGCCGGCCGCGACCCCAAGCTCGTCTGGCACGAGCCGACAAAGAACTGGGTCATGGCCGTTTACGACGAGGCCGAGAAAAAACAGTGGATCGCGTTCTACACCTCCCCGGACCTGAAGGCGTGGACGTTCGCGAGCCGCATCGAGGGCTTCTTCGAGTGCCCGGACCTGTTCCAGCAGGTCGTGAGCGGCAAAGGCCCGAGCGACCCCCGGAGTCGTTGGGTGCTCTATGGCGCGGACGGAAAGTACCTGCTCGGCGACTTCGACGGCAAACAGTTCAAGCCGGACTTCCGGGAGAAGAAGCAACTGTGGTACGGCCGGTTCTACGCCGCCCAGACGTTCGACAGCGCGCCGGCGGGGAAAGGGAGTTTGCCGCGCCGGGTCCAGATCGGCTGGGCACAGGGCGTATCGTTCCCCGGTACGCCGTTTAACCAACAGATGACCGTACCGGTGGAACTGCGGCTGCTGACCACTCCGGGCGGCCCGCGCCTGACGGCGCGGCCCGTTGACGAGTTGCGCTCGCTGCGAGAAACCGCCGAACCGGTCGCGCGGTTCAAGGACACGGACGCGAAAGAGCCGACCGTGCTGGCCGAGAACCTGGATGCGTTCGAAGTGATCTGCACGGCCAGCGCCGGCCGCCCCTTCGTGCTCGACCTGCGCGGGACGAAGCTCCGCTACGACACGGACAAGAAGGCGCTGACCTGCAACGGCGTGACGGCACCGATCGACGCGCCCGCCGGCAACTTCCTGCTTCATGTGCTCGTGGATCGCGGCTCCGTTGAGGTGTTCGCCGACAACGGGCGGGTCGCGATGTCGGTCGCCGCGATCCCGAACGAGAAGAACCGCACGGTCGGGCTCGGCGGGCACTTGGACAGCGGCTCCGTGTGGCGCCTGAAATCCGCGTGGGAGAAGTAACCATGTCGCTCGTCGTCCCGTGCCCCGGGTGCCCCGCGCAGCTCAGCGCGCCGGAGTCGGCCGCGGGCAAGCAGATCCGGTGCCCGAAGTGCAAGGCGGTCGCCGCCGTCCCCGCGTTCGTTCCGGTCGAAGAGGTGCCGGTCGTGGAGGCGAAGGTCGCCGCGCCACCGCCCAAGCCCAAGGTGCAAACCACCATCTCGTGCTGCGTCGTCTGCAACACGATGGTCGCCGTTCTCGCCAAGGTCAAGGTGGTCCACTGCCCCAAGTGCGGCTTCGCCAACCCGGTGCGCGGGTGGACCGACGACGGAGACGAGGACGAAGCCCCGCGCCGGAAGGCCGCGCCGCGCAACGAGGACGACGAAGACGACCGCCCCCGCAAGAAGACGCGCCGCGCGGACGACGACGATTACGAGGACGACCGCCCGCGCCGGCGGAGGCGAAGGAGCGTCTCGCGTAGGGGCGGAAGCGGGCGCGTTGTGGCGCTCGTGATCGGTGGGCTGGTTCTGCTCGGCGGGCTCGCGCTCGGCGGCTACCTGTTAGTCGGCCCGGGCGGGGTGCTCGCCGCCCGCGCACCGGTGCCGCCCGGGTGGAAGCAGTACGACTACCCGCAGTCCGGGTTCCGCGCCGCGTTCCCGGCCGAGCCGACGGTGTTCGGCGCGAACGTGCAGGGTGGTTTCGGCGGCGGGCCGCTTCCCGGCGGGGTGGAGATCCCGCAACTCGAGTCGATGTTCTCGTACACGACCGGCGGGATCGGGGCGTTCGGCGTCCGCGGCCAGAGTGGCACGCAGGTGACCGTTGAGGTTCACCGCTACCGCACGTCGATCCCGCGGTCGTCGCGCGAGCTGATGGCCCGAAACGGCAACGGCCGCTTCCCCGGCGGCGGTTCCAACCGCGTGCGGTGGCTCGGCAGCAGCGCTTTTGAAATGGTTATGGGCGGCACCCTGGTGCGAATGGTCGTGCTCGAAAAGGCGGTGATCGTCGTCCAGATCAGCGGGCCGAACGGCACCCGCGCCCGGCCGGAAGAAGAAAACGGGTTCTTCGACAACTTCGAGTTGACCCAGTAGCACACGGTACTCGGCAGCGGCTCACCGCCGCGTCGCCGCATCCAGTTCGACCGCCCGCAGCACCCGCAACGGGTGGTCGGTCTGAATGACATCAATGCCCCACGCCATCGCGCGGCGGTACTGCTCGACCGACTCGTTCAACCCGAGCGCGTCGGCAAACACCTGGATGCCCTTCGCGTGGCACGCCGCGATCAGCTCTTTCGAGAGGGCGCGCCAGCTCGCGTCCACGCCGTAAGGCTTCGTCTCCGCGACCCGTTCCAGATCGGCGAGCGTTTTGAGTGGGGGGAGGGGCCGTAACCGGGCGTCGAGTTTCTTCAGCCGCGCGCCGTACTCGGCGGACTGGTACACCACGTGCCGATCGAACAGGCCGTGCGCTTTAACGGCCGCGGCGAGCGCCTCCGGGCCGACGTCCTTCGCGTCCAGGTACACGCTCGCCCGGTCGCCGAGCGCCGCGAGGGCCTCGTCGAGCGTGGGCACCGTGGTGCCGGCGAACGGCTTGCCGAACCAGGCGCCCGCGTCGAGCTTGCGGATCTCGTCGAGCGTCAGGTCGGCGACCTTGCCCTTCCCGTTCGTGGTCCGGTTGACGGTCGAGTCGTGCATCAGCACGAACTTGCCGTCTTTTGTGGTGCGGACGTCGATCTCCACGAAGTCGGCGCCGAGCCCGACGGCCGTCCGGATAGCCGGAAGCGTGTTTTCGGGCGCGTACCGGTTCGCACCGCGGTGGTGCGCGACCCGCACCGGCCACTTCGTGACCCGCTCCCGCATCAGGGCCGTGCGCGCGCCGCCAGGGTTGTCGGTCTTGAGCCAGTCGGCGCCCGCGGCGGCCGTTTTCAGCCACGTTTCGGGCGCGTCCCATTTCGCGCCGAGCGTGTTCGCCCGAACGATCACGCCGGCGGCGCGGAACGTCTTGCACAGTTCGGGCGTCACGTCGGCCGCGCCGATCTCGACGGCGGTCGGGGCCACGTCCGTGATGAACGTGCCGAAATCGCTCGCCGGGCGGTACTCGGCTATCGTGGGGACCGCGCCGCGGCTCGCCTTACGAACCGCGGCCAGGGTGGCGGGAGGAGCAAGGGCGACGACCTGCTGTTCCATACCCGCGGCCTGTACCTCGCGTGCGAGCAATTCGGGATCGACGCTTTTGCAGTCGAGGGACAGGTTCACCTTCCCCTTCGCGAGTGCGAGGGCCTCCGAGAGCGAGAGCAGACGCGCCGCGGCGAACCGGGGCGCGAACCAGGTGCCCGCGTCGAGCGCCTGCAACCGATCGAGCGCGAGCCCGGCCGCCGGGCCGCTGCCGTCGGTTTTGCCATCGAGGCGGTCGTCGTAAAACACGACGTGCTTTCCGTCCTTCGTCAGTCGCACGCCGATCTCGGCCCACTCGATCAGGTCCCCGGCGCACGCCTCGACGGCGAACCGGGTGTTCTCGGGAGCGAGCTGTGCCAGCCCGCGGTGGGCCACCACCTGCACCCGGCGCGGCGGCGCAACCGGCTCGAAAAACGGTAGCCGCTTCTCTCCGGCCCGGGCCGAGAGCGAGGACGCGGCAACCGCAGGCGACGCGAGGAACGCGCGGCGGGTGATGTGCGACACGTGCGGCTCCGAAAATGCGCGGGCGTACGGTTCCCTACCGCCCGTCGCCCTGTTTGACCCACGCCTCGTCGAAGCGGGCGTGCTTCATGCTCTTGCCGTCGGCCACGAAGTAGCTGTACACGGCGTGAACGGCCCCGTCCTTCGACTGGATCACCGCCGGGTAGTGGTACTGCCCGGTTTCGTGCTTCTCCAGGTGCCGGGTCCACTTCCAGGTTTTCCCCTCGTCGTCCGAGAGCGACACCGCCAGCCGGCTGCGGCCCTTGACCGTGTCGTTGTACACGATCAGCCAGTTCCCGCTCGCGAGCCGCACCGCGTCGAGCCCGCTCCCCGGGTTGATGAGGTCGGTGCTGTAAACCGTTCCCCATGATTCGCCGCGGTCCTTCGACTCGCACGCGCGCACCTTCTTGAACACCCCGTTCTCGCGCATGTACGCGACCAGCGTGCCGTCCTTGCGCTCCAGCACCGCGGGCTGGATGCTGCCGAACCCAGCCAGCGGCTGCGATGCGGTCCAGGTCTTGCCGCCGTCGTCGGAGAGGGCCATGAGGCCCGCGTCGTAGGTGTCCGAGTACAGCGGCAGGAGCACGCGCCCGGTGCTCAGCACCACGGGCTTGCACCGCGGCTGCCAGCCGAGACGCGACAGGAGCTTGTCGCCGACCTTCTTCAGCGGCGCGGGGTCGGGCTCGAACGGCATCTTCGACGCCGCCGCCACCTGCTTCTTCCACGCCTCGAACTCGCGGAGCATCACTCCCTCAAAGTCTTTCGGCTTGAGGGGAATGGTGCCCTGCCACTCCCACTTCGGCGCGCCGCCCGTCTGGTAGTCCGACGACACGCGGTAGGAGGTGAGGCACGACTCCCACGAGTTCGCGAGGATCAGCGGCCAGAACAGCCACAACTTGCCGTCCTTATCGACCCACATCGTCGTGTTGCAGTCCGGGAACCCGGGCGTGTCGGCCATCAGGAACGCGTCGCTCCACTTGTCGGCCCCGGCCTTCTTCCGGGCGCCGTAAACGGCCACGTCGTCGGCCGACCGCTCGCCGCTGCCGCGGTACCACGACACGAGCAAGTCGCCGTTGGGGCACTCGACGATCCCGGGCGCGTGGTTGTGCTGCTTGTGCAGCGGGAAGATCAGTTCGGCGGCGAAGGAGCCGTCCTTTCCTTCCTTCTTGGGCGCGGACGCGGCGGGGGGCGCGCCGTTCGCCACCCGCCCCGGTTCGCGCGTTCCCGTCCCGGTGCGCTGGGTGAGCGAGTCCCCCAACTCCGTGCGCGCCTTCTCGGCCAGTTCGAGAAGCTGGGTCACGATTTTCGGGTTCGCGGCCGCGACGTTCTGCGTTTCGCTGGGGTCTTGTGAAATGCGGTACAGCTCGGGCTTCTCGATCTTCACCTGTTTGTAGCGCCCGGGGGTACCGTCCTTGCCCGCCGGCTGCCCCTGCATCGTGCGGTACGTGTGCGGCAGGATCAGCTTCCAGGCGCGCGTGCGGACGGCCTGGAGTTCGTTGGTCGCGTAGTAATGGAAGTACGCCTCGTGAGCCATGTCCGCGTCGGGCGCGCACTGAAGGAGCGGGAAAACGTCCCGGCCGTCGATCTTGCGTTCGGGCGGCTTCGCGCCGATCAGCTTCGCGACGGTCGGCAGGAGGTCGATGGTCATCGCCGGGATGTCGCAGGTGGCGCCGGCCGGGATCTTCTCCGGCCATCGTGCGATGAACGGCACCCGCGTGCCGCCCTCCCACGACGTCCCTTTCCCCTCGCGGAGCGAACCCGCGGAGCCGGCATGGTTCCCGTAGCTCAGCCACGGGCCGTTGTCGCTGGTGAAGATCACCAGCGTGTCCCGCGCCAGTTTGTGCTCGTCGAGGGCTTTGAGGATCTCGCCGACCGACCAGTCGATCTCCTGAATCACCTCGCTGTAAAGCCCCTGCTTGGACTTACCTTTGAATTGATCGCTGACGAACAGCGGGACGTGCGGCATCGAGTGGGCCACGTACAGGAAGAACGGCTTCGCTTTGTTCTCGGCGATGAACTTCACCGCGCGCTCGGTGTACTGCGCGGTCAGCTTGGACTGGTCGGCCGCGGTCACGTTGCCGTTGACGACCGTCTCGTTCTCGAACAGCGGGAGCGGCGGGTAGGTGCCCTTCTTGGCCTCGGGGTGCTCGGGCCACATGTCGTTCGAGTACGGCAGCCCGAAGTACGAGTCGAACCCGTGGCGCGTGGGCAGGAACTGCGGGTGGTGGCCCAGGTGCCATTTGCCGACCATCCCCGTGGCGTACCCCCGGCTCTTGCACACCTCCGCGAGCGTGGTTTCGTCGGCGTGGAGCCCGTGCCGCGCGTTCGGCCCCAGCGCGCCGTGGATCCCGATCCGGTTGGCGTAGCACCCGGTCAGCAGCGACGCCCGCGACGCCGAGCACACCGCCTGCGAGACGTGGAAGTCGGTCAGTCGCACGCCCTGCTTGGCGAGCTTGTCGAGGTGCGGCGTGTCCGGGGCCGGCGCGCCCCCCGGGCCGGCGAAGCAGCCCACGTCGGCGTACCCCAGGTCGTCGGCGAAGATTAGCACCACGTTCGGTGTGGCCGCCCGGGCGGCCGCTGCGCAAGAGAGGGACGCCGCCAGCGCGTAAAGAAGGTGCTTCATGCGGCACACAATACCCGGCCCCCGGTGACGCCGCCAGGGTCGGGCTGTAAGTTGTTCCCGCCGTGCCGGTATGACACACGAACCCGTCGGCACACGTCTGGAGGTTTTCATGACCCGCTTGACCCTACCGGTCGCCTTCCTGGCGCTCGCGCTACCCGCCTCGCACGCCGCCGACTGGCCCCAGTGGATGGGGCCGAACCGCGACGACGTGTGGGCCGAAACGGGGATCGTGAAGGCGTTCCCCGCGGGCGGTCTGAAGCCGACGTGGACGGCGGCGATCGGGGCCGGCTACAGCGGCCCGGCGGTCGCGGGCGGCCGGGTGTACGTGCTCGACCGCGTGCTCGCGAAAGGCGCGGCGAACCCCGAGGACCCGTTCGACACGAAGCAGAAGGTGAACAGCACCGAGCGGGTGCTCTGCTTCGACGCCAAGGACGGCAAGGAGCTGTGGAAGCGCGAGTACGAGTGCCCCTACCAGATCAGCTACCCGGCCGGGCCGCGCTGCACCCCCACCGTCAGCGGCGGCAAGGTCTACTCCCTGGGCGCGATGGGCGACCTCACCTGTCTCGATGCCGTCACCGGTGACGTGGTCTGGGCGAAGAACTTCGTGAAGGATTACGGCGCGAAGGTGCCCGTGTGGGGCTTCTGCGGCCACCCGCTCGTCTACAAGCAGGCGCTGGTCTGCGTCGTGGGGGGCGATAAGGCCACCGCGGTCGCGTTCGACAAGGAGACCGGCAAGGAACTGTGGAAGGCACTGGAGGCGCGGGAGCCGGGGTACTGCCCGCCCACGCTCATCCACGCGGGCGGGGTCGACCAGGTGCTGATCTGGCACGCGCAGGCGCTCAACAGCCTCGACCCGCTGACCGGCAAGGTGTACTGGAAGGTGGACCTGGAACCGATGTACGGGATGTCGATCATGGCGCCGCGGCAGAGCGGGGACCTGCTGTTCGCCGGCGGCATCGGCGCGTGCGCGGTCCTCAAGCTCGACCGGGACAAGCCCGGCGCGTCGGTGGTGTGGAACGAGGCGGTGGATAAAGCGGGCGCGAAGGCGAAGGCGCGGGGGCTGTACCCCGTCAACATGACGCCCCTCATCGAGGACGGCACGATCTACGGCGTGGACCAGCCCGGCATGTTGCGCGCGGTTGAACTGACGACGGGCAAGAAGCTGTGGTTCACGCACAAGCCGGTGATCGGCAAGGAAGAGGAAGAGGGGTTCAAGGGGAGCGGGTCGGGCACCGCGTTCGTGGTGAAGAACGGGGACCGGCACTTCCTCTTTTCCGAGACCGGCGACCTGATCATCGCGCGCCTCACGCCGAAAGGTTACGAGGAGCTGAGCCGCACGCACCTCCTCGACCCGACCGGCGCCGCGTTCGGCCGCAAGGTGCTGTGGACGCACCCGGCGTTCGCGAACAAGAGCGTCTACATCCGCAACGACAAGGAACTCGCCTGCTTCTCGCTCGCCGAATAAGGCGAGACAGAAGCTGGCCACAATGCCACGAGCGGAAGGGCCGACCGCAGGCGCGTTGCGGTCGGCCCTTCCGCTCGTGCCTCACTCGAACAGTTCGGCGCCGGCGGCAAGCCGGTTCGGGATTAGCGGGCGGTCCTGCCAGTGCCCGTCGGCGGTGACCAGTTGCGTGAACTCGGAGCGAACGAACTTGTACCGCTCCGTCACAACGCCGCTCTCTTCGACCTTCACGTACAGGCCTTCCATCACGCCCGTCAGGTCGGTCTGGCGCACCGCGCGCTCGACGTCCCAGCCCAGCTTCGCCACGTCCGCCCGGAACTGCCCCGAAGCGCCTTCCGTTACGAAGTGCGACGGCCCGACCAGCGCCCGAAGGAACTCCTCGCCGGGGAACTCGCCCGCGAACAGCACCTTCACCGGCTTCACGGGGAGGTCCGCTAGCAGTTCCGCCCGCCGCGGCGTGTCGAGGAACGCGCCGGTCGCGGTGTCGAGGATGTCGAACTCCATGAAGAAGTGCGGGAGCGCGTCGTAGTAGACGGTGTGCTTGGCGTACATCCACTCGCCGTACATGACGTACCGGTCCGCGAGCCGGTCGAGCAACCGGTCGGACATCGCGCCGGCCCACTGCTTCAGTAGGTCGAACTGGCGCTCGCGCGGCCCGCCCGTCAGGTAATGCCCCCGGCTCTGGAGCCGCAACTCGAGTTCCGGCGAGAAGCTGACGCCGCAGTTCGCGCCGTCCATCTTCTCCTCAAGGACGACGTGCCTGCCCTTCAACTCGGACATGGGCACCGCGTCCAGGTCTTCGTCGCCGGCCTGCAACCGCGACCCGATCAGGTGCCGGGTCCGGGGGTACTTACGAATTGCGTTCATGGGGCTGCACTCGGCGCGGCGGACGCCCGCCGGTTGTTTTCGGCACAAAAGGCCCGCGGGCTCGCGCCGCGCCACCTACCGAACTCACTTCGGGGACACGTGCCCCGGCAAAAAGGTTCATGCCGCCTCAACGTAGTGACTGGGTATTCATATTGTCGATATGTCATCTGGCTCTAATGATTGTGTTTCGGATCATTTGCATGTTAGACAGTGTGATTTTCGCTTGCGAAATCAGGAGCCCTCGGCCGGGGGGCGCGGGCGAATCCCCCGCCGATCTCGAACACCACGACCTCAGGCGCTACTATCGTCCGTGGGAGCCGTTGCCGGAGTCGCGAAATACGGTGTGCTCATGACTCATCTGGCGCAGCCTTGCGGCGAATACGCCACACGCATTTCCGATCCCGCCCACACAGGGCCGCAAAGCCGGCGGCAAACCGCGGTGTGGCTTTCGTCACAACTGAAGACACCGAAGTTACTTGCAATGGAAAACGTTAACACTTAAACGACACCGTGACCGTCCGGTGCATTCACGTGCCGAATGTTGTTGACCGAAAGCCGAATAGCGGGTGTTCGCCCTCTCCCCGTCAAAACACGCATCTGCGGACAATTGAAACGGTCGGCATTGCATGCACGTCGGCGATCCTTGACACTGAATCGGCTTCGGCGGCACGGCCGCTGCGCTCGGCGGAGGGGAAAAGATGTGGTGCAGCCGGCTTCGCTATGTGGCGTATGTGCTACTCGGAGGCACCACTGCCGCGCTAATCGGCTGGGCGTGTGGAATGAAGCCGCCCGAAACGGTTATGCAAGACCGCAGCCCGCCGTCCTTCAACGGCTCGGCACTGACGCGAGCCATTCCCCCGCCCCCGCGTCCTGAGTCTGCCCCTCCCGATCGGGTCGGCCAACTCTTGGCGCGACTCCAACCCGGGTTGCCGAGAACGGAGGTCGAGCGCACCCTCGGCGCCGCCGCTGTACGCATTTCCCCGGTCAACGTGCGTGACAACAAGGTGACCTACACAGCCACGTACGAACTCGCCATCCAGCCGGCGGCCCGCGACTCCGATTACGTGGTGGTGACGATCGAGTACGACGCCACCCAGCCGGGCCACACGTTACTCAGCGTTCAGGTTGTGCTTTCGGCCACTTAGGTTTATCGGATAGAACTGGTGCTGAATAACCGCAAATTGAAAGCTGAGTGAGCTTCAGTCAGTGCCGATTGATTCTCTTTCGTCGTCCTTAAATAACTTAGAACCGCAGCCTATCAGAAAGGCCGTGGGGCAGTTAGCACACAACAGAGTAGGGTTGTATCGCAATTACTAGACTTCGCTTCGGTCGCACCGATGGCGGTCGGGGTGGTCAGGCCGCGTCGGCTTTGACACGCCTCAGCAGCCCGCGAACCAACAACATCATTTGAGCCCAGCAGCCCACAGCTACGTGATAACAAAACGCGAGGCTCGGGGACCAAACCGTCACGCGATCTTGCAAAAAGGCCGCCAGCGGTAGCCGGCGGCCAGTCAGGCGGATCGCGATCGAGTGCTTCACGGCGTCGGTGTCGGAGCGACAGCCTTTGGTCCCTCCTGCTTCGCCCCCGGGGTACCGCCCCCCTGCGGCCCTGCCGCACCCGCCGCTTGCGGCCGAGGTGTGTTCGGATCAATGGGCTTAAGGTTCTTGTTCGGGTCTTCCTTACCACAACCACACGCCGCCAACGCAGCGATCAGCAGACCCGTTGCTACACGATTCATAATTGCTCCATGTCCCCTCGCGGCGTCAAACGCCGCGAGGGCCGATTCTCTTGAGTGAGTGGTTAGTTGGCTAGAGGGGTGTCCCCGTCCGTCGCGCCCGCCATCCGCTGCAGCGTGTCCCACCCGACGTTCGTACGGTTCCCGATTTCGGCGCCCGAAGTCGGGAGCGTGTTCCCGGAACGCAGGCTGCGAACCGACCCATCGCACATGACGATGTTGTAGATGCCCGAGTGGAAGCTACCAGCCGAGAAGAGGTTCTGGGTACTCGTAGCCGACCAGTACATCGGGAAGCCGCTGGCCCCCATCCACGCGACGCTCCACGTGCGGCTGCCAAGCGGTGTGCCGGCCGGCCCACCCGACCCCGAGAAGTCACCCGTGATCTCGAAAAACGCAATGGTGTTCGAGGAACCGTCTGTGATGCCAATGATGGTTGTTTTGTTCTCGTAGGTGAACGGGCCGGCGTGCGACGCGTAGAACGGCTGCGAAAGGCTCGCCGTGTTGGTTATCTGGTACTGGCCGAGCGTCCCGGCGTTGGGCACGTAGTTTGTGCAGCCGGGCAACCCACCGGCGTTTTGCAGCGAGGACGAGGTGTAGCCGCCGATGCTGCCGGCATCGCGCCTCGGGGCCCCGCCGGGCTGCTGGATATTCCCTTGACCGATGTCGCTCACAATGGCACCTGACGCCTGATAGAGCGACGGGTCCGACGGGCACTCAAACGCCTTGACCCGGTTGCGGCTGACCGAAAACGTTGTCGGCCAGAACGCGTTGATCCAGTCGCCCCCGGCCGGGTTCGCGGTCGTGCTGCTCGGGGTGACCGTGTACACCTTCGGGTCGATTTGCTTGTAGATGTTGTCCTGCTCAAGGTACGGCAGCATATGGACTAGCGGCCCGACAAAAGTCCACCTGTTCTTGCTGGGAGGAACGAAGCCGTTGGCGCTTTCATAGTTGTGAACCGCCAAGCCGATCTGTTTCATGTTGTTTTGGCAGCTCATGCGGGCGGCGGCCTCGCGCACTTTCTGCACGGCAGGCAACAGCAACCCGATGAGGATCGCGATGATCGCGATCACCACCAGAAGTTCGATCAGGGTGAAGCCAGAGCGCGGACGCTCTGAACGAATGTGGGCCATGTGGGTACTCCTCGACTGGGCCGCAATCCGAAGTAATAAGCACAAATGGTCAGGTGGGCGCACCTAAACCCAGCCGGCTCAAGTCGAGCCGGCAGCACGAAGAGAGAAGAACAAACGCCTCAAGGCGCGTTAAAATTCTGACGGGGGAGTAAAAAATAGTCGGCGGCAGAATACGGTGGGCAATAAAGCGAGAGAGCCACCGCGCGAGTCGTCGACCGAGGTCGCATCACCCCATCGAAATAATATTGTCGCACGGCGTCCGCGAGGGTCAACTAATTTTTCACAAACCTTGCATAATTAGTCAGCACCACTCGGAATTACACTCGGAATTAAGTCTCGGGGCACACTTCTACGACGTGGCGTAACAAGTCCCTCACGGAGATGACGCCGACCGGGCGCCCCCCCTCAACGACCGGTAGGTGCCGGTAGGCGCCCGCGTCCATTTTGCCCAGCGCGAACGCGAGGGTGTCGGTCGGGGCGACCGTTTCCGGTGCGACCGTCATGAACTCGCGGACCGGGCGCGCCTCGAAACCCGGTGCCCCGGCCACCTTCGTGAGAAAGTCACGTTCGGTGAGGATGCCCACCAACTCGCCGCCCGGGCCGGTCACGAGGACCGCGCCGGCACGCCCGTCGATCATCTGTCGCACCGCGTCGCCGAGAGTCGCTCCCGCGCCCACCGTGATCGGCGGGCGCGGGTCCAGTACCGACACCGGGTCCCGCATCAGGCTGGCCTCGACCGGTCCGTTCGGCGCCGGGGCGTCCAGGCGCGTGAGCGGCAACCCGCAGTTGCCGCACGCATCCGCGCCGAGGGCGTTCTTGCGGTAGTCGCAGGCGGGGCAGTACATTGTTCCTGGTCGCGGGGGCACTCGATGGGCGGAGGTCGCAACGGCGAAAGTCGTTAAAGTCGGAATACGAAGCACCGCACCCGCCGGACAGCGCCGCCGCGAAGCCACGTTGATTCCACCGCCCCGCGACGGTATCCCGCGCAGCCATTGGGGCCGGGGGGCTTCGTCCGGGGGGATGTTATGGGTCGCACAGTTGCCATCGTATTTGTCTTGGGATGCGTGACGAACCTGATGGGGTGCGCGTCCGCCCGATACGTCTCGAAACAAGGGGACTCGGGGGTGGTTGCGATCCCCTCCAACACAAACAGCCCCCCGTTCCGTTACCGCCAGGAGGCGGAGGAACTGATGCGGAAGCACGTCGGGCCGGATTTTGAGATCGTTGACGAGCGCGAAGTCGTCACCGGCTCACGGGTCATGAACAACCAGGAAACGCAGACCCAGATGACGCCCAACAAGAAGCAGCCGAACATGCCGGGCGAGCGGATCAGCACGAACGGAATGGTCACCAGCACCAACACCACCGAGTACCAGATCACGTACCGCAAGCGCGGCGCTACCGGGGGCGGGGCAAGCACGATTCAGCCGGCCGGGGGCGCCGTACCGGCCCGCTCGCCTCAGCCGTGATGCCGGGCGCCGTTCGGCCCGTTTCGTGTCTTATCGCGCGAGCGTCTTCTTCAATCCGCTCGAAGCCGCCTGCGCCCGCAAGTGAGGTAATGGCCCGAAGTGAAGTGCGGAGCGTGAACGCCCCCGGCACGGCGATCGCTGTGCCGGGGGCGTTCACGCTAGAGGGACTGGTGCGGCGATGTCCGCCGGTTCGGCGCTACTGCACGGTCCACACGTCTTCGGCCTTGAACAGCTCCTCGATCCGCCCCGGCCCCTTCTTTTGTGTCGCGTCCTTGATGCGGTTGTCGAGCTGTTCCTCGTAGGTCGGCTTCCGGACGCTGCGGAACACCCCCAGCGGTTCCGGGAACGAGTTCGGGTTCCGCGGGTCGTGCGCGAACCGGCTCAGCAGGTACGCCAGCGTCGGCTCCTCGCTCGCCTCGTCGTGGGTGAGCAGGTCATCGACCTGGCAGTCCTTCCCGACGGTGACCACCTCCGGCTTGAGCCCGTTGAGCCGGATGCCCTTGTTCTTGTCCTTGCCGAACAGCAGCGGTTTGCCGTGCTCGAGGTACAGCACGTTGTCGGCCTTCACCGCCTTGTTGCTGGCGTAGTCGTACACGTCGGGGTTGAAGATCACGCAGTTCTGGTAGATCTCGACGAACGCGCTGCCCTTGTGCGCCGCGGCCTTCTGGAGCGTCGCGACGAGGTGCTGCACGTCCACGTCCACGGTGCGGGCCACGAACGTGGCCTCGGCGGCCAGCGCCACCGACAGCGGCCGGACCGGCGTCTCGAACGACCCGCCCGGGCTGGTCTTGCTGGACGTGCCCAGCCGGCTCGCCGGCGAGTACTGGCCCTTCGTGAGGCCGTAGATCTCGTTGTTGAACAGCAGCACCTTGATGTCCACGTTCCGCCGCAGCGCGTGGATCAGGTGGTTGCCGCCGATCGAGAGCCCGTCGCCGTCCCCGGTCACCACCCAGACCTGGAGGTCCGGGTTGGCGAGGCGCAGCCCGGTGGCGAAGGTGGGGGCGCGGCCGTGGATGGTGTGGAACCCGAACGTGTTCATGTAGTACGGGAACCGGCTGGAGCACCCGATCCCCGATACGAATGCGATCTTCTCGCGCGGCACCCCGACGGTGGTCAGCGCCTTCTTCATCTGGGCCAGGATGGAGTAGTCCCCGCACCCGGGGCACCAGCGCACCTCCTGGTCGGTCGTGAGTTCCTTGGTCGTCAGCGGTAACGCGATGGCCATTGGTATTCTGCGTGTTTGGTGTTTTGAGGGTTGTCCGCTCACGCCGTGAGCGGTGCGACGCCTGTCGTGCGGTGCTGGGAAATCGTCGTTGGGTTTCTCGGCCGGGCGGTCCGCTCACGGAGTGAGCGGACCACCCTGACGGCCGGCAGACAACGCGCCGTTTAGATCACCGGCAAGAGCCCCAGCGCCTTCTCGATGGCGGTTTCGAGTTCGGACACGAGGAACGGCTTGCCCTGCACCTTGTTCAACCCCTCGGCGGGCGCCAGGTACTTCGCGCGGAGCAGCCAGGACAGTTGGCCGGTGTTCAGCTCGGGCACCAGGACCTTCTTGAACCGCTTCAGCACGGCTTCCGTGTTCTTCGGCATCGGGTTCAGGTAGCGGAAGTGGACCTGCGCCACCTTCAGCCCCTTGCGCCGGGCGCGCTCCACCGCGGTCGTGATGCTCCCGTAGGTGCCGCCCCAGCCCGCCACGAGCAGGTCGGCGTCGGCGTCGCCGGCCACCTCGAGGTCGGGGATCGTCAGCGCGATGTTCTCGATCTTCTTCGCGCGGGTGTCGGTCATGTGCTGGTGGTTGGCCGGCTCGTAGTTGATGTTGCCGGTCACGTCCTGCTTCTCGATGCCGCCGATGCGGTGCTCCAGCCCCGCGGTGCCCGGGATCGCCCACGGCCGCGCCAGGTACTCGTCCCGCTTGTACGGCAGGAACTTGCCCGCCCCGCCGGCGGGGGAGGCGTCGCCGCTCTCGTGCGCGAGGTTGGTGCCCTCGCTGTTCGGCTCCGTCGGGTGGGTGATCTCGATCGGCTTGAGGTCCGCGACCGCCGGGATCTTCCACGGCTCGGACCCGTTCGCGATGTACCCGTCGGACAGGTAGAACACCGGGCACATGAACCGGACGGCGATGCGTACCGCCTCGACCGCCATGTCGAAGCAGTCCACCGGCGACTGCGGCGCGAGGACCGCCACCGGGCTGTCGCCGTTGCGGCCGAACATCGCCTGGAGCAGGTCGGACTGCTCGGTCTTCGTGGGCAGCCCGGTGCTGGGGCCGCCGCGCTGCACGTCCACGATCACCAGCGGCAGCTCGGTCATCACCGCGAGGTTGATGGCCTCGCTCTTGAGGCACACGCCCGGGCCGCTGGTGCCGGTGACGCCCAGCGCGCCGCCGTAGCTGGCCCCGATGGCGACGCCCGCGGCGGCGATCTCGTCCTCGGCCTGGAACGTCTTCACCCCGAAGCGGCGCAGCTCGGTCAGCCCCTCCAGGATCGAGCTGGCCGGGGTGATCGGGTAGCCGGCGTACACGATCGGCTTCTTCGCGAGCTGCCCGGCGACGGCGAGGCCCAGAACGGCGGCCTCGTTGCCGGTGATCTTGCGGTACGTGCCCGGCGCGATCTGGGCCTTCGCCACCTTGTACTGGACCGGCAGCGCCTCGACCGTCTCGCCGTAGTTGTACCCGGCCTTCAGCGCCCGGATGTTGGCCTCCAGCGTGTCCGGCTTCTTGCCGAACTTCTCCCGCAGCCACCGCACGGTGGCCTCGAGCGGGCGCTCGTACAGCCAGTACACGAGCCCGAGCGCGAAGAAGTTCTTGCACCGGTCCTTGTCGCGCGGGGTGAGCGGCAGCTCCGCGATCGCCTGCACGGTCATCTTGGCGATGGCCACCCGGACCACGCGGTACCCGGTGAGCGAGCCGTCCTCGAGCGGGTCCGTCTTGTACACGGCCTTCTTCAGGTCGCTCGTCTCGAACCCGTCGGTGTTGGCGATCAGGATGCCGCCCGGTTGCAGGTCCTTGATGTTGGTCTTGAGCGCCGCGGCGTTCATCACCACCAGGGCGTCGAGCGCGTCGCCGGGGGTGTGGATGTCGGTGCTGGAAAAGTGGACCTGGAACCCGGACACGCCGGCCAGCGTGCCGGCCGGGGCGCGGATCTCGGCCGGGAAGTCCGGGAACGTGGCGATGTCGTTGCCCAGGAGCGCGGACGTGTCGGTGAACCGGGTGCCGGCCACCTGCATCCCGTCGCCGGAGTCGCCGGCGAACCGAATGGTCACGGACTCGAGCACCTCGGTCGAACGGGCGCTGCCGTTCGCGCCGGCCGGCGCAACTGTGGCGGAGCCGTTGTCAGAACTCATATCAGCCGCTTCCTCGGAAGAAGTGGGGAGAGGTCATGGTTTCGCAGGGGGGTGCCCGTGTGGTTGTGTCCATCTTACACGTCCGGCGGAAAACGGGGACGGAACTTCACCGGCGCCCCGGGCGCGGGCGGGGCCGGAAACCGCTGGCACCGGGGGGCCGAGTTGTGAGACGATGTTACGGTGCCCGGCCGCCGCACCGGCGGCCCCCATCACCGGTTGCCCCTATGTCGCGCAGCGGCCCCATTCGCGTGCGCGTGGCCGTTTACGACGACGACGGCACGCACGTCGGCTACCTCAGCACGGTCGGCCACCCCGACCACGGCGACGCCCCGGGCGTCCCGCGCTTCGACATGGCCATCTCGGACCTGGGCGGGCAGCACGTCGCGCTGGTCGAGCAGTACCGGCAGCACTGGCTCGTCTACTGCGGCCGGCGGTACGACACGGCCGACGCGGGCGGGGACCTGAGTGTGGACCACCTGCTGGAACTGGCCCGGCTCGCCCTCCGCACCCGCAACGACCCGGTGTCGGTGCGGATCGCGGCCCTGAAGGCGTACATCGAACGGGTGCTCCGGCGCTGGCGGAAGTCATAAGCCAACAGGAACCGCTCCCTCCCAGGTTCCCCCCATGAAAGCCATTCAGCTCGAACAGCCCAAAGCGTTCCGGGAGATCGACCTCCCCGAGCCCCCGGCGCCCGGCCCCGGCGACGCGGTGGTGCGGGTGTCCCGCGTCGGCGTGTGCGGCACGGACTACAGCGGCTACCTGGGCAAGATGCCGTTCTTCAGCTACCCGCGCATCCCGGGGCACGAGCTGGGTGTGGAGGTGGTCGCGGTCGGCGAAGGCGTGACCAACGTGAAGGCCGGCGACCGGGCCGCCGTCGAGCCGTACATCAACTGCCAGAAGTGCTACTCGTGCGCCCGCGGGCACTCGAACTGCTGCGAGAACCACCAGACGCTCGGCGTCCACGTTGACGGCGGGCTGCGCCCGCTGTTCACGGTGCCGGCCCGCAAGCTCCACACCTCCACCAAGCTGACCTTCGAGCAGCTCGCGCTGGTGGAAACGCTCGGGATCGGGCTGCACGCGATCAACCGCGCGAACCCGCGGGCCGACGAGACCGTGTTCGTGATCGGGGCCGGGCCGATCGGGCTCTCCGTGATCGAGTTCGCGAAGCTGGCCGGCGCCCGCGTGATCGTGATGGACCTGAACGAGCAGCGCCTCGCCTTCGTGCGCGAGAAGATGGGCGTTACGGACACGATCCTCTCGTCGGGCAATCTCGAAGCGGACATCAAGACGTTCACCGACCTGACCGGCGGGAAGCTCGGGAACGTGGTGGTGGACGCCACCGGCAGCGCCCGGAGCATGAACGCCGCGTACAACTTCGTAGGGTTCGCCGGGCGGCTGGTGTGGGTCGGCATCACGCAGGACCAACTCGGGTTCACGCAGCCGCTGATGCACCGGCGCGAGATGACGTTCCTCGCCAGCCGCAACGCCCTCCCGCACGAGTTCATCCGCATTATTCGACTGATCGAGGGCGGGATGCTCAGCACCGACCCGTGGGTCACGCACCGCGCCCCCATCGCGGGCCTGATCGACGTGTTCCCGACGTGGCTGAAGCCCGAAACCGGCGTCGTGAAGGCGATGGTCGAAGTGAGCTGAGCCGCGGTCCTGGCACAAACGACGAGAGGTGACCGATGAGCACGCACGCCGAACGGCTCCCCCGCTACCTGCAACTGCGCGAAGCGGGTGTGGCCCTCAACAGCCAGCTCGTCGAGGGCCTCTCCCGCAGTGCCATGAACGAGGCCGGGCGGCGGCTGAACATGCTGGACGGCGGCACGCTGGTTCTCGACAGCGAGGACATGACGGCCGTGTTGATGGACTACTGCATCCACGACGTGCGACGGTACGGGGTGAACGCGGTCGAGCGGCACCTGAACACGTCGCCGCCCGCCGAAGGCTCGGACGAGTGGGTGCTGCTCCACGCGCTCCGGGCGAGTCAGTTTTCGGTGTTCGCCGTGGAAGCTGTTGAGAGCGGGGTCGGCGTCGGCGTGCGCGATCTGCTGCGCGACACGACCATGTTCTTGGCGGATGTCGGCCTGGGGACGAGCGGCCGGGTCGGAATGGTCTTCGCCATGCGCGTCATGGTGGCGGACGGCATCGGCATGACGACCGGCGCCGCGCTCCTGGTCGGGAAGCTGCCCAAGAGCGCCCGCGCGGAACTCGTGGCCGACATCCGGGAGACGTTCGCGGGGATCGACTTTCACAAGCTCGCGCCGGAGGAAGCGAGTGACTTCGCCGCGGCCGTGCTCCGAACCTGTCTGGACGACGGCGCCGGCGAGCGCACCTCCTACATCGCCCCCGAGGAGATCGCCCCGCCCGCCCGGCGCCCGCCGCGCCGAAGACGGGGCGGCCGGTGAGGCGCGGCGCGGTTATGGCAGCGAAGTAATGAAGTGGTCGAGCGCCGCGACGTATTCCGGCGTGTAGTGCTCGTTGTGGTTTCCGCCGGGGATGGTGACGAACTGCTTCGGCTCGTTGGCGGCCTCAAACAGCCGACGGCCAAGGGCGTACGGGACGATCCGGTCCGCGTCCCCGTGAACCTGGAGAAGCGGGCCGCGGTAGGCCCCGATCTTGGCGACCGAGTCCAGCTGCGCCCGCATCACCGCTCGCACCGGGAGCAGCGGCACATGACTCGCCGCCACGTCCGGCAGGTTGGTGAACGTCCCCTCCAGAATCAGCCCGCGGGCGCCATCGCGGGCCGCCAGATCGACGGCCACACCGCCGCCGAGCGAGTGCCCTGCCAGAACAACATCGGCCTCACGGACGCCCGCGCGGGCCGCCAGCCAGCGGCGCGCGGCCCGCGCGTCGTCGAGGACGCCGTTCTCGGTCGGTCGCCCGTCGCTGCGGCCGTAGCCGCGGTAATCGAACACCAGGACGGTGGCGTTCATCCGGTCGCGGAACAGCTCGATCACGTGCCGCCGGTTGGTCACGTTCCCGCCGTTCCCGTGGGTGTACAGGACGACCGCGCGAGACGGGCCGCGGGCCGGTTCGGCCAACCAGCCGTGCAGGCGGACGCCGTCGGACGAATCGATCCAAACGTCTTCGGTCCGGGGGGCGGGATTCCAATCGCCCTTCGGAAACGGCTTCGGCTGAAACACGATGGCGTTTTCGATGCCGGCCGCCCCTCGCGTCAGCGGGGCGCACCCGACCGCGCCCCCACCGACGAGGATTAGCGCGAGGACACGAGCCCGGCCCATCGCGGTTCCCCCGAGTGGACGTTTGATGCCTGAATTTAATGAGGGCTATGACCACACCGGGGCAATCCGTCAACGGGAGCTGCAGTACGGAACTGCGCTGATCTGTAAAAAGATGAAGCCGGCGACCGAAGTCGCCGGCGTTGATTGATAGGTTGTTGGAGGTGCCGGGAGGTATGTGGGGTGGGCCGGGGGAACCCTGACCCGATCGGTGTTCGACGGTACTAAATAAAGCACCCACCGTGCCAAACGCTTGTAACCGGTCAGACACCTTCATTTTCAGCGGGTTTGACGCGTTGCAGGCGTGGGCGGATTTGTAAGTCGTACCGGTCGGCAAACTCTTCATGCCCATTTTGGGAAGCCAGGTTCCTTTGCCCCCTCCGAATAGCGCGGCAGTCACGGACTGGGCAAAGAACTGGGGGACGGGAGCGACGCGAGCAGGGATGTTGGGTAAGCGAGAATGAACTGAGGCGCGTCGCGGGGCCGCGACCGGGGGACAGAGCCATTGCCCCGTCCCCGTCGCGGCCCCGCGACGTGCTCGTTGTTCCGGACGAAGTGGCGGCTAATCAATCTTTCCGCTCGGCGCGTCGCTCGGGAGCGTGTACCGGGCTTCGATCGCGGCCCGCACCGCCGCTCGCGCGTCCCGCGGGCCGGTCTCGGCGTCCGCCTCGACCTCGGCCAGTTCGTCGGCGAGCTGGTTGTCCTTGATCTGCTCGCGGACCCATTGCGAGTAGTCGCCGTTCGCGCGGTGGAACTCCCACGTGTCGTCGTCCACCCCGTCGGCGAGTTGGACGAACATGAACAGGTTCGACGCCTTCAAATTGAGCTTCCCGTCCGGGCCGCGGAAGTAAAAGCTGCGGTCCGCACCGAGGTTCCCCTCCGCGTACTTGCGCGAGTGCCGCTTGCGCTCGGTGCGCGGCGGCTGCGTGTGAACGATGACGGCGTTCTTGTCCCCGCGCCGCCAGAGCATGGTGTCGCCCGTCGGCAGTTTGTTGCCGCTCACCGGCGGGCACTTCGGCCGCTTCTCGCCGGTGGCCTTGCAGAACTCCTCGACCGTTTTCGCCGGGTGCCCGCCGATCACCAGCAGCGTGCGGACGTGGTCCAGCGCGCGCGCCTCCATCGCGCCGGCGTGGACGGTGATGTATAGAGTGCCGCGGTCCGGCAACTGGGTCGCGAGGTTCGCCGCGTCCGGGCCGGCGGGGAGCATGTGGTGCGACTCGTCCACGACGAGCCAGTGGGGGCGGCCGGTCCGGGCCTTCTCCTCAAGGACGCGGGGCAGCAGTTGCGCGAAAAACGCGGGCCGGTCGGCAAGCGGCACCCCGAGCAGGTTCACCACGATGGACCGCTTTGGGTCCCGCAGGGCCTCGGTCACGTCTTCGGGCCGCGGCGCCTGGTTCGTGTTGCCGACAATGTGGGCGAACTCGAGGTTGGTGTAATCGCCCTCCGGGTCCACGACGAGGATCTGGTAGCCCGCGTGCGCGAGGCGCTCCATCAGAGCCGTCGTGAGGGTCGATTTGCCGCTCCCGGAGGTGCCGCACACCAGCACCCCGGCGCCCGCGGGGTCAAGCGTTTCCTCCTGGCCCCCGTCGGCGTTGCCGACCGGGACGCGGTGCCGGGCGAGGGTCTTGAGGTCCGACAGGTCGTCCGCGATCAACTGCTCGATGAGCTCGGCGACGCCCGCGCCCCGCTTGCCCTTCGTCACGATGTCCGCGGTGTCCTTGACGGCGGGCAGCGCGTTGCCGACGGCGGCCGAGCACTCGCACATCTTCAGGAACGCGTGGTCGTTCTCGGCGTCGCCGACCCCGACCGTGTTGTGTGGCGAAAGGCCAAGCTCCGCCAGCGCGGCGGCGAGGCCCGTGGCCTTGTTGACGCCGGACGGCAGCACCATCACCGCGTCCTTGTTGAAAATCACCTGGAGCTCAAGCCCCATGTCGCGGACGGTGTCGAGTACCGTCTTTTCGTGCGGGACGAACGTGGCGACGATCACGTGCCCGCTTGAGAGCGGTTGGACACCGCGCTTGCGCAACTCCTCCGCGAACTTCGGGGGCGGTCCTTCAGAGAGCACACGCGTTTCTTTCGTGCGCGGGTTGTACACCACCGCTCCGTTCTCGACGACGGCGAGGTCGAACAGGTCGAGGCGCGGGAAGATCGCGAGCAGGTCCGGCAGCTCGCGCCCGGTGACCATGATGAGCTTGCGCCCGGACTTCTTTAGCTTTTCCAGCGCCTTGAGGGTGTCGGCATCGACGGCCCCGTCGTGCGCGATAGTGCCGTCGTAATCGGTCGCGAGGGCGTGAAACCGCATGAGCGCTCCAAAAAGGGCAGACACGCCGATTGAAGAGCAACTGGCGCGCCGGATGGCGAAACCGGAGCGCGGGCGGCGCGCCGGGCAAAAAATCAAAGAAAAAAGCGTGTGGATTCGGACGCGTCGCCAACTATTATGCAAGCGGCATCGGGCGGCCGTGCCGCTTTTGAAGCGAGTGGCGTGCCGCCAGTGGTTTTCGGCCGTTGGCGCGCCCCGGGGCGACGACGACGGGCAAACGCCGGGGCGTTAGCTCCCGCGGAATCCGAACAACTGGACCCGCCCAGGCGCGTGGCGCGGCGTTCGCCGGGCCGCGCGTACCGTTTCGCCCGGCTCGCATGTTCTACGCTTTCGTGCCGCCGGTGCCGCCGGGCCGGATACGGAACGGTGTCCGCGTCGGCCGGATCGATCTCTCCCTGCCGTTGGAGTAGCAGTTACATGCCCCCCGCCCGTTCGCATCGCTCGCGCTTCGGCTTCACGCTGATCGAACTGTTGGTCGTCATCGCGATCATCGCGATCCTGATCGGGCTCTTGTTGCCCGCCGTTCAGAAGGTGCGCGCCGCGGCGGCGCGCATGAGCTGCCAGAACAACCTGAAACAACTGGCCCTCGCCGCCCAGAACTACGAGGCGGCGAACCAGGCCTTCCCGGTCGGGGCCGCGGTACTCGTCCCGACCGACGCCGCGTCCGGCTTCCCGTTCACGAACAACTCCGGCGTCGGGGTGCTCGCGTACCTGCTCCCGTACGTCGAGCAGAACAACGTCCACGCGCAGCTCCAGGTGAACTGGGACCCGTTCAACACGGCCGCGGGCAGCCTGTGGTCGTCGAACGCCGCGAACACCGTCCCGGCCCGCACCCGGATCAAGACGTTCGAGTGCCCCGCGGCGCCGAACGCCGCGCCGACGGACGGGTACATCGGGCCGCACCGGATGGTCTTCAACGGGTCGGCGATCGGGTGGCAAGCGTCCGTCTTCCCGGCGTCCGCGAACCTCGGGATCACGAACTACATCGGGGTCGGCGGGCGGTTCTCGCTCGTCGGCTCGAACATCACGACGGGCGGGCAGCCCCTCGACAGTTGGCGCGGCGTGTTCGTGCCGTCGATGGTGCTGCCGTACGGGGCGGCGGCCACCTTCTCGAACGTCCAGAAGGCCTCGCCGATCAACAACCTGAGCATATCGGACGGGACGAGCAACACGCTGATGTTCGGCGAGACGCTGGGCGACGGGCTCGCGTCCGGATCCAACGGGCCGGTCACCGTCAAGACCGCGTGGTCGTGGATCTCGGCCGGGTGGCGCTCGACCTTCGACGGCCTCATGGCTACGGGCAGCCGCGACTTCGGGGCGTTCTCGGCGGAACACAGCGGCGTCACGAACTTCGCGTTCTGCGACGGGTCGGTCCGTGGCATCCGTGGGCCGACCACGGCGCCGCACACACAATACATTAACGCGAGTTCGGCCCAAAAGGGCGAGGTCATCGATTTCAGCGACCTGGGCGGTTGAACGCGCATTGAACACGAAAGGGAACCGACGATGCGGGCTCTTGCGCTTCTGCTGTTCGTGACCGGCGCCGCCGGTTGCGGGAGCAAACAGGACAACTCGAAGATCCAGTCGCCTTCCGACCAGCCCATCGGCGGCCCGAAGGCGCTGGGCTCTCAGGGCGGTGAGCCGGTCAACCTGGGGGCCGGGAACAAGGGGCGCGGGGCGGCGCCGAAAGTCGAGCTCAAGCAGTAACGGCTACGCGCGAACCGCGCCGCCGTTGGCGCGAACCGTCTGCCCGGTGATGAACCCGGCCGACGGTCCCGCCAGCCACACCGCCGCCGCCGCCACGTCTTCCGGTAACCCCCACACGCCGAGCGGCGTTTCGTCGCGCACCCGCTCCTGCCACACCGGCGACGCCGTTTCGCCCCACGCGGTCCGCACCCACCCCGGGGCGAGACAGTTGACCCGCACCTCGGGCGCGAGGCTCAGGGCAAGGCTGCGCGTGAAGCACGTCACCGCGCCCTTCACGGCGGCGAACAGTTGCCCGCTGTCGCCCTCCATCCCGGTTTCGGACTGGTCCCAGCCCACCGTCAGAACGCACCCGCGGCCCCGCGCCTTCATGCGCGCGCCGAGGTCGCGGGCGAGCCGCACGGTGGCTCTCAGGTCGATCGCGAGCAGCGCGTCGAACTTCTCGTCGAACGACCACTTCGCGGCCGCGCCGGTGAGCGTGTCCGCGCCCGCGTTGCACACGAGTACGTCGAGCGGGCCGAACGTGTCCCACGCCTCGCGCGCGAGCCGTTCGACCTGGGCCGGATCGCTCAGATCGGCCGAAAGGTGCCGGCCCGTGCCCGACCGGCGGCCGTGGGTAATCACCTCGGCCCCGTGGTCGGCGAACGCGGTCGCGATCGCTTGGCCGATCCCGGACGTGGACCCCGTAACCAGTGCGCGCAAGCCGGCCAGCGTTTGCGGCGCCGGCGGAGGCGCGACCGGTCGGATGTCATCCGCCGGAACGGCTGCGGCGAGCTCACTCGCAGTCTTCTTGAGTACCGGGTGGCGCACGTCGGGGGCGATTGCGGCGAGCGGCACCAGCACGAACGCCCGCTGGTGCGTCCGCGGGTGCGGAAGGATCAGATCGGGCGTGTCGATGACGGCGTCACCGTACAGCACGAGATCGAGGTCCAGGGTGCGCGGGGCGTTCGGTTCGCTGCGGACGCGCCCGAACTGCCGTTCGATGTGAAGGAGGAGTTTGAGCAGGTCGTGGGGCGTGCGGTCGGTTTCGATTGCGGCCACGGCGTTGAAGAACTCGCCGGCCCCGGGCGGGCAATCGACCGGGGCGGTTTCGTAGAACGCCGAAACCGCGGTGACCCGCAGCCCGGGTTCGGCCCGGAGCCGCTTCACCGCGGTTGAGAGTGTGGCCCAGCGGTCGCCAAGGTTGGACCCGAGCGCGACGTATGCGAGCGGCATGAGAACCCCGGTCGTTTCAAGTCAGCAAGTCGAAAGTCATCAAGTCCAGGGCACGACTGGGTTTGACTTGCGACTCGCAACCGTCCGGACTTGAAACTACGGCGCTCGGCCGCGACGCTTGCCAGTGGCTTTTGTCCCTGGCGAGCGTCGCGGCCGAGCGGGAGCGGTTACTTCTTCTTCTTGGCCTTATCGTCGCCTTCGGCCTCTTCCTTCTTCGCCTTCTTCTTGAGGGCGACCTTCTGGACGCGGGTCTTGGGCAGCCCGTAGGGGCTGGAATCCGCGCCGAACTTGCCGTTTTCCAGCATCTTGGCAATGCGCTCGGCGCGGGTCAGCACGCACCGCTGCCGGGACATGCCGGCTTTCCGCTTCAGGCTCTTGTCGATGGACATGGTCGTGTTTCGTGTTATCGTGTTTCGTGGTTCGCCGGGCGGCAGCATTGCGCGAGCCGAGCGTGAAAAGTGATGATACGCCCCCAACCGATATTCGTCCACACGCCCCGCGCAACCGCGAAGTCCGAACCTACCAGAACTTCAGCACGGAACCGATCGACGGCTACTCGCACCACACCTTCTGGGCCACGGCGCCAACAGTCGTAACCGCCCGGCTCGGATCGTTACGACTTCCCGAGCAGCAGGTCAACGACCCAACAGCCGCGGCAGTGGCGCCGCTCGGCCCGGCAGTGGGCGAGGGCGTCGGCGTTGTCGCACCCGGCGTCCTCCAGCGCGTCCGCCAGGATCGGGGCCGCGGAGAAATCGCGCGTTTCGTACATCGCCGATGCGATCGCGACGGTATCAGCCGTTCGCCACGCGGGCTCGAATCGTGCGGACCGAAGTGGGCTCCCCAGGATGTCATCGATCAGGTCGATGGCAACAGCGTGGTGCTGGGGGTGAAACGGTAGCCACTTCCCCCAGCTGTCAAATTGCCCGGGGAAGCTGGCCAGGTAGTAATCCAAAAGGTTCCACAACTTCGGGCCTTGTTTGTTCATGCCGAGCAGCCAGTTTGCGGCCCCGTAACGGATTTCGATCTCATACCGCTGGTCGTCTGGGGGCGAGAACCGGTCCGCCTCGGCCGCGTATTCGGCCTGGTGAAAGTACTCTTCGGCGATGAGCAGTTGGTCGTCTGTTGCGGTGCCGTCTGCGTGTCGCTCGATCCACTCGACCGCGTGGTGACCGTTCACTCGCGAGAACGTCCACGGTAGACCGCTGCCCGGAACCGTCTCTGGCACGGTGCGGGTCGCCCGATACAGCCGGTACCACTCGGCCGGTGGGTGTGTGCTCTCGAACCACGGCTGTTTCGCCATCAGATCCCACAGCGGTCGCCCACAGTCGGCGAACGGGGCGTGGCGGATGATTCCGCACTCCAGAAGGATCAGCTTCCGGAACGTGGCCCGACGGCGGAGCCGCTCGACCGTGAGCCGGGGCTTGGCCGGGGTCGCCGAAGTGACTCTGTTCTCGTCCGAGTGGCGGTGCCGGGACATGCGGTATAGCATCACCGCCAGCACCGTCAGGAACAAGCCCTACTGCGACGCTCTCATTTCGCCTTTTCGAGCAGGCCGCGCGCCTTCAGCCAGTCGCCGGCGCGGTCGGGCCAGCTCGCGCACGGGTGCGCGGTCTTGCGCATCCCGTACCCGTGCCCACCGGTCGCGTACAGGTGCAACTCCGCCGGCACCTTGTTCTTCGTCAGCGCGAGGTACAGCGCCACACTCCCCTCGCTCGTAACCGGGTCGTCCGACGAGTGCGCGAAGAACATCGGCGGCGAATCCTTGGTCACGACGAACTCCGGCTTGAGCGCGCCGCCCTTGTCGGTCAGGTACGCCGGATACACCAGCACGCAGAAGTTCGGCCGGTGGCCGAACGCCTCGTCCGCCTGATCGACCTTCTCGTACAGCCGCTTTTGGGTGAGTGCGGTGCAGACGGTCAGGTGCCCGCCGGCCGAGAACCCGAGCATCCCGACCCGGTTCGGGTCGACGCCGAGCTCCTTGCTCATGCCGCGGACGAGCGTGACCGCGCGCTGCGCGTCCTGCACCATCGCGAGGTTGTCGGGGCTCTGCGCCTCGCGCTTCGGCACCCGGTACTTCAGCAGCACCGCGGTGACGCCGAGGTCGTTGAGCCACTTGCACACGTCGGTCCCCTCGTGCTCGATGGCCAGGATCGAGTACCCGCCTCCCGGCGCGACCACCACCGCGGTGCCGCTCGCCTTCTCTTTCGGCGGCGCATAGACGGTAATGGTCGGCTCGCTGACGTTGCCCAGGCGCTTCACATCGGCTTGCCCCTTCTTGGGCTCGGTGAGCTTCTCCGCGCCGAGGTCTTTCGTCTCGCCCGGCGCCTTGCCGGGCCACAGCTTGTGCGTCACCGGTTCGGCCGCCCGCGCGAGCGCGGCAGGGAGTGCGAGTGCGAGTGCGAGTGCGAGTGCGAGTGCGAGACCGCGAATCATGAGGCACCTCAGCGGGGTGTGGGTAACGGGGCTACGGACCCGTTACCGTTCGGGGAACGGGGCGTTCGGGCCGATCGGCTTGCCTTCCCAGACGGGCACACCGTTGTCGAAGGTGAGGAGGCGGCCTGTACTGTTCGGCAGCGGGGCCGCGCTCGTGGCCGGCACCCACTTCGCGAGTTCTTTTTTCACCGCGACGAACTTGGCCTCCTTCGCGAGGTTGGTCCACTCGTGCGGGTCGGTACCGCGGTCGTACAGTTCCTCGCTGCCGTCGGCGTACACGATGTACCGCCACTTCTCGGTGCGGACGGAGTGGTTGCCCGGGTTGTGGGTCGTGACGGCCGGGCGCTCGCGGGCCGCCTTTGCGTCCTTCAACTGCGGGGCGAGGCTGAGCCCTTCGTTCGCCGGGTTCGCGGGGAGCCCGCAGAGGTCTGCCAGCGTCGGGTACAGGTCGAGCAGTTCGGCCGGGCGGTCGCACCGGGCGTTTGCGGCGACCTTCGGGCCGGCGAAGATGAGGGCCACACGGGTGGAACGCTCCCAGAGCGTGTTCTTCCCGGTGATGCCCTTTTCGCCCAGGTGCCAGCCGTGGTCGCTCCACAGCACCACAACCGTGTTCTGTTCCAGCCCGCTCTCGCGCAGGGCGTCGAGCACCCGGCCCACCTGGGCGTCAACGAAGCTGACGCTCGCGAGGTACGCCCGCACGAGCGGCCCCCACTGCTTCGCGCCCCGGAGCCACTTCAGCCGCGGCTCGGGGAGCTTCCAGTGCAGGTACGAGGCGAACCGCGGCAGGTCGTCGCGGTCGTCGTCCTTCACGTTCGGCAAAACGAGCTGATCCGCGGGGTACAGGTCGAACCACTTTTGCGGCGCGTAGCAGGGGACGTGCGGGTGCTGGAAACCGACCGCGAGAAGCCACGGCCCGTTCGGCCGGTCCTTGAGGTGCTTCACCGCCCACGTCGCGACATCGTGGTCGAAACAGTCCTCGTCCTTCTCCGGGAACGCGCCCCAATCAACGAGCGGGTGCGGGTCCGGCGTGTCCACGAACTTCGCTTTTGGTCGCGGTTGCAGCGCGCCCGGCGGGCCGAAGGTATCGACCTCCGCGGCCCGCGCCTCTTTGGGCGGGTAGCCGCCGTGGAAGATCTTCCCGGTGCTGATGGTCGCGTACCCGCTCCGCTTGAACCACTGGAAGAGGGTGGAGTGGTCCTTCAACTTCTCGGAGGTGCGGAACCACGGGCTGAGCGCGTAAACGCCGGTCGTGGAGGGACGCAGCCCGGTCAGTACGCTCGTGCGCGACGGGTTGCACAGCGGCGCCTGACAGTGCGCGTTCGTGAACGTGGTGCCGCGGGCCGCGAGCTTGTCGATGTTGGGCGTTTTGACCTGCGGGTGGCCGCCGAGCGGGCCGACCCAGTCGTTCAGGTCGTCGATCGCGATGAACAGGACGTTCGGCTTCTCGGCGCCGGCGGCGCGGGGCGGGTGTGAGCCCCCGGAGGCGATCGCGACACCGAGGGCGAGTGCGAGGAGAGGCCGCATCCGAATTTCCCGCGTGAAACCGCCCGCGGTGTTCCGGTACAATGCCGCGAGTCCCGCCATTGTGCGCTCCCGCGCCCGTCCAGACAACCCGCGATCCCATGCTCCGACCCGCGACCACTCTCCCGTTCGCTCTGCCGGGTGCGCTGACGGCGGCGCTGGTTCTGGTGCCGCTCGGTTCCGTGGGCATGCGCCCCACGGCCGCCCGGGGCGCCGACGCGAAGCACTGGGCGTTTCAGGCGCCCGTTCGCCCCGCGCCGCCGAAAACCGCGCACCCGGTCCGCAACCCGATCGACGCGTTCGTCCGCTCGCGGCTCGAAAAAGAGAAGCTGGCGCCCGCGCCGGAAGCGGACCGCGTCACGCTGTGCCGCCGGCTGCACCTCGACCTCACCGGGCTACCGCCCGCGCCGCGGGACGTGGACGCGTTCGTCGCGGACACGCGCGCCGACGCTTACGAACGGCTCGTTGACAAACTGCTCGCGTCGCCGCACTACGGCGAGCGATGGGCGCGGTGGTGGCTCGACGCGGCCCGGTACGCCGACAGCGACGGGTACGAAAAGGACAAGTCCCGCCAGGTGTGGGCGTACCGCGACTACGTGATTAACGCGTTCAACGCCGATTTACCGTTCGACCGCTTCACGATCGAACAGGTGGCCGGCGACCTGCTCCCGAACGCGACGCAGGACCAGATCGTGGCGACCGGGTTCCTGCGGATGTCGATGCTGAACGAGGAGGGCGGGGTCGATCCCGAGCAGTTCCGGATGGACGCCATGTTCGACCGCGTGGACGCCCTCGGCAAGGCGTTCCTGGGGCTGAGCGTGGCGTGTGCCCAGTGCCACGACCACAAGTCCGACCCGCTCACGCAGGAAGAGTATTACAGGCTGTTCGCGTTCCTCAACAACGACCACGAGGCCCAGCGCGTCGTGTACACGCCGAAGGAGCGGGTGGAGGTCAACCGGATCCGCTCCAAGGTCACCGAGATCGAAGCCGGGCTGAAGGAGACGAACCCAGACTGGCAAGAGGTGCTCGCGAAGTGGGAAGAAGGCGTTCGGAACGAGCCCGTGTGGAAAACGGTGGCCGTGGAGAACGCCAGCGACAACTCCCAGCGCTACATCGCACAGCCGGACGGCTCCGTCCTGGCGCAAGGGTACGCCCCGACGAAGTTCAACACCCTGATGCGCGGGCCGGCCCCCGTCAAGACGGTGACGGCGTTCCGCATCGAACTGCTCAACGACCCGAACTTGCCCTGCAACGGCCCCGGCCGCTCGTTTATGGGCACCAGCGCGCTGACCGAGTTCCAGGTCGAGACGGAAGCTCAGGGGAAGCGAACAAAAGTGAAGCTCGTGAAGGCGCTCGCGGACTACGCGAACCCGGAGCGCCCGCTGGAGAGCAACTTCGACGACAAAAGTAACAAGCCGCGGGTGACGGGGCCGGTGTCGTTCGCGATCGACGGCAAGGACGAGACCGCATGGGGCATTGACGCCGGCCCGGGCCGGCGGAACGCGCCGCGGGTGGCGGTGTTCGTGCCCGAAAAGCCGATCGAACTCCCCGCAGGCGGGATGCTGCACTTCACGCTGCGGCAGATGCACGGCGGGTGGAACAGCGACGACAACATGAACAACAACCTGGGCCGGTTCCGGCTCAGCGTGACCGGCGACACCGTTCCCGACCGTGCCCCGCTCCCGCCGCTTGTATGCGCCGCGCTCGCGGTACCGGCCCACAAACGCACGCCCGCCCAGGGGCAGACCGTGTTCGGGTTCTGGCGCACCACCGTGCCCACGTTCAAGGATGCGAACGCCGCAATTGAGGCGCTCTGGAAGCAGTGGCCCGAGGGCTCGACGAGTCTGGTCGTCGAGCCGCGTGACGAGCTGCGCTCCACCGCGATCCTCAAACGCGGCGACTTCTTGCGCCCCGCCGCGAAGGTGAGCGCCGGGACGCCCGCGTTCCTGCACCCGCTGCCCCCGGGCGCCGACGCGAGCCGGCTCACGCTGGCGAAGTGGCTGGTGGACACGAACGCGCCGACCACGGCGCGGGCGGTCGTGAACCGCGTCTGGCAAACGTACTTCGGCGCCGGGCTGGTGAACACGCCGGAGGAGTTCGGAACCGAGGGCGCGCGGCCGACCCACCCCAAACTGCTGGACTGGCTGGCCCGCGAGTTCCAGGACGGCGGCTGGAGCGTCAAGAAGTTCCACAAACTCGTCGTGACGTCCGCCACCTACCGCCAGTCGTCGAAGGTGTCGCCCGAGTTGCTGAAGGCCGACCCCGATAACAAACTGCTCGCGCGCGGCCCCCGGTTCCGCGCCGAGGGGGAGATCGTGCGCGACACCGCCCTCGCGGCGAGCGGGCTGCTGAACCCGAAGGTCGGCGGGCCGAGCGTGTTCACGCCGGCGCCGGACTTCCTGTTCAAGCCGCCGGCCAGCTACGGCCCGTTCGAGTGGGCTGAGGCGCGGGACGGGGACCGCTACCGCCGCGCACTCTACACCTTCCGCCGCCGGTCAACGCCCTACCCGGCGCTGACCGTGTTCGACGTGCCGGTCGGCGAGGCGTCGTGCGTGAAGCGGACGCGCACCAACACGCCCCTCCAGGCGCTGACGGGGCTGAACGAAACACTGTTCGTGGAGGCCGCCCGGGCGCTCGGCAAGCGCGCGGTTCTTGAAGGCGGGAAGACCGACGCGGACCGGCTCACCTATGCGTTCCGGTTGTGCGTGGCGCGCAAGCCCACCGCCGACGAACTGACGGTGCTGTCGGCGCTGCTCGACAAGGCCCGCAAGCGGTTCGAGGAGGGCGGCGCCAGCGCCGCGGAAGTGGCGACCGGTTCCAAGGACGCCAAGCAGGTTGAAGGACTCGCGTTCAGCGACTGGGGGGCGTTCGCCGTCGTCGCGCGCGTCTTGCTGAACCTGGATGAAACGGTGACAAAAGAGTAAGTCGCCCGCCGGACCGACGTTAACGCCAAGGGACTATTCATGCTCGTGCGCCGACTGCTTTCGACCTGCCTCTTCGCCGGCCTGACCGCCGCCTGCCTGCCCGCCGAGGACAAGGCGCCCGCGCCGGCCGGGGGCGAGGTGAAGGCGCTGTTCAACGGCAAGAACCTGGACGGGTGGGTGAACGTGAACTGCGCTCCTGGCACGTTCTACGCGAAGGGCGACGAGATCGTCACCACGGGCAACCCGACGGGGTTCCTCCGCACGGACCGGCAGTACGAGAACTTCGAACTCGACTTCGACTGGATGCACGTTGAAAAGGAAAAGATGGCGAACAGCGGGCTGTTCGTGTGGGGCGACCCGCTCCCCGCGGTCGGCACCGGCTACACCCGGGGCATCGAGGTCCAGGTGCTCATCAACTACGCCCCGAAGGACGGGTGGGCCACCAGCCACGGCGACATCTTCAGCATCTGGGGCGCGAAATGCACCCCGGACCGCCCGCACTTCAAGGGCATCGAGCGATGCCTCCCGAGCGAGAACCGCGTGAAGGGCGGCGGCGAGTGGAACCACTACAAGGTGATCGCCAACGACGGCGCCATCAAGCTGCACGTCAACGGCAAGGAGGTGTCGGGCGTGAGCAAGAGCAACCCGCGCAAGGGCTACCTCGCGCTCGAGAGCGAGGGCGTGGAGTGCCACTTCAAGAACATCAAGATCAAGGAGCTGCCGAGCACGAACCCGACGCCGGCCGAGTGCGCGAAGGTCGCGGAGGGGCACGTCAGCCTCTTCAACGGGCTGAACCTGGACGGCTGGAAGGTCGAAAAAGGTGGGTGGAAGGCCGGCGGCGGTGTCGTCCGCGCCGCGGGCACGAGCGACTTGGTACATGAAGGGACGTTGCCGAACGGCGGCGCGCTCCTGTTCGACTGGAAGGTGCCGGCCAAGTCCGCGGCGGACCTCACCCTCGAACTCGCCGGCACGCCCGTGACGGTCAAGGCGGAGAAGCCGGGCGCGTGGCAGCGCACGCAGGTGCTCCTCACGCCGAAGGCCGGCGGCTCGCCGGTGGCGTTCAAGCCGGTCCCCGGGCTGGAGGTCATGAACGTGTTCGCGAAAGAGCTTCCGGCCAAGAAGTGAGCGGCCGCGGGTGCGGTTACGGGCCTCGGGCGGTGTGGTACAATCGGTGCGCCAGCACGGAGGAAACGTCATGAACACGACTGCGACACCGGCCACCCCCGAGGCACGCGACGTGCTCGACCGGGCGCTGAAGCTCTCCGCGCCCGAGCGCGAGGTGATCGCGCGGCGGCTGATGGACAGCGTCGCCCCGCCGCCGGGCGTGTACGAATCGGAAGACGCGCTGCGGGCGGAGCTTCTGCGCCGCATCGAGGACATCGAGAGCGGGCGAGTCAAGGCGCTGACGTACGAAGAAGCTATGGCCGCGATTCGCAAGGCCCGCGAGGACCGAACGTCATGAGTTTCGCCGTTTCGCCCGCGGCGAGTGCCGACGTGATTGCCACCAGTGCGGCGTACGACCGCAAACCCGGCCGCTACGGGCAAGAGTTTGAAAACGAAGTCGATGTCGCATTCCTCCGCATCGCCGAGACGCCACGAACGTTTCCGCTTGTTGAAGACGACGTGCCGGGACGTGAGGTCCGGGAGTTCTTCATCGAGCGGTTCCAGCAGCGCGTCATTTACCAAGTGCGCGGCGAAGACGTGCTCGTGGTCGCGGTGATTCACGCCTCGCGCCGGCCCGGCGCGTGGCACCGCAGCTTACCGGCCGATCCGCCATCGGAGACGACCTGAGATGCTCTCCTTCTCTCCCGCCGAGCGACAGCAACTTCTCAACCGCCGGTGGTTCCTGCGCGAGTGCGGCGTCGGGTTGGGCGCGATGGCGCTCGCGGACCTCGCGCGCCACGAGGCGCGCGGGGCCGATGCCCCCCCCGCGCCCAAGACGCACCACGAGCCGAAGGCGAAGCGCGTCATTTACCTGTTCATGGGCGGCGCGCCCAGCCACCTGGAGCTGTTCGACAACAAGCCGCAGCTCGCGAAGTTCGACGGCACCCTCCCGCCCCCGGAGCTGCTCAAGAACTACCGGGCCGCGTTCATCAACCCCAACTCCAAGCTGCTCGGGCCGAAGTTCAAGTTCAAGAAGTTCGGTCAGAGCGGTACCGAACTCGGCGAACTGCTCCCGCACCTCGGCGCGGTCGTGGACGACATCGCTGTCGTGAAGTCGATGCACACGGACGCGTTCAACCACGCCCCGGCGCAGATCCTGGCCCTGACCGGGCACCAGCAGTTCGGCCGCCCGAGCGCCGGCGCGTGGGTCAGTTACGGCCTCGGGAGCGAGTCGAAGGACCTGCCCGGGTTCGTCGTGTTTTCGAGCGGCAGCAAGGGGCCGAGCGGCGGGAACTCGTGCTGGGGCAGCGGGTTCCTGCCGTCCAGCCACGCGGGCACGCTGTTCCGCTCCGCCGGCGACCCCGTGCTGTTCCTCGGCAACCCCGCCGGCATCGACCCGGGGCTCCAGCGGGACTCGCTCGACGCGCTCAACGCGCTGAACAAGCGGCGCCTAGACGTGGTGGGCGATCCCGAGATCGCCGCGCGCATTTCGGCCTACGAGATGGCGGGCCGGATGCAGTCGAGCGCCCCCGAACTCATGGACCTGAGCAAGGAGACGAAGGAGACGCTCGCGATGTACGGCGCCGAGCCCGGGAAGCCGAGCTTCGCCAACAACTGCCTGCTCGCGCGCCGGCTCGTCGAGCGGGGTGTCCGCTTCGTGCAACTGTTCCACGAGGCCTGGGACCACCACGGCGGCCTCACCAACGGCCTGAAAACGGAATGCGGCAAAACCGATCAGGCGTGCGCGGCGCTCATTAAGGACCTGAAGCAGCGCGGGCTCTTGAAAGACACGCTGGTGGTCTGGGGCGGCGAGTTCGGGCGCACGCCGATGGTTCAGGGCGGTAACGACGGGCGCGACCACCACCCGAACTGCTACTCGGTGTGGCTCGCGGGCGGCGGGGTGAAGCCCGGTCAGGTGCTCGGCGCGTCCGACGACCTCGGGTTCAACGCGACCGACGACCGCGTTCACGTCCACGACCTGAACGCGACGCTCCTGCACCTACTCGGGCTGGACCACGAGAAGCTGACGTACCGGCTCCAGGGGCGCGACTTCCGGCTCACCGACGTTCACGGCGTGGTGGTCGAAAAGCTCCTGGCGTAATGCTCTTGGCGGCGGGGCGGCACTCCTGCCCCCAGTTCCGAAACGGCCGCCGGCCGCCGCTCGTGGTCACGTACCACGAGCGGCGGCCGGCGGCTGATTCGGGAACGCACCCGATTCCGTGTTCGTGCCCTTACGGGCAGGGACCGATCACTTCTTTGCGGTGAACGCGTACAGGAACTTGTCACTCCGAACGTACAGCGTGTTGTGGGCGATCGCGGGGGTCGCGCGGACCGGTTCCGGCAACTTGACCGAGTGAACCACTTCGGGCTCGGTCTCGTCCGCGGCCAGCACCGCCACCGTGCCTTCGAGCGACGCGATGTAGAGGTGCCCGTTCGCCGCGACCGGTGAGGCGTAGTACCGGGCGCCGGCTTTCACGCGCTCGCCCTCGTACACCGGCTTGCCGGTCTTCGCGTCCAGGCAGGTGAGCAGCGGGCCGTCCTTCAACAGGTAGAACTTGTCCCGGTACACGATGGGGCTCGGCACGTAGGGCAGGTGCTTGGTGTAGGTCCAGGCGAGTTCGCCCTTGCCGCCCGGCTTGAGAGCCACCGCGCGGTTCTCCCCGGAGGCGAGCACTTTCATGTTGATCGCCCACTCCTCGGGGGTGATTTTGCCGTCCTTGTTCGGGTCGTTGTTGTCGAAGAAGTTGCCGAACGGGGTCTTCTGCGCGCCCTCTTTCGTCAGGTAACCGAGTTTGTCGTCCCCCGCTTGTTTCAGGATCTCGTCGAACGTCGGGAGCTTGAAGTCCGAGCCGCCCGGGGACCACCCCGAGTACACCAGCGTGTCCTTGTACACCACCGGCGTGGTGCAGGCGACCGCCGCCATCCGGTTGACGGCCCACAGCTCCTTCCCGGAGAGCAGGTCGTACCCGGTCAGCGTCGTCATCCCGGGCACCACCAGCACCCGCTTGCCGCTGTCCGTCCAGACGAGCGGCGTGCTGTAGGCGCTCTGGTACTTGCGCTCGGCCTTCCACTTCTGCGACCCGGTCGCGAGGTCGATCGCGAACACCGCCGAGTCCTTGGACAGGTCGCGGGCCAGGAGCACCAGCCCGTCGGCGAGGACCGGCGAGGTGCCGCTGCCGAACTCGTTGTTGGTCACCGCGGTCGGCATGTCGTACCGCCACAGCTCCTTGCCTTCGAGGCTGTACGCGATGACGCCGCACGAGCCGAAGTAGCTCACCACCGTTTTCCCGTCGCTGACCGGCGTGGACGCGGCCGGGCTCCCTTCGGTCGGGTGGAACGGCTCGATCTTGGTCGCCTTCGCGTCGGCGCGCCACAGCTCTTTCCCGTCGGCGCACGCGTAACAGATGGTGAACAGCTTGTTGTTCTCGAACGCGGTCAGGAACAGCTTGTCGCCGATGACGACGGGCGACGACGCGCCCGGGGGCACCGCGACCTTCCACGCGAGGTTCTCGTTCGGCCCGAACTTGACCGGCGGCTTCTGGTCGTCCGCGACGCCCGAGCCGGCCGGGCCGCGGAACTGTGGCCAGTCGGCGCCGAGCGCGGCCGCGGGGGCGAGGGCGGCCAGTAGACCGAGTGCGAGGCGGTTCATTCGGCATCTCGTAAGGGGTTGGGCAACACTCCGACGCGGCGGGCGAACCGCGGGCTCACACGCGGATCACGACCTCATCGACGGGGAACCGCACCTTGGCGGCCTCTGCGTACTTGTCGTCGGGCGAGCGGTACCCGGCGGTGGCGAGCACCACGGCCCCGAGGCCCTTTTCCTTGAGCCCGAGGATCTCGTCGTACTGGTCGGCCTGGAACCCTTCCATCGGGCACGCGTCCACGCCCACCAGCGCCGCGGCGGTGAGGAACGTGCCGAGGGCGATGTAGCACTGCTTGGCCGCCCACTGGTGCGCCTGTTTGGCGTCCATCCCGGACAGGGCGCCGAGCATCATCTTCTTGTACGCGTCGAGGCTCTCCGGCGGCACCCCGCGGACCGCGACCGACCGGGCGACGACCGCGTCCGCGTCCGCGGTCGTGGGCGGCTTCTTGGCGGCGAACACGATGAGGTGCGACGCGTCCAGGACCTGCGCCTGGTTGTACGACGCCGGGTGCAGCTTCTGCCGCACCGCCGGGTCGGTCACGACGACGAACTTCCACGGCTGCATCCCGAGCGACGACGGCGACAGGGTCGCGGCGCGCTCGAGCTGCGCCCACAGCTCCGGGGCGATCTTCTTCGCGGGGTCGAACTTCTTGGTGGCGTACCGCCAGCCGAGTTGAGTCAGAACGGTTTCGGGCGCAACGGTCGACATCGGGGGCTCCAAATCGAATCGGGGCGGTGGCCTCGCGGCCCTTGTCCAAACGGAGAGGTAGGTTCCCAGCACCACGTTGTAACGGGGCTCGCCGGCGCCGGACGCGCCGCCGGCTCACGTGGCGAGCGCGCGGGCCAACATCGGGGCCTCCGATCGAGGTGAGGTGTACCGCTTATAGCTAGCAACCGGGCGCCACCTTTCACGAGTCGAAACCGGGCCGCGTGTGAAGATCCGGTGTGTGGTAGAATCCGCCGCTGAAGGAGGCGCTGACCATGAGTACGGTGGTTGCGGGCGAGCGAATGACCGCGGCGGAGTTCCTAAAGAAGTACGGGCACTGCTCCGGGGTTGAATTGGTTCGTGGGCGGGTGGTGTGGAGCGGGCAAGAAGTTACGAACGGGCGCGAGGGAGGTGGCGTGGCCAAGTTCCGACGCGGCGTCATCTCGCAGAACGCGGCCCGGTTGCTCGGCGATTTCGTTCGGGCGCACGACCTCGGATGGGTCGCGATTAACGACACGTTCGTGCCGGTCGGACCCGACAGCGTGCGCGGGGCCGACGTGCTTTACGTCAGCTACGCCCGCGTTCCGAAAGGGGAACCGCCGGAGGACCTGACGGTTCCTCCCGAACTGGTAATCGAGGTGCGTTCTCCGACGGACCGCTGGACCGAGTTGATGACGAAAATGCTCGAGTACCTCGCGGCCGGTGTCGGGGTGGTCGTCATTCTGGACCCCAAAACGCGGTCGGCCTCCGTGTACCGCGATGAGGACCGGCAGGACATTTTCGAGAGCACCGACGAGTTGAAGCTCCCCGACGTGCTGCCGGGGGTCGTCGTGCCGGTTGCGCGGTTCTTCGGGTAGTTACGTGCCCTTCGCCCACCGGGCCGCGGCCTCGGCGATGCGGGCGCCGAGCAGCGCGGCGGTGCGCCGGTCCCCGTCGGACACGCGCTCGGTGCCCCACGGGGTCTGGGCCATCACGCCCGCGTACCCGGCCAGCCGGTTCACCTTGTCGGCCTCGTACCCCTCGACCGGCGCGGCCGGGCTGACCCAGACCATGCCGTGCTGCATGGCGTTCACCCACAGCCCGATGAGGGTGCTCTGCTTGTCGCCGCTGAGGTTCTGCGAGTGGGTGAACCCGGCCGCGAGCTTGTCCTTCCACCCCTGCTTCATCCACACCTCGCTCGACGTGTCGATGAACGCCTTGAACTGCGCGGCGTACCCGCCCATGTAGGTCGGCGTGCCGAACACGATCGCGTCCGCGGCGTTCAGCTTGCTCATCGCGTCGGCGTTCTTCCAGCGCCCGTTCACGATGTCCTCGCCGACGATGCGGACCAACTCGGCGGTGGTGCCGGCGACACCCGTCGCCCCCTCGGCAACCGCTTCGGCGAGTTGGTGCGTGTGCCCCTGCCCGGAGAAGTAGATGATCGCGACGGCCGGCATGGAAACGCTCCTGACGTCTGACGACCGGTCTGGATGAGCTGTCGGTCGTGGTGGTAAGTTGTACGGACTCCCGAGGAAGAACCATGTCCATCGCCGCCGCCCTGCCCCCAGCTCTGCACGCGCCTGCGGCACCCCGCATGACCGCGGAAGAGTTCGGGCTGAAGCACCACGACCAGCGCGTCGAGTACGTGTGCGGTCAAGTCCAGGAGCGCCCAAGGGCTGGGGGTAAGCACGGCGCCGTTTGCAACGGGATCGCGTTTTACCTGACTCAATACGTTGTCGCGAACGCGCTGGGGCGCGTCTTCACCAACGACACATTTGTGAAGGTGCCGGCGAAGGACGACCCGGAGCGGGTGTACGGCCCCGACGCGTGCTTTGTCGGTTACGATCGCCTCGCGAAGGACGCAGAGGTCCCGACGGGAACCATAACCGCGCTCCCGCAACTCGTGGTCGAGGTGCGTTCGCCGTCCGACACTTGGGGGTACGTGTTCGGCAAACTCGGCGCGTACCTTGACGCCGGCGTGTCGGTCGTTGTTGTTATTGATTTCGAGACGCGAACCGCTTCGACTTATCGCAACGCTTCGCCGAACGCGCAGCAGATATTGACAGCGGCCGACGCGCTCACGGTGCCCGACGTGCTGCCGGGGTTCTCCGTGCCGGTCGCCGCCCTGTTCGCGTAGCTCACTGCGCGAGCCAGCCGCCGTCCACGGGGAGCGAGACGCCGGTGGTGAACTTCGCGTTCTCGCTTGCCAGGTACAGGACCGCCTCCGCCACCTCCTCGGCACGGCCCATGCGCCCCACCGGGTGCATCGCCGCCAACCCCTTCGCCGGCTCCGTGTCCTCGCCGCCGACGAACCGGTCGATCATCTCGGTCACGATCGCCGCCGGGGCCACCGCGGTCACCCGAACGCCCTGCTTGGCGTACTCCAGCGCCGCGCACTTCGTGAGCCCCTCCACCGCGTGCTTGGTCGCGGAGTACAGAGCCACGTTCGCCATCCCGCTGTGCCCGACCACGCTCGACGTGTTGACGATCGCCCCGCCGCCGGTCTTGAGCATCGCGGCGATCTCGTGCTTCATGCTCGCGACCACACCCCACACGTTGATGTCGAACACGCGGCGGTAGTCGGCCTCGGTCGCGTCCGTCAGCGGCACCACCATCTCGATCCCGGCGTTGTTGAACGCCACGTCGAGCCGCCCGAACTTCGCCACCGTTTCGTCGACGAGGCGCTTTACATCGGCTTCGTTCGCCACATCGGCTCGCACGAAGTGCGCGGAGCCACCGGCCGTCGTGATCGCCTCGGCGACCGCCAGCCCTTCCTTCTCGCGCCGGCCGGAGAGCACGACCTTTGCCCCCTCGCGGGCGAACGCGACCGCCGTCGCGCGGCCGATGCCGCTGGTACCGCCGGTGACGAGCACAACTTTCCCGCTGAAACGAGACATGGTAAAGCCCCTTTGTGCTGACATGTGCGAAGGAGAGGTGAAGTCAGTCCGGCGGACCGATGCCAGAACTACCCGAACGGTAGCGGGCTTCTTACAGCCGAAAAACTTCTCCGGCAACGACGATTGCAACGCTGCAGGAGCCGGGGTAGTTTCACACCCACAACTCCCCAACGGAACTCACAGATGGACCTCGCGGACGGCCAGATCTATGAGATGCAGGGCTCCGGTAAGAACCCGTACAAGATCAAGAACGTGGGCGGGGCGTACTCGTGTACGTGCCCCGCGTGGCTGAACCAGAACGCGCCCAGCAACAAGCGCACGTGCAAGCACATCCGCAAGCTGCGCGGCGAAGCGGCCGAGGAGGCCCGGCTCGCGGCCGTCGGCGAGACGCTACCGGCCAAGCCCGCCGGCGCCGAGGACAAGAAGGAGCTGCCCCTTCTCAAGGGCGAGCCCTGGGACGGGGAGCAGGACCTCACCGGCTGGTGGATCAGCGAGAAGCTCGACGGCGTCCGGGCGTACTGGGACGGCAAGCAGTTCCTGTCCCGCGGGTACAACATCTACTTCGCGCCGGACTGGTTCACCGCGGGTCTCCCCAATCACCCGCTCGACGGCGAGCTGTGGATCGGGCGCAAGAGGTTTCAGGAGGCCAGCGACGTGGCCCGCAGCCAGGGGCAACCGGAGCGCTGGCGGCCGATGAAGTTCCTGGTGTTCGACGCGCCCGACGAGGCCGGCCCGTTCGAGGACCGCATGAAGTTCCTCGCGGACGCGCGGCCCGCCTGGAAAGCGCCGTTCGTGTCACTGGTCGAACACGCGGTCTGCAAGGGCAACGGACACCTCGAAGAGGAACTCGAACGGATCGTCACCCTCGGCGGTGAGGGGCTGATGGTGCGCAAGCCCGGCTCGAGGTACGAGCGCGCCCGCTCGTCCAGCATCCTGAAGGTGAAGAAGTTCCTCGACACGGAAGTGGTGGTGGTGGACTACGAGGCCGGCGAGGGGCGGCACAAGGGCCGGGTCGGCGCCCTCTGGGTGCAGCTCAGCTCGGGCGTGAAGTGCAAGGTCGGGACCGGGCTGAAAGACCGGGACCGCGACAACCCGCCCGCCAAGGGCAGCATCATCACCGTGAAGTACCAGGAGCTGACCGACGACGGCGCGCTGCGGTTCCCGGTGTACGTCGGGCCGCGGCCCGACGGCTTCCCGAACGCCCCCGCTCCGACGCGCAAGAAAGCGCCCGCGGTTGCGGCGCCCGCACCGCCGAAGGCCGAAGCGGCTACGCCCGCACGGCCCGCGCCGGTTGCTGCGCCGGCCGAACCGACTACCACGCGAGACGCGCCCGCTCCTCGCCCGCCCGCACCCGTTTCCGGAGGACCGACGATGGCGACGACGACCAAGCGGTATTTCGAGTTCGTGGACGGCGCCTCCAACAAGTTCTGGGAGGTGTGGACCGACGGGAACGAGGTGGTGACCCAGTGGGGCAAGGTCGGCACCCCCGGCCGCGAGACCCGTAAGGCGTGCGCCGACGCGGCGAAGACCCAGAAAGAGTACGACAAGCTCGTCGCCGAGAAAACCGGCAAAGGGTACGTCGAGAAGCCCCGCCCCGAGTGAGTTCGTCTCCCGCGC
>NZ_JAXBLV010000057.1:0-2418 GCF_034097035.1 Gemmata algarum
CTAAGAGCGGCGACACGATCCGCCGGCGTGTCGCAGGCTCGATCACTTCTTCTCTTCGGGCTTCAGCTTGCCGTCCGGCAGCACCTCGACTTCGTGCTTCTTCCCGTCCAACTCGATCACCACCTCGTAGTAGGCGAGGGTGTCCTTGCCGCCCTTGACGGCGTACACCACCTCGGCAGACTTCGCGGTCCCCTTCGGGTGCTTGGCGGCGGCGGCGGCCGACACGGCCTTCGGCAAGTCCTTGAGGGCGATACCCTTCTCGTACCCGGTGATCGTACCGTCCTCGGTCACGTCCACGTCGATCTTGCTCTCGCCGTCCTTGATGGTGATCTCGTACTCGACCTTGCCGTCGTCTTTCCCCTTCTCGGCCTCCTTCAGTTCCGCCTTCGGGAACTTCGCCTTGACCGCGTCCACCACCGCTTTGGGTAGTTTGTCGAGCGGCACCTTGTCGTCCTCGGCCCGCCCGCCGGCCACGACCACGGCCATCGTGAACACCGCCGCCACCGTCTGGAACATCGTTCGCATCAGACCCTCCCGTCGAAGCGAGGTGCCGGGAGGCATTCCCCGGCCCACCTCAAGTACGATGGAACCTTACCAGACGAGCCTAAACGCAACGTGAGCCGAGGATAAGCTTTAGTTTATCTTTGCCCTCGCATTTGCCGTGAGACATAAAGTGCCAGCATGAATTGGGTACACTGGGCTTTACTGTCGGCGGCGTTCGCGGGGATCACCGCCGTGTTGGCGAAGGCGGGTACGAAGGACATCGCGCCGAATCTGGCGACCGCGATCCGCACGACGGTCGTGCTGCTCTTGGCCTGGGGAATCGTGCTGGTTGCAGGCAAGCCGGAATGGAAGTCTCTGTCGGGCCGAGCGATGGTGTACCTGATCCTATCTGGGGTGGCGACGGGCCTGTCGTGGCTGTGCTACTTCCGCGCGTTGCACCTCGGCGAAGCCTCGTCGGTGGCTCCTGTGGACAAGTTGAGCGTCGTGTTCGCCATCGCCCTCGCCGCACTGTTCCTGGGCGAGCGGCTCGCGTGGCAGCATTGGGTCGGCGGCAGTTTGATCGTGGTCGGTGCCGCCGTCATCGCCACGAAATAGCTCGCGCCCCCCGCTACCCAAGTTCGATCCGCCGCGCAATCTTGACGTACCCCGCCTCCCGCTCGATGCCAACAACCCGAGAGGCACCGTTGTCGAGGGCGGCAACGAGCGAACTGGCCGACCCCGCAAAGCAGTCGAGGGTGCCCTCACCCTGCGGCAAAAGATACTGCATCCACCAGTCACACACGGCAAGTGGCGCAACCACCGTGTGGTCTTCTGAACCCGGCGAGCCGCCTTTAGAGACGACAACGCCGTTCGGCGGTACCGAGCCACCCCGATCCAGGGCCGACTGCTGGAAGCGACCGCACCGCCGGGATCGCTCGGCCCACTGCCGGGGTAGTCGTGCCGAATGCGGGTCGTGACGTGGTTGGACGGGAACTTCAGCACCGCGTCGCGTGCTTCTGGAACAAGCGGGAGCCGGCGTGACCCCATTTTTGGGCGTCCGCTATCGTGGCGCACCCGCTGCGGTCCCTCCGCGTGAATTCACATCAGGTTTCCCGTCGCCGCTCTCACTGATCTTCAAAACCACTTATTGAATCGAGTGCGTTCGCCAGCAACTACCAACTGGTTCGCTATTCAGTGAGTGGAGCGGCCACGCGAGACAATCTCCCCTGGGCTACTCAGAGATTGAAGCCGGTGCGTTGAGCAGGTCCAGTGCGAGGTAAGGGCGCGCGACCATAGTCCGGATCGCCATGTTGCTTCCGACCCGCGGAGTACTCGATTTTTTGATGGGGTGATCGCCGAATCAGCGTGAAGAGCCACACAAACTCAGCGGGAAGAATCATGCTTAACAAACGACAAAAAAACGCCTGCCCCGGCTGAACCGGGGCGAGTTTGGTGCACTCGGTTATGCACCCTTCACCCAAACCTTGCTTTTCCAGTATGCCCGACAGGAGTTGAACCTGTAACCTTCGGCTCCGGAGGCCGACGCTCTATCTCCACAACTGCTGAAAAGATAAGCGGTTCGCTCGATACTAATACTCCCGGAGCAGCACCGGGAGCAGCAACTCCACCAGACCCGCAACTCCCTCGGGTCGCAGCGGCGTGGGCGACCTTGCCCGAGCCAATCAAGCGGGCCATTCTCGCACTTATCGGCACCACAACCGCAATCCCAGCCTCGCCGCACTGACCACCCGTGAGCGGGGCAGTTGTTCGTTCCGTAGTACACGCCGAGCGCGTCATATGGGTTGGGAGTTGCGACACGGCGGGCGCTGGTACCTGTACCGCAACCGCCGGGTGAACGGGAAGCCGGTCAAAGAGTACGTCGCCAGTCGTGACCCGTTCGGACTCGGTGACGCGTTGGCAGTTACGCTCGCCGAG